>JAFGKO010000155.1 GCA_016928525.1 Anaerolineales bacterium | reverse complement strand
GCGCAACCCGCCCATCGTCATGCCGCTTACCGACGGCTCGGAGCGCTACATGGTGCTGGACGGCGCCAACCGCGTCACCTCTTTGCGTGAGATGGGATTCCCCAATATCGTGGCCCAGGTGGTCGAACCGGATGATAAAAATGTAACATTGCAAACCTGGAACCACATTGTATGGGGCATGGATAGCCAGCTTCTGATCGAATCCGTGCGAAACGTGAAAACTATAAAACTGAAGAAGATCGATCCGCAGAAATCGTTCGATCCGCCTGAAACGATCCCGGTGCAAATCCGTTTACCAGATGGAAGCCTGTACCTGGCAATTACTCCTACCGAGTTGATCGACAAGGTAGGCGCTTTGCATGGTATCGTAGACTGTTACAAGGAAATCGCTTTGCTCGACCGCACCAGCCAAACTCTGCCAGAGAGCTTCAAGGCCACGTATCCCGATATGACAGCACTGGTCATCTTTCCGCGCTTCGACATCCCCTCTGTGCTCTATCTGGCCGGGCAAAACTGTGTGCTCCCAACCGGCATCACGCGCTTTACAATTTCACCCCGCGCGCTGCATTTGAACTATCCGTTGCACGAGCTTTCGAGCGGGAAGCCGATCGAATATAAAGAAGCCTACCTGCAACACTGGGTAGTGGAACGAATCAAGAACAAGGGCGTGCGGCATTACGCCGAAGCGACGTTTCTGTTTGATGAGTGAGCCCCGCCCCCTCCCGCCCCTACAGGGCTCCCTCCCCCATTTTCTCGTGTAGAGAAAATGGGGGAGGGTCGGGGTGGGGGTAGTGGGGGCATGAGAGGGTATAATCCCGCTCATGGAATTTTTCTTCCCCGAAGACAACCTGCAACGCACATCCCCCGAGGAGACCAAGATCCTCTCCCTGACCGCCGAACCCTATGAAGACGGCCGGCGCGTGCGCGTGAACATCGAGATGAGTCCTTTCGAAAAACGGCCGCATCTGGAAGTCATTCTGACCGACACCAATGGAGACGAAATCAGCACAGCCAGTTTCGTCGAGCCGATGGCCTGGAAGCTGGAATTCACCCTGCATTTGCGGACGGAACCTGCCGACGGCCCGCTCGACCTGCAAGCCAGGCTTTTCTACCCGGACGGCCCGGAAGCCAAACCTGTGACGGTGCGCTTCGAGCTCCCCCAAACCTGATTCCCTTTTATGTCTACTCACAACACCCGAAGGCTACTTCCGTTAATCCTGCTCGCCGCCATCCTGGCGGGTTGCTCGCAACCATTTAATACACCTACACCGACAGCAACCGTTACACCCACGCCCACCGAGACGGCGACCTCAACTCCCATCCCTGGCGTGCAGGATGTGGTTTTGCTCTCGATGGAAGAAAATGGTTACGCGCATCTGTTTTTTTATATTCCACAGGTGCTGCCGCTCACCCGTCTGACCTACGGCGCATGGGACGATACCAATCCCGCTCTCAGCCCGGACGGCAGCCAGGTGGCCTTTGCCTCCAACCGCGACGAAACCTGGGATCTGTACGTGCTCAGCCTGGATAGCGGTGAGATTACCCGTGTGACGCACTCGCCAGAATACGAATCGGCCCCCTCCTGGTCCCCGGATAGCCAGTGGCTGGCCTGCGAACTCTACCTGGACGAAAATCTCGAAATCGCAATCGTCTCATTGACCGACGGGAATCAGGAGCCCATCCCGTTGACCAATGAACCGTACTCCGACCATTCCCCGGCCTGGGCGCCGGATGGACGGCACGTGGCCTTCGTCTCCAACCGCAGCGGCGACAGCGAAATCTGGCTGGCGAACCTAGATACAACCGGCGAGGAACGCTACACCAACCTGAGCAACACGCCTTTTTCTGCCGAGAGCCACCCCGTCTGGACAGGTGATGGGAGCAAGTTGGCCTGGACTTCTGCGGCGCAGAACATCGGCTTCAGCGGCATCTACGTTTGGGATGCCCTGCAACCAGAACGGCCCGCAACCTGGGTCGGCGATGGCGACTGGCCCGCCTGGAACGCGCCCGGCGACCGTTTGGTGGCCGTCATCCAAGGCCCCAACCAGGAATATTTGACCTCCTATACATTGGAAGGTGAACTGCTGCTCCAGCCGATCCCGTTACCCGGTCCTGTGCACGGATTGCTGTGGCCGAACATGGTTTTGCCCAATCTCCTTCCAAAACCTTATGCAGATGCCGCAGCGCAGACTCCTCTCCCTGAATGGAGCATAGCCGTCACACCACTGGCGGAAGGTCCGATCCAGCGTTACGCGCTGAACACATTGCCTGATGTTCAAGCACCCTACCCGCAGTTGCACGACTCTGTAGACGAATCTTTCGACGCGCTGCGTAAACGTTTCATCGAAGAAGCAGGCTGGGATGTGCTGGCCAGCCTGAGCAACGCCTTTGTCCCGCTGACAACCGTCCTCGATCCCGGCCTGGGTGAAGACTGGCTCTTTACCGGTCGCGCCTTCGCGTTGAATCCCCTGATGAGCAATGCCGGCTGGATGGTGGCCGTCCGTCAGGATTACGGAACCCAGACTTATTGGAAGCTCTACCTGCGCACGCAACTACAGGACGGCACGCAAGGCGAGCCGCTGCACAACCCACCCTGGGACCTAGCTGCCCGTTATGACCTTGATCCACGCTCGTACGAGCAGGGCGGCAAGTACGCCGAAGTGCTCCCGGGATACTGGCTGGATTTCACTACCCTAGCGCGCCAATATGGCTGGGAACGCCTCCCGGCGCTGCCCAATTGGCGCACTTACTATAGCGGCGCGCGTTTTACCGAATTCGCGCTGACCGGCGGCCTGGACTGGTACAGCGCCATGCTGGAAATCTACCCCAAGGACGTGCTAGTCACGCCAACGCACATCCTGCCGCCCAGCCCGACACCTACGCGTACGCCTCGTCCGACGTCGACTCCCGTCCCGACGCGCACGCCGCGGCCAACTGCCTCTCCCACACTCCCGCCGCCCGCAACGGATACGCCGGTCCCTACGTCAACGCCATGAAAGGTTCAATTGCAAAAGTAGGGCGGGTTTTTAACCCGCCAAATGTCGGATCTGTCGGGCTAAAAGCCCGACCTACGATCTCAAGGATTGATTTATTTAAACTGAAACTATTGTTTATTCTGGCTATGCTGCTTTCCGCCTGCACGGCCTTCGGAGGCAACCCGACGCCGGTGGTCGCTTCCGATAACGGTCAGCAGGCTGATGTCCAGAACGAGGCGACTTCTACTCCGCCGCCGCTACGCTTCGACTTGCCGACACCCGGTGCAGAACCCATCTCCAGTTGGCGTCCACCACTCTATCCTGTACCCTGGGCTGTCTCGCCATTCGACCATTTTTACTTCGCCCGCCCCATCGGAGCGGACAACGTCAACTGGCCGCTGGCGGATTATCGCTATGGCGGCATCTTCTTCGACAATATCGTCCACACCGGCGTGGACATCCCCGACGACAAAGGTACGCCCATCCTGGCTGCCGGGCCAGGGACAGTGGTATGGGCCGGCTGGGGGTTGTTCACCGAAGCGCCGCTCAACCAGGATGACCCCTATGGGAAGTCGGTGGCCATTCGCCATGACTTCGGGTATCGCGGCCAGCAACTTTATACGGTTTATGCGCATATGGAAGCCGTGAACGCGACCTTGGGACAATGGGTAGATACAGGCGACGTAATCGGCTATGTTGGGAATACGGGTCAAACCACCGGCCCGCATCTGCATTTCGAGGTGCGCTTGGGAGAAAATACTTTTCACAACACGTATAACCCGGAGCTTTGGATGTCACCGCCGCAAGGTTGGGGCGTGCTGGTAGGACGGCTCACGAATGAAAAGAACGACCTGCTACGCCGGTATCAGGTGGAAATACGCCCCGAACCGGAAGGTAAACCGACGCGCACCGTGCGGACGTACGGCGGCGGCGCTACCAACCCGGATCCCTATTACAACGAGAATATGGTTTTGAGCGACCTGCCAGCCGGGATTTACAAGATTTCTTTGAAGTACGATGACAAGACCCAGCAATTCTGGGTAGAAATCTTCCCCGGACAGGTCACCTATTTCACCTTTCACGGGGAAGACGGCTTTGCACTCAGCCCACCACCTACACCCAGCCTGGATTTTTTGCCGACACAAGGACAGAATATCCCTTGACGCATGGAACATATGTGCTATACTGTTTGCATGACGACGTTTTGACCCATACAATGGTATTCGGAGAATAAATTATGGCACGAAAAAGTCAACAAGATTCAACACAAGACGATGGCCGCCGGACGGTACTCGATAAAGCCGTCGGCGATATTATCAAGCGCTACGGAGATGGTGCCATCATGCGCCTGGGGGATGCGCATAGCATGACCACCGAGGTCATCCCCACCGGCTCCCTTTCCCTGGATATAGCTTTAGGCGTCGGCGGTGTTCCGCGCGGACGCATTACCGAAATTTATGGCCCGGAATCTTCGGGCAAAACCACCCTCTGCCAGCACATCATCGCCGAAGCCCAGCGCATGGGCGGCACGGCGGCCTTTATCGATATGGAACACGCCCTCGATCCAACCTATGCTGCCCGCGTGGGCGTGGATATCGACAACCTGCTGGTTTCCCAACCCGATATCGGCGAGCAGGCGCTCGAGATCACCGAGACGCTGGTGCGCTCCGGCGCGGTTGATGTGGTTGTGATTGATTCGGTGGCCGCCCTGGTCCCACGTTCCGAACTCGAAGGCGACATGGGCGATCCTACCATGGGTGTGCACGCCCGCCTGATGTCCCAGGCGCTACGCAAGCTCTCTGGCGCGATCAACCAGACCAAGACCACGGTCGTCTTCACCAACCAGTTGCGCCAGAAGATCGGCGTCATGTTTGGCAACCCCGAAACCACCACCGGTGGCCAGGCGCTCAAATTCTACTCCAGCGTTCGTCTCGACGTGCGCCGCATCCAGTCCATCAAGGTTGGCGCCGAGATCATCGGCAACCGCACCCGCGTGCGCGTGGTCAAGAATAAAGTCGCGGCTCCCTTCCGCACCGCCGAGTTCGATATCATGTACAACGAAGGCATCTCCAAGGCCGGCGACCTGCTCGACCTGGCGACCCAGTTCGAGATCGTCGACAAGCGTGGCGCTTTCTACTCCTATGGCGATGTGCGCCTCGGTCAGGGACGCGAAAACTCCAAAGAGTTCCTGCGCCAGAACCCCGACCTGGCGCTCGAGATCGAAACGATCATCCGCCAGAAAGCGCTGGGGGGCGAACTGGTCATGCCGCTCGTTATGGGCGAAGAGGTCGACGAAGAAGTATCAGTCGACGACGAAGAATAGATGATTTCGTAGGGACACGCTCAGTCGTGTCCCTACTTTTTATGGGGATAAGATGAAATCCCAACACCGCTCCAAACTACACCCGAACCTGCTTGCCATTTTATTGGCGTTTCTCCTGTTCCCGGCCTGTGCTCCCACCCCGCCCCCTACACCCTTCATCCCGCCCAAAGCCCCCACGCCGACTCAACGCCTGGTACAAGGGGCGACGCCCGTCATCCCCACCTCTACCCCACAGCCGGAACCGGTTTCCAGCCCAACAGCGACTCCCCCCTGCACGGACGGATTGGCCTTCGTCGAAGACGTGACCATCCCGGATGGCACTGTGGTCTCCCCCGGCTCCAGCGTCGACAAGCGCTGGCTGGTGCAGAACAACGGCTCCTGTAACTGGGACTCGCGTTACCGCCTGAAATTCGTTGGCGGTCTGGAAATGGGTGCAGCCCCAGAGCAGGCGCTTTACCCCGCTCGCGGCGGAGCCCAGGCTACCCTGCGCATCACCTTTACCGCGCCGACCGAGCCGGGCGAATATAGCACCGCCTGGCAAGCCGTTGACCCGAATGGTGAGCCCTTTGGCGATGCAATCTTCATGAAAATCCAGGTCTCTCCATGAGCAAGGTGGATGAATATCGCAAAACCCTGGAAAAGCTGGATGACTGGGATGATTACCTGCGCGCAGAATCCGGTCTGCCCGGTCCGCGCGGGAACCTGGAACTGGCCCACGCCGCCGCTGACCTGGCAGACCGCGAACGCTTCGAGCATTTCCTGTCGTTCGACCCACAGCGCGCCCCGGTCAACACGCCCGATGGATTCCTGGCATTTTGCGGGGTCGAAGGGCTGGGCAGGGTGATCGTGGAAGGTCAGACCGACCTATGGCCTACCCTGCGCGCTTTTGCATCTGACCCACGCTGGCGCATCCGCGAGGCGGTGGCCATGGCCCTGCAACGGGTTGGGCGAGCAGATATGAACCCACTACTGGATAACATGGACACCTGGGCCACGGGTAACTGGCTGGAGATGCGCGCTGTAGCAGCCGGGTTGGCCGAACCGGTCCTGCTGCGGGAAGAGCGACACATCCTGCGCGCGCTCACGCTCCTGGATCGAATCACTGCTGCGATTGAAAATGCTGAAGAGCGGAACGAAGACTTCAAAATCTTGCGCCAGGGATTGGGCTACTGCTGGAGCGTGGTGGTCGCCGCCCAGCCAGCGCAGGGAAAGGGTGCCATGGAGCGCTGGTTTTCCAGCACGGATAAAGATGTGCGCTGGATCATGAAGGAAAACTTGAAGAAAAAGCGCCTGGAAAGAATGGACAAGGATTGGGTAAATCTATGGAAGTCAAAAATGAGTTGAAGGATACCAATCTAACAGAACTTACGGATTGGCTGCTGGAAGGCCCACCCTGGGTTCAGTACCGCACCCGCATCGACCTGCTCGGCCAGGCAGAGACTGATCAAGAAGTCATCGCTGCCCGGAAAGCCATGCTGGCAGACCCGCAAGTGCAGGCCCTGCTGAAAGAACTGGCAGAATGGCCCGGAGTTCCGCTCAAACGCCACAATGACGCAGGGCATCCTCTGCACAAGTTGACATTCCTGGCAGACCTGGGATTGCAAGCCAGCGATCCAGCCCTGAAACCTGTCATCGAACGCATCCTGAACCACCAATCACAGGAAGGCGCCTTTCAGATCATCGTCAATATTCCCACACACTTCGGCGGGAGTGGCGAAGACGAATGGCAATGGATGTTATGCGATGCTCCTTCGACGCTTTACGCCTTGCACAAGTTTGGCCTGGGAACGGATCCCTGCGTCCAAACGGCGAGCAGCCACATCGGGAGTCTGGTGCGCGAGAACGGCTGGCCGTGCGCCGCAGCCAGCGAACTTGGCAAATTCCGCGGTCCCGGGCGGGTGGGAGATCCCTGTCCATATGCAAACCTGATCTCGCTCAAGGCGCTGGCACAGTCCAGCGAATGGCGGGATGGCGAAACCTGCAAAGTCGGCGCGGAAACCATCTTGAGCCTGTGGGAGCAACGCAAAGAGCGCAAACCCTATCTCTTCGGCATGGGCACGGACTTTGCCAAACTCAAAGCGCCGTTGATCTGGTATGACATCCTGCACGTTCTGGACGTGTTGAGCCAGTTCCCCTGGTTGAAGACAGACTCGCGTCTGCGAGAGATGGCTGGTTTAGTCAAAGCCAAAGCTGACGCGTTTGGGCGCTTCATGCCCGAGTCGATCTGGATGGCCTGGAAGGGTTGGGAGTTCGCGCAGAAAAAAGAACCGTCACGTTGGATCACGCTGATCGCTCAGCGGGCATTCCAACGTCTAGGTGCCTGATTTTCTAGAAAGGAAATCACGTGAACGCCAAGATCCACAAACTCAAAGGGGCCAACATGGACATCGACCTGGCCACCCCGCCAGAAGAGATCGGCTGGGCGCAAGACGCCTGCCCGTGGAACACGGCCGAAAATACGCGCGAACATCGTTGCGCCGTCAAGAACACTTCGATTTGCCCCTACTTTCGCGGCGTAGAATACCTGGATACGTTATTGTGCTCCTATCCAGAGAAACTCAATTGATAAGTATTTATACCCCTATGGCATAAGCCAGAAACCTTGCGCCATCAAGTGAGCTTGTATTGGAAATGTCAAGCTCCCATATTTAGTACCATTAGGAAGTGGACAAAATCAGGCATTTTGTGCTGCGTACTGGTAGGGAGGCAAACCTTGTAG
>JAFGKO010000154.1 GCA_016928525.1 Anaerolineales bacterium | reverse complement strand
CCAGCACCGGCATGAAGTTCGTGTCCCCGGCCCAGCGCGGGACGATGTGCAGGTGCACGTGTCCCGGTTCCCCGGCCCCGGCAGCTTCCCCAATGTTAGCACCGACGTTGAAGGCCTGGGGTTTGTAGATTTTTTTCAATACCACGATGGATTGTGAAACCAGTTCCATCATTTCGGCGCGCGAGTCTGGATCAAGGAATTCCAGGGAGGGCTGGTGTGCCACGGGCGCGACCATGATATGCCCGCTTGTGTAGGGGTATAAGTTCAGGATGACGAACGCCAACTCACCCCGTTTGATGATCAGGTTTTCCTCGTTATCGGCGCGCGCCAGGGCATTACAAAAGATGCAGCCCACTTGCTTTTCGTGGTTTTCGATATATTCCATACGCCAGGGGGACCAGATTCGCTTCATGATGTTGGATTCTAGCAGAGAAGTGAGGAAAGGTCTAACAGGTCAATTAGTCCTAATCGTCTGATTTGTCTAACAGGTCTGAAAAAGTCTAACAAGTCGACCTGTAAGACTCATTTGACTTTTTAGACCTGTAGGACTTTTTAGACCTGTAGGACTTTTTAGACCTGTAAGACTTTATAGACTTGTAAGACCACTAAGAATGGAGTATCCTCTCGAAGATGGCTCAACCCTCGCTCTTTGCCTCTGTCACCTGGACAGTTTCCCGTTTGACGCAGCATATCCGTACTCTCTTGGAGTCAGATGTAACTTTGCAGGATGTTTGGGTGCAGGGTGAAATTTCCAACCTGGGGCGGCCTGCTTCCGGGCATATCTATTTCACGCTCAAAGACGCGGGCGCCTCGCTGCGGGGCGTGATGTGGAAAGGCGATGCCCGCCGTCTGATTCTGCCCTTGCAGGACGGCATGGAGATCGAAGCGCATGGCCGCATTGGGGTATATGAGCCGCAGGGACAGTACCAATTTTACGCCGACATCATTCGCCCGGTGGGTGAAGGTGCGCTTTACCAGGAGTTTCTACGCTTGAAGGCCATGCTCGAAGCCGAAGGCTTGTTCGACGCAGAGCGCAAGCGCCCCATCCCGGAGTTGCCGCGCAAGATCGGTATTGTTACGTCTGCTACCGGCGCGGCCCTGCGCGATATGCTCGATACCTTGCGCCGCCGCCTGCCGCTGGCCGAAGTCATCCTGATGCCCTCGCCCGTGCAAGGCGATGAAGCCCCGCCCGGCCTGGTCTCTGCGCTGGAAGCGCTTAACCAACTCGAACCGGATGTCATCCTATTGGCGCGCGGCGGCGGTTCCATCGAGGATTTATGGGCCTTCAACGACGAACGCGTGGTCCGGGCGGTTGCGGCCTCTCGCGTGCCGGTCATCAGCGGGGTAGGGCACGAAACCGACTTTACCCTGTGTGATTTCGCTGCGGATCTACGCGCTCCGACGCCGACCGCTGCCGCTGAGCTGGCGACGCCGGTCACGGTGATCGATTTATCGGCTTATTTGCAGGGGATGAATACCCGCCTCGCTGCCTCGACCCTCAGCCTGCTGACCGCGCAGCGCAACGGACTCGCAGCCTCGGCCTCGCGTTTACGCTTCTCTTCCCCCCTGCGTCGTATCCAGACCGACCGCCAGCGCCTGGACGATTACGCCCGCCGGGGTGTGTCGGCTCTGAAGCATCGCGTAGCATTGGATGGCTCTCGCCTGCAAGGGTTCGAGCGCCGATTGGAATCCCTCAACCCGCTGGCTGTGCTGGGGCGCGGATACGCAGTCGTCTCGCGCCAGGTGGATGGGAAGCTCGTCAGTCAGGTGGGACAGGCAAAATCCGGTGATATTTTACGGGTACGCGTCAGCGACGGGGAGTTCGGCGCAACCGTTTCTCAAGATAAGGAGTCATAATGGCCAAGTCATCATCACCCAAGCCCGTGGAAGAATTGACATATGAAGAGGCCTTTGCTGAGTTGGAGACCATTGTCAATACGTTGGAAGGGGAGCAAAACCCGCTTGAGGATGCCATGTCGTTGTTCGAACGAGGGCAGGCCCTGGTCAAGCGTTGTAGCGAGTTGCTGGACGGGGCCGAACTGAAAGTGCGCAAGTTGTCCGGTGATGCGCTGGTGGATATTGAAGAAGACGAGGAATATTCATGAACCTAGCAGCTGTTTTTCAAAATCGTGTTCTGGAAGTAATGTTGACTGCCTGGCTGCTGGCGCAGGTCATCAAAATCCCGCTGGATTATCTCTACACGCGTCGTTGGAATTGGGCTTTGTTGTTGAGTGTGGGAGGTATGCCCAGCTCGCATTCGGCGTTACTGACATCTGCCACACTTGCGGTGGGTCTGTATCATGGCTTTGATAACCCGTTGTTCGCGTTGGGTGTAGCCATCACGATGGTGGTGACTTATGACGCAGCCGGGGTGCGGCGGCAGGCGGGCATCCATGCGCAGCGCATCAATATGCTTTTTGAAGAACTATTACGCGGACACCCGGTCGATCAAAATGAACTGCGTGAGGTGCTCGGCCATACGCCCCTGGAGGTGACAGGCGGTGTGCTGTTTGGGATCCTGGTGGCCACGGTCATGTGGCTGATCTGGCCGCCCGTCAGTTTTTGATGAATCGTCGGCGGACCGCGTTCGTCAAAGTAGCCAATTCCGGGACACGCAGCGCGGTCATCGTCAGCGCGTAGGCCAGGCCTCCAGCCGCGATTCCAATCGGGGCCAGCAACCAGGCTGATAGTCCCGCCCCGAAACGCAGGACCAACAGCACGGCGATGCTCATTGCCAGCGTCCCACCCAGGGATAGGAGCAGTCCGCGCAATAGGTGCCTCCCATTAATGCCATTCAAGCGTTTACGCATCGTTACGAACAGGGCGGTCGCTTCGAGCGCGGTGGCGAGGGAGTTTGCCAGCGCCAGCCCGCCGTGTGGCATCCAACCGAGCTTTGCAAAGAGGGCGGAAAAGGAAAAGCTGAAGGCTACGTTCAGCCCCATAGCAACTACACCGATGATGACCGGGGTTTTGGTGTCGTGCTGCGCATAAAAAGCGCGGGTCAATATTTCCATAAGGGAGTGGCCGACCAGCCCGGCGGCGTACCACAGTAGCGCCCAAGCGATCATGGAGGTCAACTCTAGATTAGACAAGCCACGCTGGAAGAGCATCGCCACAATGGGGCCGCGCAGCAAGATCAGGCCGAGACTGGCCGGCAGCGCGAAGAACAGGACGCCGCGTAAGCTGGATGCAAGCGAGGCGCGCATCTCGTCCAGCTTGCCGAGCGCAAACTGCGCCGAGAAGGTCGGCATGGCAGCGATGGCGACAGATTGGGCGATGGCGGCTTGCGCCATCAGCATGAGAGAAAAGCCGTATTGTAGACCGGCCAAGCTCCCCGCGGTCATTTGGGAAGCCAGCCAGGTGTTGACCCAGAAGTTGAGTTGCACTACCGCCGCACCTAACACGCGCGGCCCCATCAGGCGGAAGACTTCACGCACAGAAGGATTGTCCAGGCCTAGCAAAGGAGTGTAGGTGCCTTTTTGCCGCAGCAAAGTAGGGATTTGAATGAGTAGATACAATCCCGCGCCGATGACCACGCCCCAGGCCAGGCCGTAGATGCCAAACCAGCGCGCCAGCACCAGCACACCGAAAATCTCCCCCAGCCGGAATAAGCCGATGGTCAACTGCGGGATGAAGAAGATCTGGTGCGCGTTGAGGATGCCGACCACCAATCCACCCAGCCCGAATAGCACGGAGGCGATCAACTGAATACGCAACAGGGAAACGGTCATGCTGAACGTAGCCGGGTCGGCGGCCAGGCCAGGAGCCAGCGCATAGCGGACGATTTGAGGCGCAAATACGGCAGCCAACACGCCCAGCAGGCTCAAGGTCAGTGTGAGCAGGTTTGCGATGGAGGAAGCCAGCCGCCAGGCGGAGGCCTTTTCGTTTTTGGCAAGAAATCCGGTGAAGGTAGGGATGAACGCCGAACCGAGCGCGCCAGCTGCCAGCAAAGTGAAAAGCGTTTCAGAGACGCGGTTGGCTGCGAAGAAGGCATCCTGCTCGATGGCCGGGAAGCTACGCGCGATCAACATGCTGCGGGCCAGTCCCGCCAGTTGACCGAAGATGATGGCGAACATGACCGTCCCGGCGGCGCGGGCGATCTGGTGGTTGGCGGAAGGAGGTGCCTCAGTCATGGAAAGGGAGGAAAACAGAGAAACGCTGGTCTTCTCTGATAGTCTCAGAACCCAACGGGTTCAATCAGTGCCCTGAGAAAGATCATATCCTTTGACCCCGACGATATCTGTATACTTGCGTCCTGGCAGCCTGGCAATCAGAGCCTCCCAGTCTTCCAGCGGGGTGATCGAACCGTGCGGCCTTTCGTTGAGCGTATAAAGTGTGAAGCCGAGATCTATCAGCATTTGCAGATATTCGGTTGGGCTGCCGCCTGATTCCAGTAATCCCTTGGGCCAGAACTCGCTCAACAGGATCACATTTTGCGAGCGCGCCAGCGTTTTCCGAAAACCGGAGATGGCTTTCTGCTCGTAGCCCTGAATGTCGATCTTGACGAAGTTGACTTCCTGGATGCCCTGTTCGGCCAATACGTCATCCACCGGGCGGCCTTCAACCGGGATGGAGTCCCAGGACTCTACTTTCCCCTGATAGGTGCCGCGATACATGCGGTTGTCGGCGCGGTTTTCCGGATTCAGGCGCAATTCCAGCCGAGCAGGTTCCGGGGTCGCGGCTAGATTGAACGTGTCGACACGAGGGCAGGCTCGGCCGTTACTTTGATTCAAGGTAACGTTCTTTTGCAAGATTTCGTACGTTTGCGGGTACGGTTCAAAGGCGATGATACGCCCGCCTGCGTCCAAGTGGTGCATGGACACTATCGTGTAAAGACCTAGGTTGGCGCCAATGTCGACCAGGGTCATATCTCCATGTAAATACTTCGCGAAGAGAGCCTGTTCGCTGAGTTCGTAAACGCGCAGGGTCAGTGCGCCGGAGACGACCGGGTCACAGGGATCCAGGTACAGTGTAGCAGGGCCAATCTGGATCTTATCGGGGATGATGCGCAAAAGAATGGCGTTGGTCAGGGCCTTGAGGGGCTTCGGCTTGAGAACTTCGGTGTAAATGAATTCAGCAATTGGCATGGCGGGGCGATTATACCCTTCCCGGCCACAAATTGTGCCTTTTTCTTGAGCGCTCTTTGGGAATTTCCGTGGTAGATACCCAGATTTGGGGGTGCGGGTATTATATATCACCATGTTGACAGTATAATTTTACGCCAGGAGAGCCATATGAGAAAATATAACCTGTCGCTTGGATTTGTTTTGATAACCTTGTCGCTTCTCGGATCGGCTTGTGAAGCTGGGACACCGACTACTGAAACGCCTCAGACCCAGCCCGCGCCTGTGGACGTCACCGAGACGCCTGGGTTCGAGCTGACAGAAGTCCCGCTACCTGCCGGCTATGGCGCGCACGCTTCCTGGATCGATATCTACTTTACCGACCCCGAAAGCCCGTTGGCTTCGCAGGAGACAGGCGGACCTGATGGTCCGTTGGCCGCCTCGATCGACGCTGCCCGACTGACCGTGGACGTGGCTGTTTACAGTATGAGCTTGCGAACGATCCGGGATGCGTTGATACGCGCGCATGAACGCGGCGTGCAGGTGCGCGTGGTGATGGAAAGCGACAACCTCGACGGTTCCGCGCCGCAGGCTTTGGTCGAGGCAGGCATCCCTGTGCTGGGTGATCGTCGCGAGGGATTGATGCACGACAAGTTCGTGGTGATCGACCGTTCCGAAGTCTGGCTGGGTTCGATGAATTATACATATTCCGGAGCATACGAGGATAACAACCAACTCTTCCGCATCCGTTCGGTCAAGATGGCAGAGAACTACACCAAAGAGTTCGAAGAGATGTTCGTGGATGATAAGTTTGGCGAGGATGTGGTCCCTGAAACGCCCAATCCTGAAGTCAGCATCGATAGCATACGCATGGAGGTCTTCTTCTCGCCGGATGATGGCGTGGCAAATCGTATCCTTGAAATCCTGAATGAAGCGCAAGAAAGCATCTACTTTATGGCATTCTCATTTACGACTGATGAGTTTGGCGAGGCCATTCGTGCCCAGGCTGAAAATGGCCTGACGGTAGCCGGGGTGATGGAAGATGAGCAGGTCAAATCAAACGTAGGCACGGAGTATGATCCATTCAAACAAGCCGGGTTGGATGTTTTTATCGACGGAAATGATGGCCAGATGCATCACAAAACCATGATCATCGATGGAAAAATTGTGATTACGGGTTCTTATAACTTCTCACGCAGCGCTGAAACGCGCAATGATGAGAACTTGATTATCTTCCATAACGAGCAGATCGCTGATTTCTTTTTGGGAGAATTCCGGCGAGTTTATACACAGGCACAGCGATAAACTGTTTTTTTTAAGTTGTCATTTTGACCGATTTGGTGTACATTAAGTCTCTAGCACGTTCGTTCTATATCTGCGCAGGAGTTCTCTGATGACTGATACTGACCTGTATCTTGGCCGCCTGTTTGATTCCCAAAATAATAAAACAGTAGACAGACCCTTCACATATGACCCGGCCGACCTGACCACGCATGCGGTCGTCACCGGCATGACCGGCTCAGGCAAGACTGGTTTATGTATCACTTTACTCGAAGAGGCGGCACTGCAAGGTATCCCGGCGCTTATCATTGATCCCAAAGGCGACTTGACCAACCTGCTGCTGCATTTTTCCAACCTGGCCCCCCAGGATTTCCAGCCCTGGATCGACCCTGAGATGGCGCGCCGCGCCGGAAAATCACTTGACCAGGCGGCGAACGAAGCCGCGCTTTCCTGGCGCAATGGACTTGGTCAGTGGGGGATTGGCCCAGAGCGTTTGCTGGCGCTCAAGAATGCTGTGCAGTTTGCGGTCTATACGCCGGGATCGGATTCGGGGTTGTTGGTAAAAGCATTGTCATCCCTTGCTCTCCCAACCGAGGAGGAACGCGCCAACAGGGAGGTTTTGGTCGACAAGATCTCCAACACGGTAACAGCCCTGTTGGGGCTGGTCGGATTGAAAGATATCGATCCGTTGCGGTCGCGCGAACACATTCTTCTGGCGAAGGTCATCGAGGAAACCTGGAAGCAGGGGAAGAATGTGGATTTGGCCGAACTGATCTTGCAAACCCAGAATCCGCCTTTCGACAAATTGGGCGCGTTTCCCGTCGAAACATTCTTCCCACAAAAAGACCGCATGGATTTGGCGATCCAGTTGAATAATATCCTGGTATCACCCTCATTTCAAGTTTGGCGCGAAGGGCATGATTTGGATATTCGCTCCATGTTATACATGCCCGATGGTCAACCCAGGCACAGCATTTTTTACCTGGCGCATTTATCCGACGCGGAACGCATGTTTTTTGTAACCCTGTTGTTATCGGCTGTCGAAAGCTGGGTGCGTACGCAAGTGGGGGCGACCTCCTTACGGGCCATTCTTTACATGGACGAACTCTTCGGCTACCTGCCGCCGCAATCCAACCCGCCCTCCAAGGGACCGCTGTTACGCTTGCTCAAACAGGCGCGCGCCTTTGGGTTAGGTCTCTTGCTGGCTACACAGAACCCGGTCGACCTGGATTACAAAGCGCTTTCCAACGCCGGAACCTGGTTCATTGGCAAGCTGCAAACGGAGCGGGACAAGGAGCGCCTGTTGGATGGCCTGGAAAGCGCCGCCGGGGACGTCTCGCGAGGCGAGCTGGATAAGCTCATTTCCTCGCTCGGCAAACGAGTGTTCATCCAGCACAACGTGCATGCCAAACAGCCGGCCCTCTTCCAGACGCGCTGGGCGATGAACTTCCTGGCCGGACCCCTATCTCGTAACCAAATCCCGGCTTTGAACAAGCTCGTCGGTGCGGACTTTTTAAGGGTGACGCCAGATTCGACAGAATCCACTCCACAAACGGCGACCAGTTTCGAGGTCCCTCGCGCTGCGGACGTGTCTCAGCCTGCTCCCACTGTAATGCCAGTTTCCGCCCCCCAGTCCTCTCCGTCAAAGCCCGCACGGTCTAACTTGGGATATGAAACGCGCTCACCCCTCCCGGCTGGCGTGGCCGAATATTTCCTGCCAACCAACCTCAGCCTAACCGAAGCGATGCGCGCGGAAGGTAAGTCCCTGCCTGACGCGCAGTTGAACGGCGTGCTGTATCGCCCGGCATTGCTAGCTGCCGCCAACGTGCGTTTCCTCGACCGCAAATACGGTGTAGATACTGAACTCCAACGCGCCGCCCTGGTCGAAGATCCAGACCGGCGGGGTGTGGTGCGTTGGGAAGATCATTTTTATAGCAATTTTCCTGTTAAAGATGTGGAACGTGAACCTGCCCCCCAGGCGCGTTTTTCACCGTTGGATGCGCCCTTGAACGAGCCCAAGCAAATGACAGCTTTGCAGCGTGATTTCGTGGATTGGATCTACCAGTCTGTGACCGTCACGGCTAGGGCAAATGAGGCTTTGAAAGTATATGCCGGGCCGGATGTTTCACAGGCGGAGTTCATGAAAGCCTGCGCCGAGACCGCCCGTGAAGCGCGGGATGCGGAGATCGAGAAAGTCACAGCGCAAATTGATCGAAAAATCAAGGTATTGGAAGATAGAATGGCGCGCGAAGAACGCGAACTGCGCGAAGATGAAGCTGAGCTTTCGCACCGCAAGATGGAGGAAATGGGTACGCACGCTGAAAATGTGCTGGGCCTGTTTGGCGGCAGGAAGAACACACGCCGGTTGTCCTCCTCGCTGACCAAGCGCCGCATGACCGAACAGGCCAAAGCGGAAGTAGAAGAATCGTTGGATGCGATTGCCCAATATAAAAAGGAATTTCAAGCGCTGGAACAAGAGCGCCAGGCTGTCATCGACAAGATCAACGATCGTTGGGGAGATGTGGTCAATGACATTAGCGAGGCGACCGTCACGCCCAAGAAAACGGACATTTATGTGGAACTCTTTGGTGTAGCCTGGATGCCATACTACCTGGTTGAGACTGGTGGCGGGATGCTCGAAATGCCAGCATTTGGGCGGGTATGAAAGGCATTACCATTTGCCATGCGGATTCCAACGGTTGTCTCGCGTTTTTCAGCATACTTGTTTGCATTTGGAATTATTGCCCTGGTTACGGCGATTTTATTCACTCTCCGTGAATCACTTGATACGACCCTGGTTGCTCTTTTATATTTGTTGCCCCTTGGCCTGATCACCGCCTTATGGGGGCTTGGACCGGGCATCACCAGTGCGTTGGTAACCTTCCTTACATTCAACTATTTTTTTATCCAGCCGTATTATAACCTGGCGGTCCATCGCCCCATTGACGTAGTGATTCTGATCATTTTTCTGATCGTAGCAGTTGTAATCAGCCAATTGGTTGGGCGCATGCAGGCCAGTCTTGCCGCGGCAACAGCGCGTGAGCGCGAAGCCACACAACTTTATGAACTCAGCACGGCTCTCGCTGGCCTCCAGGATAGACACAACATTGCGGAAATCCTTGCCAAACAAGTGCAGAATGTTTCACAGTGTGAAGCAGTGGAGCTGCACATCACGGGAGCGCAGTCTTTTGTTTTTCGTTTGCCTGTAGTAAATCAACCGAATCGTCCGCCGGAATGGGCTGTTCCCATGCAAGTGGCATCGGGGGTCCTTGGGGAGATTCGGCTTTGGAGAGAGTCGCCAGCACTGACGTCCAGTGAGAAGCGGCTATTGCAGACTTTTGCAAGCCAGGGGGCGTTGGCCCTCGAACGGGCACGGCTTGCGCAAGCAGAGTCGCGTGCACGAGTGCTCGAAGAAAGTGACAGGTTAAAGTCTGCGATCCTGTCATCCGTTTCACACGAACTGCGCACGCCGCTTTCTACTATCAAAGCTGCAGCTTCGAGTCTGAGAAGTGACGAAGTCCATTGGGATTCCGCTGCACGTCCCGAGTTGATCGCCGCAATCGACGATGAAGCCGATCATTTGAATATCCTGGTTGGAAATCTGCTCGATATGTCGCGTATCGAGTCCGGTGCACTTAAGCCGAAACGCGAGTGGAATATTTTGTCTGAGATCGTTTGGAGTGTTCTGGCGCGTATGAAACATGTAGCAGAGAGGCATCGTATTGAGGTAGATATGCCGGAAAGCCTGCCGTTTGTGCCTGTAGATTACGTGCAGATGGAGCAGGTCTTTACAAATCTGGTCAGCAACAGCGTCAAATATGCGCCAGAGGAGACCTTGATTCGGATCAATGCGTTTGTAGAGGGCGAGACGATCCATGTGATCGTCAACAACCAGGGGCCGCAAGTCCCGCAGGAACATCTTGAGCGCATCTTCGATAAATTTTTTCGCATTACAGATGCGGACCAAATCACAGGGACGGGTCTTGGGCTTTCGATTTGCAAGGGAATCATCGAAGCACATGGTGGGCGGATTTGGGCTGAGAATGTGCCCGATGGGCTGGCCATTCACTTCACATTGTCATTGGTATGGGAAGGCGTTTCATCACCCAAACTACCAATGGATACGGAGACCGAATGAGTAATGCGCCTCATATTCTTGTCATTGATGACGAACTGCAGATTCAGCGTGCGATAAAAACCATTCTGACTGAAAAAGGATTCAAGGTCACAACGGCTGGTTGCGGGGAAGAAGGACTCACGCTGGCAGCAACGAATGAACCTGATATCGTGATCCTGGATCTGGGTTTGCCTGATATGGACGGTGTTGAG
The DNA here is from genome assembly GCA_016928525.1 of Anaerolineales bacterium. The sequence continues at coordinate 4,041 of JAFGKO010000154.1, read as the reverse complement.
GTCTGTGCGCGTCTGCGCGAATGGACGCAATGCCCGATCATCATTTTATCCGTGCGCGACAGCGAACGCGATAAAGTGGTCGCACTCGATAAAGGTGCAGACGATTACCTCACAAAGCCGTTTGGTATCGAAGAATTGCTGGCGCGCGTGCGCGTGGCCTTACGACATGCTGCCAGCAGGCAGGGAACCCAGAGCAAAGTCGTCCGAGCGGGTCCGTTAACTATCGATCTGGCATGGCACATCGTCAAGCGTGGTGATGAAGAAATTAAGTTAACTGCCACCGAATATAAACTGCTCGCTTATCTTGCCGCTAACCACGGACGCGTGCTTACGCACCAAAGTATTCTCACGAATGTCTGGGACCCTGCCGATGCCGACCATACAGAATACCTGCGTGTCTACATGCGCCAGCTTCGAAAAAAACTTGAGGCCGATCCGGAACGCCCGCAATTTATCCTTACCGAACCTGGGATTGGATACCGCTTTATCGCGGATGAATGATTGAATGTTGCGAAGGTTTAGAAACTTCGCAACGCTTATCCCCACCTTACAACGCCCTTGCAAAAGGGCGTTTTTATTTTTTCTTTATCACATTGCCCGAAATTTTTGTCACCACTTTATGCCGGGTTGATAGGATTCACCTGATTGTGAGGTGATATGACCAAAATAGCTTTAAGCCCCATGGAGATGACCCTGTCTTCTGAACCCCTGCCGGAACTCAAATCTGTTCGCCGTTTAATTGTCCTTGTACCTCCCCTCGAAGTTGATCTCAATGCTGTAACGCGCAGATTATGGGAATCGGCAAATGCCACAGGGAAGCACATCCTGTTTGTCGGTCTATATCGTGATGCGACGGAGGAGCCAAGCCTGAGGCGTGAACTGGTCACCATGTCTGCAATGGTTAACAATGGCAAGGTGACTGCTGAGATAGAAATTGTTTTTGGAAGAGACTGGGTGGATGCTGTTAGGGAACGCTGGCAGGTAGGCGATATGGTTGTATGTTTTGAAGAACAACGCGTTGGTTTGTCGCACAGGCCTTTGAGCCAGTTGCTTCAGTCAGACCTGGGCATCCCCCTTTATATCTTGACCGGACTTTATCCCCAAAACGATCCGCGTACGGGCTGGCCGGCCCGGGGTGCCGCATGGATTGGTTCGATTACCATCATCATCGGCTTCTTCATTCTTCAGGTCACGATCGCTGATCTCGCAAATGGCTGGGCCTCCATATTACAGGTGTTTTCCATCATCGTCGAGGCCTGGTTGATCTTGGTCTGGAACAGTTTGTTTGGATAACGCATAGAAAAAAATTTCAATCCGGAATGTATTGAATGATTAATCAAGAAGTAAACTCTCGAACCGCAATTATTGAACGATCTACAGATGACAGGCCCCCGCGGACCCTGGCCTCCTGGTTCATCGGTCGCCCATTGTCAACTGCTGACGCGCCTCACCAGACAATTGGAAAAGCGATTGGGCTGGCAGTTTTTGCGTCGGATGCACTTTCGTCCACCGCGTATGCTACACAAGAAATACTGGTAATTCTTGCTGTGGCCGGAACCATGGCTTTTGGGATCGTATTCCCAATTTCCCTTGCCATCGTTGTTTTACTGGGCATCGTTACGATCTCGTATGAGCAAACCATCCACGCTTATCCCGATGGCGGTGGCGCCTATATTGTAGCGCGTGACAATCTTGGTGAGCTGCCAGCTCTTATTGCAGGCGCATCTCTCCTGACCGATTACATTCTCACTGTATCGGTTTCAATTGCGTCTGGTGTTGCGCAGATCACCTCTGCTTTTCCCGTTTTATATGAATACCGGGTTTTACTTTCCGTTGGCTTCATCTTATTCGTTATGATGATGAACTTGCGTGGCGTGAAAGAATCGGGTGCCGCCTTTGCCATCCCGACTTATTTCTTTGTCTTAATGATGTTTATCGCAATCGGGACTGGCCTTTTCCGCCACTTTGTTACGAATACACTCGGAACTGTAGCAAATCCACCAGATTTGGAAATGCTTCATAGTATCTCGCAGATTACACCTTTCCTGATATTACATGCGTTTGCCAGTGGCACCACTGCGTTGACAGGGGTTGAAGCGATTTCAAACGGCATAACAGCTTTCAAAGAACCGCGCAGCAAGAATGCAGGTATCACGTTGATCTGGATGTCGCTTATCCTTGGCTCGCTATTTCTTAGTATTTCCTTCCTCTCGAAAGAAATTGGCGTGATTCCTTCGGAAAGCGAAACTGTCATTTCGCAACTGGCAAGAACGATTTTTGCCGGGCGTGGAACGCTTTATCTTATGTTGCTCGGTGCTACAACTGTTATTCTCATCATGGCAGCCAATACAGCGTTTGCAGATTTCCCGCGTTTAGGCGCCCTTGTCGCAAAAGACGGGTTTCTCCCCCGGCAACTTACCTATCGAGGTAGCCGTCTAGTTTATTCTAGTGGCATTATAACGCTTGCGGCCATTGCATCTATCATACTCATTATTTTCCAGGCGAGTGTGACACGTCTTATACCGTTATATGCGATTGGCGTCTTTCTATCCTTTACACTTTCACAAAGCGGCATGGCGCATCGCTGGTATAAAATCGGTACACTCAAACCCGGCGAACAGAAGTTGGAACGCGGATCGACGCTTAACTATGTAAAAGATTGGCGGGTGAAAATGGTCATCAATGGGTTTGGGGCGGCATGTACTGCGGTCGTGATGATGGTCTTTGCTGTGACCAAATTTAAAGATGGCGCTTATGTTGTTTTGATCCTTATTCCTGCTTTAGTTGGAATCTTCTTCGGAATACACACTCACTATAAAAAACTTGCCAATAAACTTTCTCTTGACAATCTCGGCGCAATCACTCCACATACTACTCGTCATCGTATTATCATGCCGGTCAGTGGCGTGCATCAGGGTACATTGGCGGCGCTTCGTTACGCTCGCAGGCTGTCTGATGACATAACAGCAGTCCATGTTGTGATAGAACCGGCAGAGTCTGAAAAAGTACGTCAAAAGTGGGAAAAGTGGGGCGGGGGCGTACGTTTGGTGGTGTTGAATTCACCCTATCGCCTCTTCCTTGAACCTTTGCTGGAATATATTGCTGACATTGCACAACGACGTCAGCCGGGCGAAACTATCACAATCGTTGTGCCTGAATTTGTTTCGAATAGACGCTGGTCCGCTGCATTGCATACCAACACGGCAGAACTTCTCCGCAGCCAACTTAAACGCCAGCCTGGAATCGTTATCGTCAACGTGCCTTATCATGTGGAAGAATAAGATAGCGGGCATACAGAAATTGCTACTATCCCTTCACCAAGTAAGAGAAAACCGTTCAGGTTGGTCTGATAGGGGTGGTATCATCGTGCTATGGAGACTGTACCTTCCCCCTATAATCCTAATGTTGCTTTGAACATGCTTTGGCTTGTTTTGGCGGTTTTGATCTGGGGAGTGGTCCATTCCATAACCGCTTCATCGGGAGCAGAAGAATGGTTGCGTCGCAAACTTGGGGGTACAGGCATGCGCTTTTATCGCTTTGGATACAATGTATTCTCGGTCATCAGTTTTATCCCGATCTTGTGGCTGATGGCCGTCTTACCAGACCAGGCGCTATACCGTTTTCCTGCGCCCTGGGTATACCTGACCCTGGCCGGGCAATTCGCGGCTGTTGTGATCCTGGTAGTCGGGGTATTACAAACTGGCGCGCTCTCGTTCGTTGGGCTGCGGCAGCTTTTCGAGAAAGAGGAGCGCCCGCCACAGCTTATCACCCATGGACTGTATCGCTGGGTGCGGCATCCGCTTTATACCGCGGGCCTGCTCTTTATCTGGCTGACACCTGTCATGAGTGTAAACTTGCTAATTGTTATTATTTCGGCTACTGTATACATTATCGTGGGGGCGCTTTTCGAAGAGCGTAAATTGGAACGGGAATTTGGCACGGTTTATGCGGAATATAAGTCCGGAACCCCAATGCTCATCCCTGGATTGACCTTTGGGCGGAACAAATAAGCTTCCTATTCGTCTGTAATACTATATCGAT
>JAFGKO010000153.1 GCA_016928525.1 Anaerolineales bacterium | reverse complement strand
GCTGAGGCGGAATTGTTCGGGCCACGCGATCATGAATTCGATGGCCCAAAAACCGGCGAGCGTCAGCACGACGAGGAGGTAAAGGAGGGGGTGGGTCATGAGCGCATAGGTCTGCTTTGCCAGCCGGATGACGTGCTGGCCATTGTCCGAGGTCGGATTTCCAAAGGAGCCGCCCTTGACGAGGCGGAGGATGAGCGTTGTCACGACGCGGGACTGCCAGAGGAAGGTGCCCCACATCAAGGGGGCGAAGAGGACGATCCATGCAGTCAGGAATGCGAAATTGTCGAAGGCCGTGATCCGCTTGCCGGGGCCGGCATACGTGAGACTGGCGATCCCGCCCACGCCGAAGAAGAGCAGCCCGGTCAGGACGGAGACAAGCAGGATGATCCTGGCGTTGGAGAGCTTCCATCGGGCGCACAGGACGCGCAGGATCGGGTCACGCCTGATCAGGTCGTCTTGGGTAATCTCTGGGTGTTCCATAAGGGTGATTGTAGTATTAACTACCTAATCTGTCCAACTTTTTTTTGGTGCACTACAGCCATTGTACTCACATCATAGATTAACTTGTTGGTAGACCAGCAAGGAACCCCGATCGAATGTATGGCTTGACTACTGATGAATTGGACAGCAGGCTATCGGGTGCCAACTTTTGTTTGGTGATTGCGGTAGGGCATGGTTGTTGCTCCCAGTGTCAAGCGATTTCCATTGACTTTCCTTTTTTGAATGTCCCATCTCTAATTGCATCCCGCTTAAGGTAATATCTTTGTTTAAAGACCTTGCCAAAACCCGTTAATGAATTTTTTGCATATACCACGAATATCACGAAATTCTTATCATCATCCCATTTTGTTTCTATGTCCTCATAAGTAATGAAACGAAAAGCGCTTGCCTCGGGATCGCTCTCATCAAATCCGGGTATCTCAAATTCGGAATCTTTCTCCAATTTAAAATCACTGGTTCGCATTATTGGTCCATCTGGTACAATTTTCGATTGCATGGTAGCAAATCGGACGTTTATATCTACAGCAGCCCATTTAGATTTATTCAATATCTTTACTATGTAGCCATATCCGGCATGTTTTTTTGATTTAAATTTTGCTATATTTGGGGAGATCTGGATATTTGGTGGAATACGTTGCATTAACAAGAACAACCATGATGTAATAATTCCTATGACAATAGGAACAATAACGACTTGTAGAATTTGTCCTACCAATTCAGGCATTTTAATCTCCTTGTGTTATTAACTGCTGGCATTTAGACAAAGTCCTGTACTGTACCCATAAAACTGGACACAAAAACGACGTTTCTTAGTTAACATGGGCCTATGCAGGCTGTTGGGCTTGCCAGTTGGCCTCGAATTCGATGGAGGTAGATACGCTAAGACTGATCACACTCAAGACCACCTGGGCCTTGAATTCCGCAGTAAACGTACGGCGTTTATTCATCTCAGTGCACACCTTCGGATCTCAGTTGGATTGCATTATTAACTACTTGATCTGTCCAGTTTTATGGGTGCACTACAGCAGATTACTGCGATTTTACTCCAAACTTCTCCAACAGTTCTTGATACACCTGCTCAAATATCTTCTCGCGCACAACGCGCCCAAAATCCTCATTGTCGTTGATGCGCTTGAACATCTCGAAGTTGCTGTCGATCATGGTTTGTAAAACGGCATCGAAGAGCGCATTGTGTAGAAGACGCACGCTTTCGCGCGAATTGGCTTTTGCGCTGGCTTGCAAGCTGTCATTGGATACCAACCTGGTTTTTAGTTCGGCGAAGAAGACGCGATCGGCTTCGGTAAATTCGGTGCCAAAGCGTTCGTTGATTTCCTGGATGATTTGCGAGAGGGCGGCTTTTTCTGGGTCGGCTATTGCATCTTCTTCCAGGTCTGACAGCGGCCTGAGTTGACCCTCGCCGCGCTTGAGTTTAATCGCACCGCTGAAGATCTGTTGGATGCGGTAGCTCTCCAAATCCACCAACTCATGCACCGCCAGCGGATTGTATTCCTTCTCTTGCGGCAGGGCGCGCATCAGCAGGCGGGCAAAGAGATGGAGCCGCTCCAAATCGGCATCGCGGAAGGTGATGACTTGTGAGAGGAATGCGTATACATTGACATAGGAGCGCAAGACGTGCTTGAAACGGATACGCTCCTCGACCTCGGCGATGTATTTATAGCGTTCGACCACTGCACGCAATAGGGGCTGTAGTTTGGCCGCTTTTTCGCCTTTGCGCAGATAGAGTTCGGCAATTTCGGCAACCTGTTCAGGTGTGTACAAGTTAAAATCTGCCAGTTTGGCTTGCAGGTCGTAGAGTTTGTTCGGATCGGTGGCTCCGCTCAGGATGGTGGCTTCGAAGTAGGGTCCAAAGGACTTTTCAATATCTTCAGCACGGTTGACAAAGTCCAGTATCATTGTGTCGGCCTTGCGTGGATGGATGCGATTGAGGCGGCTGAGCGTTTGCACGGCGTGAACGCCTGCCAGTTTTCTGTCCACGTACATTGTGTGCAAGAGCGGCTGGTCGAAGCCGGTTTGGAATTTTTCAGCGACGATCAGGAAGCGGTATTCCGGCTTTTTGAATTGCTCGGCAGTTTGCTTTTCGGAAAAGCCATTCATTTGCGCTTCGGTGTAGTCCAGATTGTGGTACTTGACCGTTCCGGAGAACGCTACTAACGCCTTGATGGGATAGCCCTGTTTTTTGAGATACGCATCAAAGGCTTGTTTGTATAGCACGGCATGCAGGCGACTGGCAGTGACCACCATTGCTTTGGCTTGCCCAACGCCATTGGTATCTGGGATCTTGTGCCGTGAGGTCTCCCAGAAGTGCTCCACCATCAGAGTGGTTTTGCGGACAATGGTGAATTGATGCAGGTTTACATAGCGTTTGAGCAAGCTGAAAGCTTTGCCTTTTTCGATGCGCGGATCATCGGCAGCTTTTTTGAGCAGGTTGAAGTAGGTTCCAAAGGTAGTGTAGTTCTGCAAAACGTCCAGAATGAAACCTTCGTCAATCGCCTGCCGCATGGTATAGAGATGAAACGGTCGGAAAGAGCCATCGGGCTGTTCGATACCAAACAGCTCAAGCGTCTTTTGCTTAGGGGTGGCGGTGAAGGCAAAGAAGCTCAGGTTGGGTTGGTGCCCGCGCGCCGCCATACTCTGGTTGATGAGGTCTTCGCCCGTCGGTTCAGCGGCTTCGGTTTCACTATCCGTCTGTTCTGCTTCTTCCAGGCTTTCGGCGCGCAGGACGTCTTTGAGTTTTATATTGGCTTCGCTGGTCTGCGAAGAGTGGGCCTCGTCCACGATGACGGCAAAGGTGCGTCCGGGACTGGTTTGGACTTTATCCAGCACAAAAGGAAATTTTTGTAGGGTGCTGACGATAATGTCCGCGCCGCTGTTGAGGACGTCGGCGAGTTGGGCACTGTCCTGGTCAATGACGTTGACAATGCCCGGCACCTGTTCGAACTGACGTACGGTGTTTTGCAGTTGTTTATCGAGGATGCGCCGGTCGGTGATGATGATGACCGAACTGAACACGCGCTGGTTCCGGGCGTTATGCAGTGAGGCCAGGCGGTGTGCCAGCCAGGCGATGGTATTGCTTTTGCCGCTGCCTGCGCTGTGTTCGATAAGGTAATTTTGCCCTGCCCCATGCTCGCGGGCGTGCGTTACAAGGCACTGTACTGCGTCGCGCTGGTGGTAGCGGGGGAAAATCATCCGGACGGGTTGGTCACCGTTTTCCACATGGATAAAACTGCCGACGAGTTCAAGCACGCTGGCAGGGGCGAACACATCTTCCCACAGATAGGCGCTGGCGTAGCCATTCGGGTTGGGCGGGTTGCCCGCTGCGCCATCGTTGCCGCGGTTGAAAGGCAGAAAGCGGGTGCGTGTTCCTTCCAGTCGGGTGGTCATGAACACATCGTCATCATCCACCGCAAAATGTGCCAGACAGCGTTTGAATTGCAGTAGTGGCTCGCTCTTAGGATCGCGGTCTTTGGCGTATTGTTGGCGAGCATTGGCCACTGTTTGCCCGGTCTGTTTGTTCTTGAGCTCAAGGGTGAAGATGGGCAAGCCATTCAGAAAGATAACCATGTCCAATGCATCTTTGGTTTCGACGGCGCTGTAATGGCACTGACGCATGACCGAAAGGATGTTTTTGCCGTAGAGCATCTGGTGTTCGGGATTGAGCGTGGTGGCAGGTGCGAAATAGGCCAGTTGGAAATAACATCCCGAATCCTTGACGCCGCGCCGCAACACGTCCAATGTGCCGCGGCGTTCGACTTCTTTGACCAGCCGCCGGATGAATTTATCCTTGACCAGCGCGCCATGTTGCCGGGCTAAATCTTCCCAGGTTTGGGGCTGGGTGGCGGTGATGAATTCGAGCAGCAGCTCCCAATCCAGGCATGTCGCTTCATCGTAATGCGTTTTGCTTTCACGCAGACGATAGTCATGGATGTCTTTGAGATGTTCGGTGATATAAGTTTCGAAGGCGTGTTCTGATATGTCCATATCTAATTGATTAAGGCTTCTATATCTGCCAATTGCTGATTTAGAGTAACTATTGCACGTTGGGCAATTTCTGCTTCGGCACGTCGCGTTGCATTTGGACTATGCATTTGATTGATTTTATCTACTTTACGTTGTCTTTGGGCAATCGCTTCACGTAGTTGTTGTCGCAATGCTATAAAGAAGTTTTCACTAATTGTGTGCAAGACGCTATGTTCGAAGTTTTCGGACCATCTGTTGATCTGGAACCCTTTTTCGAATTGTTCCAAAGCTTTGTTATACGGCCCTTTTAAGTCTTGAGCTCCATGTGCTGCTAATTTGAGTCGCAAAACGCCAATTTGGCAGCGGACTATTTTGTATTTTACTTGTTGAATATGGGACATGAACTCGGGAAAAAGCAATGCTATCAAATCGTACATAGCACATAAAGCGGTTAAGCATTTATCATCATCAATCGTTAAACCTGATTGATGATGGTCATGGTAAAACTGGTTGCGTGTCTTATGTCGCGACAGTGCTTCATCCAATAAGGTAATTGCTATGTGGTTGGATGCCCCTGTTGGTGTTGTAAAAAAAGGTTTGACTTCTACTATATCATTATCGAAAGTCACAAAAGCGTTTGGATCATTCGCACTCCAATGGCGAATCATGGGATAGGGAGCAATGATGTTTTTGAAATCATCAGGTGCAGTAGTGGAGTTGTGCCCAAGATTTGCACATATCTCATCTTCATTAATTTCTTCTTCGAAATAGCGTTTTAAGCTACTTCGGTGTTTGTCAGTCGTTATCCACCTTGCTTTTTCTAATGCTGTCAGGCAATCATCGCGTTGCTTTAGCGCCTGCTCTTGTAAAAAAGTTTTTAGCGCGAGTTCGACAATGTCGTCCACGAGGATATACGCCGTGCGTACCCGTCCTGGCGCAGTGATGAAATACACTTCGTTGGTGGTTTGGATGAGGTCAATCAGGTCATCAAGTCTCGACATAATGTTTTACTGTCCTTGTAGACGCACATCAATTTTGCCCGTCACTGCCGCTGAAATGAGCGCTGTGCGTTGTTTTTCTAAAAGGCTGATGCTTTCTGTTATTTGTACTGTTAACCTATCGATTCGAGCGGTTTCGCCATCAAGAAAATCGCACAATTCATTTTGCTCATTAATGTTTATGGGCAGAGCTATAAGCATATTGCTAATCGCTTGAAAATTTAACCCTTCACGTGAGATACCATCTTCATTGGCAAATATCTGAAATTGCATTGCATAGGACATAAGTGCATAGTTGAGTAATCTTGGTAGCAGTTTATTGAGATGTGCCCGGATAATGCATACATGCTGATTGACATTCGCTGGCGGAAAGTTACTTGGCACTAGTGAACACCGCCCCAATGATGCTCCTGTTATATTAAGTAAGACATCATTTCCAAAGACTCTAGAAGATGTCATTTCTGCATCAGTATCTTCAGTGATATAAACCACATCGTCCAAGCGTAAGCCCGTGAAATGAACATTCTGGCTGCGCAGAAAAAATACCCCAGACGGCACATAATTATCCCCACCGCCTTTTGGCGTTTTTCCGCTGCCAATTTTACGAACAATCCACTTGAGTTTAAATACTTTCCAATGTTCCGGCACATTCCCTATCCATTCCACTCCACTATGCTTCATTGGCGCGTCGGGATCCAGCCCTTTGGTGACGGTGTGGCTGATGATGGCTGTGCGTTGTCGTTCAAGCAAGTCAATCAACTCACGTTTCTTGGTGATGAGGGCGTCTATATGCGCTGTTTCCCGATCAAGGAAAACTGCGATGGCACGTTGTTCGGGCAGAGAGGGCAAAGAGGCTAATAAGTTGCTCACGTGGTTTGGATTGGCTCGAGGCATTTTTGCGCCGTAGGTCATGGAATCAACAACACTTATGAAACCATGCGAAAGCATGAAGTAAAACAGAAATCTATTGTGAACTAGGTCACGAATTGGGCGTAACACCATCAGTTCGCTGGTGCATACCCCCTCAAAGTCTGCGTGTACGACTTTTGCAAGATAAGGACGGAGCTTTCCAAAGAGGACATCGCCTGTTTGAAAAACTGTTACGGAACTTTCTACGTTTTCAGTAGGTGAATCAATCAATAAACGTCCTGTACCTGACTCGATATTTTCAAGCCCAAGATAGATTCTATCGGCGGGCTTTTCGTTCAATTTTGATGTCACAAGAGGGGCAACGAATTTGAGCCGTCGTAGCTGCCAGTGTTCTGGTACATCGCCGAGCCACTCGATAGTAGAAGGTTTGTACACGGAATACGGCTTATATGATGTCATCGGCGTGCTCGCAGTAATTCGGCAATTTCCTGTTCTTTTGCTTCAATCAACCGCGATAGTTCGTCGGGATGCGGTGGCGGAGTATACTTGTAGAAATAGCGATTGAAATTGATTTCGTAGCCTACCACGCCTACTTTGCCATCCTGCGCGTCGTGGTAGGCTTCGTCTACCCAGGCGTCTGCAATGTATTGCTTGACTTCACGCTCGAAGTAGGTATACACATTTTCTCTGAGGGGCACGTTTTCATCGTACACCGAGGGTGCGTATTTGAGCGGCACATTCTCGTGGTCGCGCAAGTCGGTATCAGGCTCCCAGCCACCCTTTTTGTCCGGCACGGGATCGGCAGTCTCATCGCGCTCGGTCAGGGTGGTCAGGATGGCTTTGCGCAATGGCTCTTTCAATTTCAGTGGTTTGAGCGCTTTATCCAACCAGTGTAGGTACTCAGCCGGCTGGGTACTCTTTGCTGAGGAGAGTTTTTGTAAGGCCTGTAAGATGGCTTGCTGAAGTTTTTCGCCTTCAGCGCGGGCGGCGGCCTTTTCTGTCTCGTTCTTTTTCTTACTTTCGGTCAGCGTCTGGAAAGCACTTTGTTCTTTGACCTGCTCGATACGTTCCGGCGTGGCATGGAAATTTAGCCGCAGAGGGCGCTCCACACGGATGCGCCGGTAGCCAAAGTCAGCGTTCTCGAAGATGCGGCAATGCTCGTCCGGCTGCATGGCTTTGTACAAATCCACAATCCGTTGGCGTTGTTCGGGGTTGATGCGATGACGTTTGCTGCCCAGGCTTTTGGGTGTCATCAACTCCCAGAAATTAGCATCGGTAGCGTTGATTAACTGCACCTTGCCCCTGCGACGCTCGCTCTTGCGGTTGGTCACAATCCAGATGTAGGTGCTGATGCCGGTGTTGTAAAACATTTGGTCGGGCAAGGCCACAATGCCTTCCAGCCAATCGTTCTCGATAATCCAGCGCCGAATTTCACTCTCCCCACTGCCTGCATCTCCGGTGAAGAGCGGTGAACCGTTAAAGATAATGGCGATGCGGCTGCCGGTGGCGTCCTCCATGCGCTTGGCGAGCATGTGTTGCAGAAACAGGAAAGAGCCATCGGTGATGCGTGGCAGGCCCGCCCCAAAGCGCCCGTCATACCCTTTGGCTTCATACTCGTTGCGGATGATATATTCCACCTTCTTCCACTCTACACCAAAAGGTGGATTGGAGAGCATCAAACGGAAGCGTTTCCCGGCATGTCCGTCTTCGCTGAAACTGTTACCGAACACCAGGCGGCGCGGATCTTCGCCCTTGAGGAGCAGGTCGGCTTTGGCAACTGCAAAGGCGGTCGGGTTGATCTCCTGCCCAAATAAGTACACCTGACTTGAGTTCTGCCCGTGATTTTTGGTGACGCCCTTTTTGCCTTCGGAAAGCATTCCACCCGTTCCACAGGCCGGGTCGAAAATCTCGACGATTTTATCAGGTCCCAAGAAGGCTTCAGGGTTTTCACTCAGCAGTAAATCTACCATTAACTCAATCACCTCACGTGGCGTGAAGTGCTCCCCTGCCGTCTGGTTGTCCTGTTCGTTAAAGCGGCGGATCAGGTCTTCAAAGATATAACCCATATCGTGCGGTTCGATGACATCGGGGTGCAAATCGACATTTTTGAAGGCTTCGAGCAGCTTGTATAGCAAATTGGCTGACTGCAAGCGCGAGATCTGTCGCCGGAAATCGAACTTCTCAATAATGTCCTGCACCTCTGGACTAAAACTGTTGAAATAGTGGATCAGGTTTTGTGGCAAGTCGCCTGATGCGTTGAGTAAGGTGTCCCAATCGAATTCGGAATAGTTATACACCAGCGAACCGCCTGCTGCAGCGGCCAGCACGCTATCAAGATTTCCTAGCTTGCCTGAATAATCGTTATAGGCTTTGCGTACGGCGGCGCGGGTGGGTGCCATGAATTGGTCGAGGCGGCGCAATACCACCAGGGGCAGGATGACATCCGCATTTTCGCGTTGCTGATAGTCGCCACGCAGGAGGTTGGCAAGGTTCCAAATCAGATCAATCTTGTCTTGGAGATTATTCATGAATGATAGTCCTGTTTGAGATGGATAGCGATGCACATACAAGCGCAACACTCGCTTGAGATTATACGTCTTTGACGGCTTGTCAAGTAAGGACCATGCTTAACAATTGAGTAAGGCTTCTATCGTCCACATACAAACCAGCCGGTCGCCATGCTTCGATCAGCTCCTGGCGCCGGCTGGTTCAGACAGCAACGTCAAGCGAATACGACCTCTCAACGCTGGAGAGTCCGGATGCACTCCGCCCCGCGCGGACGGCCTCACGCGGGGTGGCTCTCTTGCTCTTTTTCTTTCTCGATCGGTCGGCAGGTGGCGTGCAGGTAGGCGAAGTCTCCCTGAGGGGGCAGCAGGTCTTGCACGTCGGTGATCTCGAACCAGAGCCGGCCCAGTTTGACCTTCTTGCCGACCTCGGGGGGCGTGTCCTGG
>JAFGKO010000152.1 GCA_016928525.1 Anaerolineales bacterium | reverse complement strand
TCCAGGAACGGCCAGCGCCCCTCGACCCAGGCCTTCTTGACGCTGCGGGGCAGCGCCTTGAACGCCACCTCCGCCCGCAGCGCTGTGCCGCGATCGGGGTACGTCCAGGCAGCAAGCAGTGCCACCGGCGGGTGCGTCTTCGTATAACGCGCGCCCCGGCCGGACTGATGTTCGGCCAGCCGCCGTGAAAGATCACCGGTGGCTCCCGTGTAGAAAGAGCCATCGCCGCATTCCAGGACGTAGAGATACCACATGGGAGCTATGATACCACACAAGCGGGGAAAAGCCGACCACGAATGGGACACGAATACACGAATGAAGATTTCAGGATGAGGCTATCCGTGAATCAAGCGTGGGCGACAACTCACGCCCTCCACCCCAACAACACTGCCTTTAACCAACCATGAAACTTCGACAGGGAGTATAAGGTCCAGAAAGCATGAAGCCTTTATAGAGCTCCCTGGTTTTGTTCCATCCAGGTGGTCGCTTACCCCAAGCCAGAGCCACAAACAGCGCCGTCGTGAAGTCATCCATTCGTGTATTCGTGTCCTATTCGTGGTCGGCAATTCATCGCAGCCGCTTCCAGTTCCCTGCCACCGAGATGATGAGGGGGAACAGAAAGGACAAACTTTGACGTCTTTTACAATTGACTTTTCAATCAAAGGCGTCTATATTAAGGATTGTAATGCATTGAAGCGCACACGACAAACCCTCACTTGCTTCTGTCTAAAGGTAAAGTATACTTAAGTTATCCATGTTTTGTTATTCAATCAATAACAAAACATGGATAGGATAAAAATTTAAGGATCTGAAGATGGAGCGCTCTCTTTCGCCGTTAGAATCCAAACTGATCTTGCATCTGGAATGGCGAAAACAGCCGGTCGTCACGCTAAAAGAAGCTATGACCATCCTGGACTGTTCGCCTGTTCATGCACGTCAAATCCTGTACAAATTAGCACAGCGCCGTTGGCTGGCACGGATCAAAAACGGTGTTTACGAACTCATTCCTGCCGAGCGGGGAAACTATGCCTTTCCAGACACAAATCCGTTATTCATCGGAAGTTACCTCGTCAGTCCCTATTACTTTTCATTTGCTACAGCAGCGTTCTTCCACGGATTATCCACTCAAGCCGCCGCAACCGTTTACATAGCCACCTCCAAAATCAGAGGGCAACAACTGCTTACAGTGCGCGATAGGACTTACCGACTGGTTATACTGCCGGAACACAAGTTCTTCGGTGCTATGGAAGTAGATGCTTACGGCAGCCGCGTGTGGATGGCAGAACGGGAAAAAACGATCATAGACGCGTTGGACCATCCAGAACACGCAGGCGATATTCCGGAAATTGCCGGAATGCTTTGGCGGGGTCAAGGGCAGTTGGATTGGACACGGATAGCCGATTATGCGCTCAAAATGCAGTCACAGTCGCTCGTACAGCGCCTCGGTCATCTGGCAGACTACCTGACGTTACCCTGGCCCGCCGAGATTCGGGAACAGCTCCTAACAAAGGTAAGCAAAACCACCGCCTATTTGGGGCGGGTAGGGCAATGGGGCCAGGGAGGCGACTATGATGCAACATGGCACATCATAGACAACGTTCCACAACCCGAACTGCGAGCCGAGATTGAGGTACACTGATGTTGGAGAAACGCCTGGCGCAATGGTATGCTGCCGATGCGGGTGTAAACCTGGACATTGCCGAGCGCGAGATTGTCTTGACCTACGTATTGCGCATTCTTGCCGACAAAGGCCTATTGGCATCGGTCGCCTTCAAAGGTGGGACTGCAATTCGCAAGTTATATTTGGGCACGACGGGTCGCTTCAGTCTGGATCTGGATTTTACCGCCCTCAGCACAACAACACCAGAGACCTGGATTCTGGATTTAGTCACAGCCCTGGATGAACAAAGCTACTACGGTATCTCATTCCGTGTGGATAGCGCCGATTATTATGCAACCCCCGATTCCTGCGGGGCAGATATAACCTACCAACACGAATGGCTGTCAGCAGGTCGTTTCGGTGTGCAGGTCAGTTTCCGTGCACTACCTTTGCTGCCGGTGAGACCACTGCCGCTGCGGCACGAGCGTTATTTTGACTGGTTGACCGTACCGCCACCTGAGCCGTTGGCGTTGGATTTACACGAGATGATCGGTGAGAAGATCCGCGCGGCCGTACAGCGCACCCGAGTGCGTGATCTCTACGATCTTTATCAACTAGCCCAGCAACCCTATGACCGCCCTTTGGTGCGAAAGATCGCAGTGCTCAAATGTTGGGAAACACACTACGCTTTTGACCCCGTGGCCTTCTTATCGGGTTTGCCAAACGGGCGGTACGATTGGAACGATCTGGCACGCCTGATACGACCCGACAAGCTGCTGTCGCCCGAAGCAATTGTACAAAGTGTGCAGCAAGATTATGCATTCCTGACTGCATTGAGCGTATCAGAAGTGATATTAGCCGCTGATCCTTACGGGCGAGAAACGACCTTGTATCATCAGGAATTGGATAGCTTACAAAGCTATTGATATCAGAGCATCAGGCAATCCATCACTTCAGGAGGGGAATCATGGCAGACGAAATCGTGTTGGATCTGGGCGAATACGGCGAGATCCTCGTCGAATCCGGTGAAGAGCTTGCCAAGGGCCTCATGCCCGTGACCCGCGGTGTGGAAGAACCCAGGCGGCGGAAGATAGATGCCGGAGCACTGCTCCGCGCACCGCTCACGGGCCTGGGCAAACTCTTCATGGCCACGCTGCCGGAATCCAAGCCCGGCGACCCTTATGAGCTGGATGAATTCTGCGTGCAGTTCGAACTCGGCATCGAGGCGGAGGCTGGAAGCGCCCTGGGCGTCGTCGCCAAGATCACGCCGAGCGGGACGATGA
>JAFGKO010000151.1 GCA_016928525.1 Anaerolineales bacterium | reverse complement strand
TTTTAAAGGGTTTTCTTCGCGCCCTTTGCGGTCTTCGCGGTAAATTTGCAGCCTGAAGGACCAACTGCACCCGACAGGGAGACTACCTAGCCAAGGAAAATCGATTAACCGCATTTACCAATCAACAATTGGATTTGATCGGGGCTACTGCACATTGGCTGCATGGTGATGTTGAAACCCCTTCCGATTTTCGGATATGGCATAACTATGATCAGCCAATTTGGGATCAACTTATGGGATGGCGTAAAGACGCGGGGTTGGATGCTCAACCCGTTGAACTGATTCAAGTAGTATCTCCCTATTATGATCAGGATGGCGGCGCTCTTCGAAACATTTCTCATGACCTGGATGCTGCCCATGTTAACTTATACTTGCATCAGCACTCTACAAATTTCAACGGAGAAGAAATTTCGCGTCATTGGGATCAATCGAAAATCTCCTTAGATTTGAATGAACTCCATGCAAAAAGCATTCAAAACGCGAATGTCGCTCGTCCCTTGCACGCAAAGGCAATTATTGCCAGGGAAAGAAATGGTATCTGGTGTATTTCTGGTAGCGCTAATATGTCTCGGCCGGGGCTAACACGTTCATGGCTGGCAGGTGGCAACCTCGAAATAGTTTCTTTTCAATGGTCAAAGGATCCAGCCGCTTTTGATTATTTACTTTCTGACCTTGCACTTCACATTGAACCGCTATTGTTTTCTGAAGCTCAAGGTGTCGAAGCAGAACCATCTGAGCGATCCATTCAGACTGTTTATTCGATCAATATCAAGGATGCTGTTTTGCATGGAAGATTGCTAGAAGGCTACGTCTCAAAATTGCCTGTGGGCTGTCCTCTCGATGGTACTCTTCATTTTTTGCGATCAGGGATACAGGTAAAAGTCGAGTTACATGAAAATGCCTTTTCCGTCCAGCTTCCCGAAGCTTTGATTTCAGCGGACGCCATACAGTTGCAGCTAGGGGAATATGTAACCTCTTACAGGTGGATAGATTATCCAGATTTGTTACTGAAGAGAGGTGCACGTTCATATCATGGACGTGTACGAAGCCAACTGGAAACGATTGATGGTACAGAAAACCTGTTTGTTGAGCTTATGGATTTTTTATGGAAGCGTGTCGATCAAGCGCTAGTAAATCGTGACGAACAACGAAGGCGCTCAAGAGTTTCAGATCGAAAGAAGGGGGAAGAAAAGGATGAAAAAGAAGAAGTCCTTAAACCCGAAGATTTTATTGTGCCAGAAAGTGAAGTCGTCAATCGCCTAGCGCGTCGTTTGGAAGACGGATTACCTTACGATCAAAGTATATGGGGATTGCGTGATCTTTTATCTATTGTCTTGTTACGTCTTACAACGAATACACAGCAAAACCAGGAATCGGACTATCAAGACACGAAAAATAAGCGGGGCGAGAGCGATATACTGGAAATTCGGCAGATTAAAGCCCGTGAACGTTTGCGTAAATATCTCTTGGATTATTGCAAGCGATATGGACAACGGCTGGCTGATTCTAAATTTGTTGAAAAGACAGGCGCTTTATTACTTTTTGAGAACACTTTTACACTTGGACGAGTTTTGTTAAATTTTGCCGATGCCGCAGAGGAATTCTCCCAAGATGATTTGGGGCACTGTACTCTTTGGCTTTTCGCACCACTGGTTTGGCCATCTCTTTTGGGTATAGAAGGCAAATCATCATTAAATATCCTGAATGAAATATCTGCAGATGTTCCAGAACAATGGCCTCGAACTAGTTTGCCAACTTTAGGAGCAATTCTATTTACAAAGGCATTTGACAGTCCATCTTCAACCTGGCAAACTGAAAAACAAATTCAACATTCTTTTGCCTTACGACAACTCATCAATAAAATCAAAGAAAAGATGGGAGAGGATTGTTTTAATGTTACGAGCGAAGACTTACAGGATATCTATGATGGCCTGGATTGGGAACAACATAGTAATCAAGCAGAAATTGAAAGCTACGTCACATTCTATACAGCTTCATTTTCATCACTAAAAAATTATCTTTCCCCAGTGGAACAAAAATATTCCGTTCTCTTGAAACTTCAAGCTTTACTGAAATCTGAAGTGACCAATGAACTTGAGAAACAAAAGTATGTTCGAGAAATAGAATCCGCCGGAATGTCGAATTTGCTGAAAGAATTAATTACTCTAAAAATCCCAATTCTTTCAACAAAGGGTGACAGTGAATATTGTCCACGGTGCTTTGGACAGCTATCGGGAAAGACATCTTCTGAACTAAAGCGAGGAAATATGGTTTTGTGCTCGGTATCCCAAGATGCTTTGATTTATCATGTTCCTCGCGTGCCGTCAAAGTGGGAATGGTAATTCTTCTAAGCACAAGTCCATAAAGCCACAATACCGATACGGCATCAATTTCTAATCTCTGTGCATCGGTTTTTGGAAATACCAACTGTTAGCTTTTTGCCTACTTTTCAGGCTGTCGACTGCCCCCCCCTCCCGCCACCTTTACTAGTTCATCAACATTTGCCTTTTTGGGTAGAGATATCCGGATTTGAACTACCTGTCGTTGGGATCGCTCTCCCAATAAAATTCTTCATCGTAGGTTGGACTGGTGTATCTGGGCTTGTTGGATTTCTGTTTAGGTTGCTTTGAGCCCTTCTTTTTCTTGTGCCGGCGTGGATAGTTGGTTGGGTCAAAGGACAATCCTTCGGTATGTTGAGACCTGATCTGCAAACGGGTTTCAGAGTGATCCAGGTCCTGGAAATAATTTCCCGATTCGGAGACCGGTAAATGGCCAAAGTCCCGCCAGTCATGCCCGATGATGGCGAAATGTTTCTGCCGGAAGTAATACGATCCACTCAGGTTCCAGGCAAATGCCTTCACGACCCAGGGGGGTCCCATAAGACAGAAGACAACATCGACGCCTCGTGCTCGCACGTGTTCTATCGCCAAGTCCAAGCGCCTGCCGTATTGTCGGGCCATTACTTGCCTGGAACTATGCCCGCTCTCTACTTCCAACCAGAACAGGATCTCGCGTCCGGACTTTCGTCCCCAGGCCAACCCGTCGGGAATACCCGGGCGCATCTGCACTTCCGTCCAGCATTCCCAGATCTCGACATATGGATAGGCTGATTCCAGCCAGGCCCGCCACATGCGTGAAACGCGCCGGTGGCGCTCTCCGGAGTAACGGACTTCACCGCGATACTGTGCGAAGTGAGCCCCCTTGGGGACATTCCAGGAACGGTGTGCCAGGCGCATGCCCCGGGTTTTGATCGCCCAGCCGTCATATTTGCCGATACGCTTCCATTCGATCAAACCTTTGGATTGCAGTTCTTTGAGAAGCCCTCGCACGTAGGTTTTGCTGTAGCCGACCAGGGATGTGATCTCTTTGGTGTGGGCGGTCTTCAAGCGCGCCAGGATGCGCAACACGCGCACGACACTTTCCTTGCTGAGTCCGTAGTCAACGTGTGAAAAAGGGGGAGAAATATCAGGATGTTCGAAGGCAGCTAGATGAAACAGGTTGGGGGTTGTATAGCCATTTCCGATCCGAAATTCCCAGGTGTCTAATGGGTCTTCGTTTGACCGTAGAATAACGGTTGGGATGCGATAGCGGACCAATCGCATCAGTTCGATAGGGTACCATTGACCCGGCGAATCCACAGAGACCCATAGAAAAGGATCACGCCTGTACTTTTTCAGCTGCGCCGAGATCAAATCAATGATGTGAGCCTGGGCATACGGGGGCAGGCCATCTTTGGTGGAAAGGCTATGTTTGAACAGATCCAATACCAAAACCCGATCACCGATTTGAAATGTCTCTGGTACCCAACGCAGGGACAGGTGAGAGAGCGATCCCGGGGTTTTCTTCGGGCTGACATGTTCCTTATAAATGGAGTATCTCAAGCTCACCTTTCATTCTCTCCCGGTAGATCATAAAATTGGCAGGCTTCCTCGAGCCGCTGCTCCAGATGCGCAATACGGCTTTTCAATTCCCGGGTCATGTTCTGGATAGCTTCCGGGCTGGTATCCAGGCGATAGCCGGCTTTTCCGGATGATGAAACGATCGGTATCATGCGCTTGCGCAGGTTCTCGATGGCCTTGCGGATTTTCCGGTCATGGGGGTCATTGCTCAGGTTGCTCTGGGCTTCTATGCCGTAGATCGTCCGAACCGACCCGCGCCGGGTAATACCGCCCGGCGCTTTCAAGAGCACTTCCAGAACTTTGCGTTCGAGCTCGCTCATCTCGCCAGCGTCCAATTCAGTCAAGAGCTTTTCGTATTGCGGTGTTCTAGCCATCGCACGCCACCTTGTGAATTGATGTGATTGTGTTCATAGTGCGAATGGTATTGAATTAGAAAAGGGGGTATCCGTAAGCTGTCGCTTAAAAAGCAAAGACCGGCAAATTCGCCGGTCCCTGGATGAAACGATCATCGTAATCTGTTGCTATTTTGCCTTTGGCAATTCGATCTCCTCTGCTTCGCCCCGTGCCCGTTCCGCGATCAACTTCCAGCGCTCCACTACCGGGGATCGATCATCTATTCCTTGCAGCGCATCTTCCAAAGCACCGGCCACATGCTCGGCCATCCAGGCACGCAAGTCGCCGCCTGCTTTCCAAAAGTCGGTCAAGTCATGCGCCGGTGGTTTGATCGGAACGATGCGCTGGCTGCGGGCATTCAAGGCTTCGATGTAGGCACGCCCCTGCTGGCCGGCTTTGTCGTCATCATGGATCACCAGCACCGCCAGATAGCGGGTCAGCATAGCCAGGTCCAGGGCATCGAAGCGCGCCCCCGCCCCGCCCAGCGTGCCCACATCGCATAGATCAGGGCAGTATTCCCATAGCAGCATGGCGTCCCACTCCCCCTCCGCCAGAACCAGAACAGGCAGGTGATCGGCGAATTCCAAGCGAAACAACACTGTGCGCCCTCTGCGCGGACCACCGAACTTGATATCCGCAGCGCCATCTCGGGATATCCATGCTCCGATGTACTCTCCCAGCTGATCCCCTGGCAGCGGCCGGCGTACTTTGACGTACCAGGGCTGTCCACCCCAGAACCCGGGGATAACGATCCCACGAGGTAACCATATTTTCCTGCCCTCCAATCCCCAACGGGCAGGATCGTCATACAGTGTTCTCGGGTTGTAGCCCAGCCGAAAAGCCTTGCAGGTCTCCGGGGATAGCCCTCGTTCTTTATCCAGGTAAGCCCGCGCCCCGACGCCGATTTCACTTCTGAGATTCTTTTCAGCCCAGGTAACGAATTGCTCTGCCCGCGCGTGCCAGGCTGGATCCGGTCTCGCCGGTGTAGGTGGCACTGGTAGCACAGGTGTGATTTCGCTTTCCGTTTCCAGACCGATCCGTTGAGAAAGCTCAGCCACAGCCGTCTTGAAATCCACGCCTTTCCAGAAACGGTAGAAGTCGATCACATCCCCGCCGTTGGCATCCGATGGGCAGGACGAATGGCATTTCCACTTGCGCCCATTCTCATAGATCGTGAAGGCCCGGCTGCTGCGATCCCCAGCGTGACGCGGCAACGGACAGGGGCTGGAGAGCCGGTGCGGCCCGTCAAAGTGAGCGCCGGCTTCCTCTGCCAGGGCAATCAAGGACACACGCTTGCGAAGTTCTTCGAGATCGATCATCTTTATATCCAAAAAGAGTCTCAGAGTCTCACTGTCTCACAGTCTCAAGGCCTTCTGGCCTTCCGCACCCTTGAGACTTGATACTATTGAGACTCTTGATAGTCCTACTCAGCTTCTTCCTCCTGAGTAGGGGCGCCGGCCCACTTCCAGCGGTTGCGGGGGGACTTGTGTCCTTCTGTGCTCTCGATCTTGCCGTCCCATCTATCCCGAGCCCGAAATATGGTTGGCCGGCTGAAACCTTGTTCTTCGCCCATTTTCACAATTTCCATGACCCTTATCCCTTCAGGGACATCTTGCAGCAGATCCTCTAACCATTCCTTGCAAAAGTCAAGTTGTGTTGGCGGCTTGTAGGCGCTGGGTGCTTCCTGGCTCCATTCCAGCCGCACACCTTCCGGGTGCATGGACACGAAGTTGAACCCCACCGGATCCGGATACCGGCCCAGGTTGTTCTTGATCACCTTGAACTCCCGCGGTCCGTTCGGATCGAACTCAGGGCCGGTCTTCACCACGTACATCCCCAGCACCACTCGGGCCTGCTGGGTGATGTAGCCGGAACCCAGCAAATCTTCCATCCCCAGGTCGACCTCCAGCATGCGCCGGCCGCCAGGCGGCTTGCGAATGTGATGGATCAACACCAGGCCGCAGTCGGCATCCTTCACCAGCTGGACCAAATAGCCGATCAGGGAACGCACATCCTCAACGTTGTTCTGTCCGTTGGTGTGCACGGATGAAAGCGAATCGATAATGATCAGCTCCGGATGCAGCTCATCGGCCATCTCCTTGAGCCGGTCGCGGTAGAACGGCTTGCCCAGGTCCAGCATCTCGCCGGGTTCGGGCAGCAGCACATACAGCTTATCCCGGTCCAACCCGTAGTACTGGCAGCGCTGGTTCAGGATCTGGGGCACCATTTCCGCGTCCACATACAGCACTCCGGCGCCGGGACGTTTCACGGGCGCGCCATCCGGAAACCCTTTGTCATGGATGACCCGCCAGGCCAGGTCGGTGGCCACGAAGGACTTGCCGCTGCCCTGGGAGGCGCCCAGGACAGTGATCATGCCGCGCGGGATCCAGCCGTCCCAGACCCATTCGATCGGTTTCAGGTCAGGAGCAATATCGCCCAGGGAGGGCATGCTGGGTCGAAAACCGGGTCGCGTGGACAGGATGGCCTCCAGGATATCCTTTTGCTCGGGCAATCCTTCGATAGCCTTGGAGAGGGCCTCCTGCTCCTTACCTGGCTGGGCTTTCTCGAGCGCCTGCCAGCACAGCAGCCAGGGCGAGCCGAAGTCCTTGGCGCTGGCTTGCACATCCAGGCCGGCCAGGCGGTCAGCGATACGTTGGATTTGCATACGCCGGGTCAGCATGAGCGCCCTCCGTTTTTATCGTCGCATAAAAAATCGGGGCGCAGAAAGGTGGTATACTCACGGCAAGATATAGACGCTCTACCAGCGTTGTAGGAATGTGCCGCCGACTTGCCCTCGGCGGCGGTTCGTTTAATTAGCATCGTTGTGCTCCTCATCTAATAATCGCTCAGTCCTTCCACCGCCAGTTCCAGATCGTAGGCGCTGGGGGTGATGTACATACGGGTGGTGTTCAGATTGGAATGTCCCAACAGTGCCGCCACTTTCTCCAGGCTGACATCGTTGTTGACCAGGTTCTTGGCGAAGGTGTGCCTGCAAATATGCGGGGTCAATTCCTTGATCTTTGCCGCTTTGGCATAGCGCTGCAGGATACGCTGCACCGTGCGCCCGCACAGGGCACTGGGCTGCGAGTCTTCTACACTGGTCCACAAGAACTCGCTGGTAGGTCGAACCGCCATCCAGGCCCGCAAGGCTTTGCGCGCTTCAGTGTTGAGCGGCACGCTGCGTTGCTTACTACCCTTCCCCTGCTGGACCAGCAGGCTGCCCTTGCGCTCGGAGAGCTGCAGATCGCTCATGCGCAGCCCCACCAGTTCGCTCAGGCGCAGGCCGGTGTGCAGTAGGAACAAGACCATTGAAGCATCCCGCCGGCGGGTGACCCGGCGTTTGGTGAATCTTTCCCTGGCCACGGTCAGGTCATTTTCGATGACGCGAAACAGGTCATATTGCTCTTTCTTATCCAGCCACTTGGGACCGGGCGCCACTGTGGGTACGCTCTTGATATGTTCGGTGGGGTCGCCCTGGATCTGCCCGCTGCGGCGTGCCCAACGGGTCAGGGCGGAGAGCGCCGCCAGCCTCCGGTTGACGGTGCTGGCCTTGAGGCGTTCGGTTTTGAGCAGGAAGTGTTTGTAGCCCTTCACGTCCGTGGGCGTGATGCGCTGGACGGTCAGGGTTTCGCCGTTGGTCTTCTCAAACCAGCCCTTGAACTGGCGCAGGTCGGCCAGGTAGCCCTTGACGGTCTGGGGCGAGACATCCTGGCCTTGTAGATGACTTTTGAATTCATCTAAAACGTTACTCATGGTTCTCTCCTATCAAGATCGGATTATGGGTTAGGAAACCCCGGAACTTCGGCAGGCTCTCGTCCAGGTCAGGATCGTTGAAGATATTCCATAAGGTCTCATCCATCGGGCCTGGATATCCTTGAGGGCCGGCGCTCCCAAAGTTGAGCAGGAACGGTTCGTACTTTCCACGAAGTTCATGTGGGATGTCGCTGAAACGGCGTAGTATCAACTCCGGGGTGATGTAGGGAACGCAGACCAAATCCACCACAATGGCCTGTTCCACCAGCAGGTAGCCGGCGCCTATGCAGGGATCGAAAGGCGTTTCCATTTCAAGTCCGTGCTGTTCCACCTTCAATCCTTCGTGCACCAGGACGGCATAGAAAGCCCGCATGATATAGGGTTGCCCTTCTCCCGAGCGGGCGCGAATGGCGGAGTGATAGCTCTGGTAGATACGCGCCATCTTGCTCCTCTGCCAGTCTGGTTGAGGTTCGTGCATCAAGTCTCCTTTTGGGTTGCGTGTGATCATCATGCCGGCATTATCCAGGAAATCAAACAGGGGTCTGGGCGGGCTGTCGCTAACTGGTTCTTGCCCGACGCCTACACCCACTTTGTGCAAGGTTTTCCAAAAAGTGTGAAACGCAACAGGAAGGCTTCTGCCGGGCTCACTTTTGGAGCCATAACACAGGCCGAAGAGCATCTACCTGAGAGCGCTCTGTCTTTTCTGTGGGGAGAAGGTAAGCGGCTCCATAAGCGGCAAAATAAGCGGGGGTAAGCAAAAAGTAAGCGCCTTTGTAAGCTTGACGCTTACTTCCAAAATTCTCTCGAAAAAACACTTTGACTTTTCCGTGAAATTTCGACATTTGCGATTCCCCATCCACTATTCAGACCAGCCCTTGACCTGCATTTGCACCACCACCGGCTCGCGCTTGATGACCAATTTGCCGCTGCGGTAGGCTTCCAGGCTGTGCCGGAAAAAGGCGGCCAGCACATCCGCCAGGCGCAGGTTGTAGCTCTCGGCCACCAGCTTGAGCGTGGCATGCCGCTCATCCCCCAACCGATACGCAGCGGTCTTTCCCTTGAGAGAGCGAGAAACCGTATCGGTCTTGCGTTCCGACCTGTGTCGGCGGGACAGGGGCTGTGTCGGCGCTGAACCGTCCCCTTCTTCCCAGACCAGCTGGTGCTTGCGACCCTGCGGGTTCAGACGTGGTTCCAGTTTGAGCGTGCCGCGCCTGTGACAGCTCTCAGCGTAATCGAACAGCACGCAGGCCACCGGATCGACGTTCTCCATCAGGGTTTCAGCCAGCGCCACTACTTCATCCCGCAGGGTGACCGGGATCAGGTAACGCCGGGCAGGGTGGGCTTTCTCCCAGGCGCGTTTGCGTGTGCGTTCCTGCACCAGGGGTAGGTCGTGGGCGACCGTATCATCTTTCGATGAAAATGCATTGCGTCCGGCCATCATGCATCCTAAGCCAGTTTTGCTAAACGTTGAGCCAGGCTTTCGTATTCTCGTGCCGACCGGCTCTTGGGATTCTTTTGGAAGATGGTCTGGCCCTCGGCAGAGGCTTCGCGCAGCAGGGTTGCGCGGTGGATAGGAGCCAAGAGTTGACCATCGAAGGCTGCTTCGAGATGCGCCATCTGTTCGCGCGTGGTGCGGGTCAGTTCGTCGTAGAAGGTGGGCAGAATGCCGGCCAGCTTGCCGCTCCACTTCTTCTGAGTGCGCAACACGCCCAGCATATCCACGAAGTTGACCACGCCATCGGCGGAGAGATAATCCAGGCTGGTGACGATCACCACCAGGTCAGCCGCCCAGCTGGCCATCTCCTGCAGGCCGCCGGTGGATGGGGGTGTGTCGAACAGGATGTAATCAAAATCCATGCGCCGGATCGGATTGAGCGCTTCTTTCACGGTGGTGATCGGCGCTTCTTCGATGGCCAGCAGACGCTGGGCTTTAGCGGTCATCTGGTTGCCGGGCAGCAGAAACAGGTTTTCACAGCTTGTAGTGCGTACCCATTGCTGGATGTCGTTTGGGGTGAGTAGTTGTGTGTTGAAGGAGGGGTGCAGCAGCCAGTTGGCTACCCCCGGTTCGGGGTCCAGGTTGAGCGAGACGGCGGCATGACCCTGCGGGTCGAAGTCGACGATCAGCACGCGCCGGCCAAGTTGGGCCAGGGCATGGCCGATGTTGACCACCGAGGTGGTCTTGCCGGTGCCGCCTTTCTGGTTGGCAAAAACGATGGTTTTCATGAGGATTTCCTTCCTTTTATGTGAAGAAGACTGAGAGGATCAGAAATATCAATATGCCTAGCAAGATGGGGTCAATGACGGATCCAAGTGTGGCTAGAAAGGCAGCCAATATCTCAGGACTCGCCTTACCTGTTGTCGCCAGACCTGAAGGACGAGGTTTTGCAGACTCCCCCGGGTCAATCCCAGTTGTTCCAGGTCCTTGGGAATGGTCCAAGCTGCCTGGGCTTTGGTTGCACGGTATTCGCGCTGCGCCAGATCGTGGAGCGCAGCCGATTCGTTGTCTCGCAGTTAACTGATGATTTCGCCATGTTCACCTCGTTGCGGCTTTGAAAAGTAAAAGAGCCGCGGCAACGGCTCTTTTATCAGGCGAGAATCAACTTAGTTTTGTATTTGAATTACAGAAATTCTATAAAAATTCAGTAGCTGGCTTTTGAAGTGCTTTTCGAATGGCGATCAAGGAACTTGCTCTTTTGGGCGGCAAGAAAAAAGCCATCCGGAGTTTGGATGGCTTCTAAGTCTCGTAAAAGATATGATCGTTTACAGATTTTCAAATAATTTTTCGTACCGGCAAATCATATTTGGTTCATTAATTCCTTGGCTTGTCCGCGGTGGATTGCCTGGCAACCTTCTTGGCCTTTTCCCTTCTTGCCAGCTCTTTCATAGCGCGCCCTCGCCAGGTACTGTAGTAGGACTGCGCTGAAACGATCGGTGAGCTATCCGAGTTTTTCCCAGACTGTCCCGGATCAAATCTTCCAATGTGAAGGCATCACAGATGGGGTCGCGATTCTCCCATTTCGCGGCAATAGGCAGCCAAGCTTCAAGCGGGAACACTTGCTTTCTACCCCGGCGTTTGGGCCGGTGTATTTCTTCGGCGTCGTCTTCAAAGATTGGAAACTGCCTGATATCTGGAATGGGTTGGGGTTCAACTTCTTCCAGATCAATCATTTCATAGCACAAGAATCGTATAAGCGCCATTACGAAACTACCTTCCGCTGGATCATGGAAGATGAATTTTCGCTGGCGTATAACCCAATCGCCAAGGATTCCTAATCCCACGCCGGCCGTAATCATCATCACCAATATGGGGACGTAAAAGGCCATTGTGACCTGGGCTACTTCCGCTCCCAGGCCCAGTTGAATTTTTTGGTAGACCCAAGCCATTGATAACGTTTCACCTACGCCGGCGCTGATCAGGCATAACGCAAGAATGAATGTTTTGGTGGAGCTAAATATCTTGGAGCGAACGACGGTGCGTTTTTTCATAGCGGCTTATTTTAGGAAGGGGGTAGTCATACAGGCAAGTGATATGTGTCATGAATTCTTCTAACAATACTGTAATCAAATTCAAATTCAACTTGACTCCCGTGGGTTAAAACAGGGCATCGTAAATATCTAACTAACGAAAGGAGCTCCAACTGGTGCCCTTAAAAAATTCAAATATTCAGCAAGCATTCCAAATTCCCCTACCCATTCAAATTCTTGCTGAGTGTGAACACAAGTGGACAGGAGTGGACAATAGGGACATAAAGGTTAATTTATGACAGAGAAGGAAGAAATTCGAAACTTTTCCCAAATTGAATCGCGGCCTCCTACAATTGAGAAACCGCTATCAATCATGACAGGTACGCCGGCGCCGCTGTTTGAATGGTTGGCAAAGATCATTCGCCGCATGGAGGCATCCAACAAGACAGCAGTTCAGGAATAGCCTGCATACTTTGGAGAAAAGCCGTGAGCAAAGCATACAAGACATTGATCCCCGGAGCCGCCTACATTCGGTACTCTTCCTCCATGCAGGACGATTCTTTCAGCCTGGATGCGCAATTGAGACAAATCAAAGCCCGCGCGGAACGTGACGGGGTTGAAATTGTGGTTGTCTTTTCCGATGCCGCCACATCCGCCTATACCAAGAAATACCGCGCCGGTATTGTCCAAATGCTGGCAGCTGCACGGCAGGGCACTTTCGAGCGCCTGTATGTTCACAAGCTGGACCGCCTGGCCCGAAGAATCGAGTGGGCTATTGAAATCGTCAAAGAGCTCGAAAAATATGGCGTGACCTTGAAAGCTGTGGAACAGAATTTTGACCTTGCCACACCGGAAGGCAAATTGATGTTTCACCTGCTTGGCTCGCTCGGAGAGTTCTACTCGGACAATCTCAGCAAAGAAACCTATAAAGGCAAGTACGAACGCGCCATGCAAGGTTTTCACAATGGCTGGGTACCGTGGGGTTATGTCAGTGAATTTGTGGATGGCCGCAAGATGGCCATTCCAGACGAGAACCTGCGGGAGGATGTCAAACAGGTTTTTGAATTGTTTTCAACCGGCTTGTATTATGACCAGCAGATTGCTGACTGGATCAACGAGCGTGGTCACAAGACATTTCGGGGTGGCGCTTTCACGAAAGACAGCGTACGTGATTTGCTACAAAACCCCTTCTACATGGGCTATGTACGCTATCGCGGCGCTTATACCAAGGGCAAGAAACATCGAGGCGCGGGCGAGTTGGTTCAGGGGCAACATGAGCCTTTGATCAGTGAAGAACTGTTCGCGGCCTGCCAGAAGGTGCGCGCAGATCGCCGGCGCACACCCAACTCCAAACAGGTTACCCGCCGTGTGTATTTGCTAAGCGGGGTAATTCACTGTGACCATTGTGGAAGAAGAATGCGCGCGCAGAGCACGGTTTCTGGAGGGAGGTATTATCGTGAATCATCCCGCTTCGGAGGCATCCAGTGCGACTATAACGGCAAAAGTGTGCGTGCCGACGATGTGGAGGCCGCGATCGATGCCCTGGTTCGTGATATGACATTACCGGAAGACTGGCAAGAATCCGTCAAGGAAATGCTGGACAATGATACTGTGACGGAAGAGAATGAGCGAGAAAAGCTCCGGCTCAAGTCTGAAATCCGCCGCATGCGCGAAGGCTATAAACATGGACTATACGAAGGCGAAGAATTTGTCTTCTGGCGTGAGATCGAAGGCATGCAAGCCAAGTTGAAAGTCCTGGATCAGGCCCAACCAAAGGATGTGAACAAGTCCGCTGATTCGCTGATCGAGATCACAAAAGCCTGGCAACATGCTACCCTCGAAGAACAACAGGAACTGGTCAAAATCATCTTTTTGGAAATCCGCTATGACTTCGAGCAGAATCGGCTGGTGACTCTCCGCCCCAAACCTGAATATGATATTTTATTTGAATTCCTGGATTCCGTAGTCAAAGGAGAAGATGGTCTCTATTATCTTAGATAAGCGGTTGAATCGTACGAGAACAAGCTCAGCATAATCAGAAATAAGAATTCACAAAAGGACAGGCCCCAGCAAAATGATTGTCAAGTGAGATTATCTCCAACCCTGAGGGGGGTAGACAGGGGTAAAGAGTATCTCAGGTTGAGAGAAGATAGAATTTGCGAAACCGATAGCGATTGCCGGGGTACATTGCTGGAACTTTTTTACCCTGATGTTCAGGGAGTGGGCATCGCAAAGAGCGATGAGGTCGACACCAATTGTAGACGGTGACACCCCACCAGTCCAAAGCAGTTTTTTGGTCTTCACGTTTGGCAAATGCCAAAGTTTTGCGATTCTGGGCTTTACTCATCAAGCGGGTAGTTCCATTGCGGTGCTCAATTGCGGAAGTATTGGGCACATGATAGCCAAGCTCATTGAGTGCTTTAATGGTTCTTTTTTGACAACCGTGGGTATAGTGAACTTCAATGGATTTCAAGCGCTTGCCCTGGTGATGCTTGATGATCTGGACGTGAGCAGCACGACGAGGAATGCGGTACTGGATACTGGGCATGCGCCCAAGTTTCCTTTTCGAGCAGGGCGATAGGGTCGCCCAAATATCTCTGGAAACAAGGTTGCATAACTGGCGTCGCCATCTGTGAACAATGCAAAAAAGCCGCCAGGCTCGGCTATCAACTCGTGCCGATCTCAAGCTAAGATGTAGGCTTCCGAGAAGCACACAGGCGTCCTCATGCGGAGAACGCCTGCTTTGCATTAAATCGGTCACGAAAAAAGCATGTGCTTTTCCAAGTTTGTCTTGATTTTCCACGGCTCAGCTCGCTATGACAGAGCTCGGTCGTCCTTTTATGTTGGCGGTTTCTGAGAAACGTTATGTTAGGTTTTGCTGGCATGCTCCATAGTTATAACGATTTTTCCTTGGGCATGTCCTTCTCCAAGATATCGGAGAGCGTCTGCCGTATTGTTTAACGAGTAGCGTCGATCAATGACTGGCTTTACTTTGCCAGATGCAAGAAGTTCTTTCATAAACGCTAAATCTTTTTGA
>JAFGKO010000150.1 GCA_016928525.1 Anaerolineales bacterium | reverse complement strand
GGTGGTGGGCAGGGGGCGGACGAGGTGCGGGGCGTTTTCGATCATGCGATTACGCTCTTGCACGGCTTCGCGCACAAGACGGAACTCGCCATTCTCCAGGTAGCGGATGCCGCCGTGCGCCATGTGCGAGGAGGCCGCCGACGCGCCCGAGCAGAAGTCGGCGCGGTCGATGAGCAGCACGTCCACGCCGTTGAGCGCCAAGTCGCGGAAAGTGCCCGCGCCGTTGATGCCCGCGCCCACGATGAGGACAGAAACCTGTGGTTTCTTTTGGATAGACGAAAGGATTTCAGTTCGGTCCACGGTTGCTTATAAATCCTTGATTACAGCGCGGATCTTATCGAGGCCTTTTTCGATATTCTCGATCGAGTTGGCATACGACAGGCGCAGGTAGCCCTCACCATACTCCCCAAAGGAGTTGCCTGGTAACAGGGCCACGCCGGCTTTCTCCAGGATCAGGTTTGCCAATTCCGTAGAGCCCATGCCTGTGCCGGTGATATTGGGGAAGACGTAAAAGGCGCCCTGGGGTACCTGGCAGGTGAAACCTGGAATGGCATTCAAGCCGTCCACGGTCACGCCCCGGCGACGCTGGTATTCGCTCACCATCACCTCAACCATATCCTGTGGGCCGGTGACCGCTTCCAGCCCGGCAAACTGCGTGAAGTGAGCGGTGGAGCCGATGGAATGGGTCAGCAGCAAGTCCACGCGGGCGGCCAGCTCTTTGGGCATGATTCCGAAGCCCAGCCGCCAACCGGTCATCGAGTAGGTCTTGGAGAAGCCGTCCACGATGATTGTCCGCTCCTGCATGCCGGGCAGGCTCGCAATCGAGGGCGCCTCCAGGCCGTCGTACACGATGCGCGTATAAATTTCGTCCGACATCACCCAGCAGTCATAGCGTTCGGCTTGCGAAGCGATATGCTCCAGGTCCGCGGGCGGGATGACGCCGCCGGTCGGGTTGGAGGGCGAGTTCAGGATGATGAGTCTGGTCTTCTCGTTGATCAGTTTATCGAACGCATCCAGGTCGAATGAGAACTGATTCTTCTCCAGCAGCGGGACCGCCACCGGCACGCCGCCCGCCACTTTGATCATGGCCTCGTAGGTCGGGAAACCCGGATTGGGATAGATGACCTCATCGCCCGGCTCGACCAGCGCCAGGGTCGGGAAGAACAGGTTGGGCTTGCCGCCCGGGCTGACCACCACTTCATCAGGATGGATTTCAATTCCGCGCCTGCGACCAGCATCTTCAGCCAACGCTTCACGCAAGGACGGTATGCCTGCGGGCGGCGTATAACGGGTTTTTCCAGCCCGAATGGCTGCGATGCCCGCCTGGCTTACGTTCTCGAAAGTGGCGTAATCCGGCTGGCCGATCTCGAGATGGATGATCTCCTTTCCGGCAGCCTCGAGTTGGTTGGCGCGCGCCAGCACCTGATATGCGCCTTCGGGTTCCAGGTGCGCGGTTCTGTTTGCAAATGGCATGTGAGCTCCTAGTGTACGAACCATAGATACCCTGCGAATACGATGTAAATGCAGAGGAGAGGTATAAAGTAGATAAACCATTTTACTTGTAGTTTATCAACCTGTCTGCGTTTAACCTATCGGTGGGAGCATTCAAATTCTGTGGAATCGCGTCCTATGCACGCCGGGGACTGAATTCCCCGGCTATACCTACTAAGCCCGCGTAGCGGGCTTAGTCCCCATGGGGGTAGGCCCCGTATGAAGCTTCCTATGTGTAGCCTGGGGGTTCACATGTGTCCGCCCTTTAGGGTATCTCCGGTCAGAATCCGGATTCTCAAAACACTCTCTTATAGACTAAATGGGTGAGTCATGGTCATTCCCCGCTGGTGACAGTCAGTGACCAGTCCACTTCGCCGCTGGCATCCAACCGGATCGAGATTTGGCTATCCGGGCTGCCGTTGATCACAAAGACACTCCAGGTTTCGCCGCAACCTGGTGCGCCGCTCCTGACCGCGCCGCCTTTGTAGTTTACTTTCGCTTTTCCGCGGCCGGAGCAGGTCAAAGTGAAGATCAGGTTACCATTCGTCTTTTCGCTGTCGAAGTCAATTGGTTTGACATAAATCTCATCGCTAGTGTCGTTTCCTGGGAAGGAAATTTTGCCCTCATAGGTTTCGTTCCCATTCTTGACACTGACACTCGTGAAGATGTCGTTATCAATGAGAGAGGCAGGATTGCTTACGGGTGTGCTATCCACTTCGGGAGTTCCACCTTCGGTACTGCTAGTCTCACTCGATGAGGGTGAAGTTGGGGAGGCCTGGTCTGGCGCGACCTCGGTATTATTGCTTTCAGTTGGCGCTTCAGCGGGATTTGGCCTGGTGGCTGTGACTGCTGGGGCTGCCGCTTCAGGTGTTGGTTCTATGGGCCCGCGTGGTGTAGAAATGTTACAAGCCAGTGTAGCAACCAGCAGTACACCTATAGCCAGGTAACTTGCATCCTTTCGTGTAGCTCTCATCATGCTTAATTTTCCGGCAAAGCCATGCAGTTCCCGCTGTTGAGCTGTATCGAGTGGTTGGGATTGGCTACCAATGCGCACATCTGGTTTGCACCGGATGGACGATTTGACACGGTGTATTGCCTAAAAGGTGGATCGCCGTACGCTCCCCAGGTCAACTTCCAGGGGCCTGAGCCCGGTGAGCCTGCCTGTTCCGGTGGAACCGTATCGAAAAACATGTGAACGTGTAACTGAGGTGAATCCGGGAAATTGTGGACCTCATAAGCGACCACATAATAATTGCTGCTATCGATGGAAATCCCTGTGATAACAACGTACGGCCCTTCCGGCGTTGGGGTGGCCGGGATCGGGGTTTCCGTCGGGGTCACTGTGGGTTCCGGTGCTGTCGCAGTGGGTTCGGGCGCGCTCGTTTCGGTCGGGGCCGTGGTGTTCACGATCGGGACGACTGGCTCTTCTGTTGCCGGGCTGGCCCCTAAGCCTCCAGCGAAGAGGCGGCTGGCTCCGAAAATGCCAACCCCGAGCATGCAGACCACAGCGATGACACCCACAGCGATGAGCGGCAGGGACAGACCGAACTTCCTGGGAAGCGCGCCAGTGGACGGCGCCTTTGGGGCGGGCATAGCCCCTGTACCGGTCGCGCCAACTGCTGCTCCACTGCCACCGGATCCGCCCAGGCTTGTCGCTGCTGGAGGGGGAGGAGTGGATGGCTCAACCTGGGTACCTTGCAGGCCACCCGCGGGCGTGGAAACCGGTTCGACATACGTGCCCCCCGGGAGGTTGGCAGGCGGCATATCCGCAGTCTCGACAACAGTCGCTCCCGGACCGGCGGGAGTCATATCAGGTCTCTCGACCGTGGTCGCCCCGACAGGTGCTGGCGCTTCGGCGGAGGCGCCGGTCTTGATCCGCCCGAGCACATTACGTAGCGCGGCGGCCATCTGGGCAGCGCTCTGGTAGCGGTCATCGGGTTTTTTGGAAAGCGATTTATTGATCACGGCTACCAGGTCATCTGGCACGTCCGGGTTGAGCTCTCGAACATCCGGAACCGGGTCATTGACGTGCATCATCATCAAAGTCATGGCCGAATCCGCCTCGAAGGGAGGCTGGCCACTGAGCATCTCGAACAGCGTCACGCCCAGGGAATAGATATCCGCGCGCCGGTCGGGACTTTCACCAGTAATTTGCTCGGGCGCCATATACATGGCCGTTCCCACGACTGCTCCTGTGGCGGTATGTCGCTGGCCTCCGACGATCTTGGCAATGCCAAAATCCATTAGAATAGCTTGGCCCATTACATTGAGCATTATATTAGCCGGTTTGATATCGCGATGGATCATCCCGCGTTGATGCGCATAGTCCACTGCATCACAGATGTCGGCGATATATTCGATTGCCTTGGTGACAGATAGTTTCCGTCCGCTTGCGTTGAGCCGCTTGAGATGATCCTGAACTGTTTCCCCGGGCACAAACTCCAATACCATGTAATAGTTATCATCATCGCTGTTGAAGTCATATACCTGGATGATGCTGGGATGGCGCAATTGTGCAACCGCCGTAGCCTCTTCCTCGAAGCGCTTGACGAAATCGGGATCGCTGGAGAGATGCGGGTGGATCATCTTGACGGCCACTACCCTCTTCAAATTGGGATCATTGGCTTTGTACACAGCTGACATGCCCCCCTGTCCCAACATTTCTTCTATCTTGTACCGCCCGCTTAAGCTTTTTCCAATCCAGTTCGATTTAGCCATTGCTTTCTCCCAAAGTTAATAAAATAACAACAAGCCAGTTACCCAGTACCGGCGGGTGTTTACTGAAAATAAAAATCCAACGAGTAAATTTATCCATTTGGCTTACTCAATCAACCACAACCAGGTGTTATCGAACGTACATACACTGCGCCCTGATTCACTCAACACCACCAGGGCCACAAAACCGCGTTCGAAGGCTTTTTCGGCGTTTGCAGCCTCTCGTTGCCGCGCCTGATAATCTGCTGTGATCTGGGTAGCCACAGCAGCTTGTTCTGCTATGCCTCCACCACCGGGTACATTCGGTGCGGGCGGGATACCAGGTAAGGAAACCGGGGCGGTCGGGTCGACTTCCCCGATCAGGGTATCGTTCGAATAGATCGAAAACAGAAGCCCGCGACCTACGACTGTCAGTCGATTGGTCACATTGTTGCCCCAATTGAAGTTCGGATCTGTTCCATAGGCATAGAGATCCCGCCCACTGACCACATCGCCATTTGACATGGTGGTAAAGGCAACATGTCCACTTGCGCCTCGCGTCACGATGGCCATGTACTGGTTCAATGCAATTTTGTTCCCATCCGAGCGCAGCACGAATCCGCAACCCGAGGTGCCATATTGGGTGTTCCAGGTAATATCGGATGAAATCACAAAATCTTTGGCCACAGTCGCAACGAACTGGTTGAGGAAATCATATTGCAAGAACCCGTCGATCGCGAGGGTCACTGGTGGGTGGATCCAACCTGGCCGCCCCTTGGAAGGATCGACGCCGTAAACAGGTAAATTCCTTGCATAGGGCGCGAATGCTGTGGCGGTTGCTGCTCGCGCTTCTTCGCTCAGGGCATCCTGTGCTGCCTGGGTCGCATCAACCGATTGGCTGCGGGCGGTCGCCTCCGCCTGGGCGGTTTCGATGGGAGCGTTTGGGTTCTGTTTTGCGGCTGCGCCCACAGTGGCTGTTCCCCGCACCGCCGCGCTGATTGCCTCGAGCGTAGCGTCCTGGGCACTATTATTGCTACCGTTTCCTAGTCCACAGGCACTTAAAATGCCAATGAGTACAAGCGCGTGGATTGCCAGGTTAAGTTTCCGCGTCATGTTTAAGTTATGTCTTTTCTTTTTTGCAGGAACAGAATCGCCACGAACAAGGTCAGGATAATGCCAGATTGTACTGACCAGGTTTTGACAATCTTGGCCCAATAGGCTTGGCTGTCTTCTTTATTCACAAAGATCCAGTCGAAATTTGTATAGAACTGGTTGACAACGGCTTCGGCAGGGGTAACTGCTGAGGCCTGGGCGATCTGCCAGTTGACTAATTCAGTCTGATAAGCGATCACTTCGCTCTTGTACACTTCAGATTGGGCCTGATAGGCTTCGATCTGTCGTTTATAGTCTTCCTGGATTTGAGTCGCCTGAGCCTCCCAAGCTTGAAGCGCGGTGAAGAAGTCCGCCATTGCCACGGAGTCGGATTGGTTGACCGGTTCAACCGGGCGTTCCGGAAGAACCGGTTCCAGAGGAGGCTCACCAAACGGGGGAGGCTCGACAGGCGGAGGTTCCGCAATAGCCGGATTATAGAATTGTCCCAAACCCGGATAATCGCAGGATCCTGGTTCCAACATCTTCACACCCATACAACGGCAACCATAGTTTAGTTTGTCATCGGGCGTCATTGCCTCACGCACGTCCGGTGGCAATGCCCAGCAAACATCTGCAGCAACATCTGACCCTGCTCCGCTGATGCTCATCAATGCCTCAAAAGCCCAGCGGGTTGAGGTCGGTGCGCTGATGAAACTCGGCAGTGGGATCAATGCGCCCCCCAGAACAATCTGTGGCAACATGAGAATAATGACCAGCAAAGGAGCAGAGTTGGAATTTGGCGCTAAAGCCGAAGCGAATAAGCCCAACATCATGCCTGCCAGGGTTGCCAATGTCAACGTGATGTAAATTTGGAAGAATTCAGATACTCCTCCGGGAACTTCAAAGGCCAGATAATGGACCAGTGTATAAGCGGCTGCCTGGTACAAGGCCAGCAAGGCAGCTACCCACACCTTTGATAGCACATACGGAAGGATTTTTAGATTGACCAGGCGTTCCCGCTTGTAAATCTCCGCTTCCTTAACGATCTCTCGCATTTGAGAGATCCCACCAACCATCACACCATATACCGTCAGCAGGAATAGGGTGATCATGACATTGGCAAACAGACCGGTATTGAAATCCAGGGGATTACGTCCCAAAAGGACAGACAGGATCACATCCAGCAGGCTGACAATTGGCGCGGTTGCCAGCATCAATGCAAGACCGAAGCGGTCACGGGTCAATATTTTTATGTTGCGAGCCGAGAGGATCAGGAACTGGCGCAATCCCGAGACTTGCTGCGACGCAGGGCGCTCGACCTTGCGATCGACCTGCTTCGGTTCCTGAGCCGGGGCTGCTGCCCCAAGCGACATCTTGCCTTCCAACGGCTCTTCCACATACTTTTTATAAGCAACGTTCTCGCGGTATCGCTTAGCCCACTCCTCTGGTGAGCCCTTGCTGGAATCGTCCAAGACAGCATAGATCTCGTCGAATTCCATGGCACCGGCCCGACGATTGCGCTCCGGTCGATATTGATCGAAATATTCCAGGGCCTCTTCAGGAGGTCCAAACCAGGCCAGGTAACCGCCCCTTGCCAGGAAAATTACCTTGTCGCCGAGCATGACGTTCTTGGTAGCATGGGTGATCAAGACGATCGTTCTTCCCTGGTCCGCTAGACGCCGCATCAATTGCATCAAGGCGGTTTCAGTGCCAGGGTCTAAGCCGGAGGTGGGTTCATCGAGGAAGAATAACCCCGGTTTTGTCAACAACTCAACCCCGATAGAGACGCGCTTTTGTTGTCCCCCGCTCAGGCCGCTGATCTGGACATCCTTACGATGCTCGAGGTCGAGATCCTGGAGCACTTCCATCACCCGCTTGTGACGTTCTTCCGGGGTCGTATCAGAGGGCATCCGCAACTGGGCTGCATAATCCAGTGCCTGGTAGACGGTCAATTCCATGTGGATGATGTCTTTTTGCGGCACGAAGCCGATATCATTTCGGATAACGTCGAAATGGCGATAGATGTCGGTATTGTTGACCAGCACATTTCCGTGGGTAGCCGGGCGATACCCCGCAATCGCGTCTACCAGGGTCGATTTTCCACCTCCACTCTGCCCCACCACCACGATGAACTCGCGTGGTTTGATCACCACAGAGATGTCTTTTAGAATATTCAGATCCTTACGCACCCATTTGTTCAGATGGATAGCTTCCACCCGCAACCCGCTACTCTCGTCGAACTGAGCCAACTGGTTTGTTCCCATCACAAACCGGTACTGGCCGATGCGGATGGTATCCATTGGTTTCAGCCAGGTTTCTTTCTCGATGCGCTCGTCATTGACAAAGGTCCCGTTCGAACTCCGCAGGTCTACTATCCGGTACCGCTGTCCTACCCTTTCGAACTGGGCGTGATAGCGAGAGACGGTGGGCGAGGCCAGAGCGACATCATTGCTGGGGTCACGTCCAACCTGGATCAGGGTTTTCTCTCCAAATACGATATCTCGCGCTGGTTCAGTGGCGGCTTCTCTCGGCGCTTGGTAGGTTAAGGTGACCATCATGCCCGGGTCCAGGCTACCAATCCGCAGGATGTCACCATGATGCAGTACTTGTGCCCCTTCCACTGGTCGCCCTTCGAAGAGCACCGGATTCCTGGCCTGGGGCAAAACCGTCAACTGGTATCCGCCGTTCATCTGTTCGAGACGAGCATGTTGCCCGGAAACGATTTGCGAAGGGATGACGATGTCGTTGTCCTCCACCCGGCCGATTGTCAAAACCGGGCGAGTCAGGGTATAGGTTTTCGAGCTGCCTCCAGCCACGTTGACAAGCAGCTTTGGAGGCCCTGCAGCATCCATCTGGCTAATATCGATGTCCTCCTCCAGGACCGTCTGCAAATTTTTATCAGGCATAGCCAGGACACTGCTCGCCACAGTCTGCTGAACTTCAACCGTCGCAGGCGCTTCGTAGGTAAGAGTGATCGCCTGTCCTAACCGGATCTGATCGCCCGTCTTCAATTTACGTTGTTCCACCAAACGATCACCATTTAGGTATGTGCCGTTACTACTTCCCAGATCTTCTAACAAATACCCCTCTCCGTCACGTGTTAGCCTAGCATGACGCCGGGATACAGCTGGAGAGGGGAAGGTCAGATCGACGTTGGGATCGCGACCGATAATGATTTCCGGACGGGTAAGTTCGAATTCTTTGGGGGAAACTGCATCTTCTCTAATGATAAGTTTGAAATCGCCTGATCGGTTCACTGGCTGTTCCTAATTTATTGTATGGGTAAGGATATAGCTGTAGGATCGAGGTGTTTTCACCGGTTCTCCCTGATCGCTAAAATGTTCATAGAAAATAGCACGGATGCTTTCCCTCGCTCTTGACAAAATAAGGAACATGAATTAAGACTAATTAGATGAAATTATACCTTTTTGATAGAGCGCCTGTCAAGTAAATTGAGGGTTCAGTGATATTTTTTTATTTAAGATCATACTCAGATACATGGTGGAAACATGAAGCAATCAATTCATCCGAACGCTAAAGCATCCGGTGATCCAAACACGTTGGTTGACCTTTTGCGCTTACGGGCTGACCAACAATCTGATAATCTGGCATACAGGTTCATCCAAGATAACGAATCTGATGTCATTACATTGTCGTATGCCGAAATGGATCGGCGAGCGCGCGCAATCGGGGCCTGGTTGGAAA
Organism: Anaerolineales bacterium; assembly: GCA_016928525.1. The sequence continues at coordinate 30,969 of JAFGKO010000150.1, read as the reverse complement.
GTTTCGGCGCAATGGGGGAACGAGCTCTACTTCTTTATCCCCCAGGTTTGGACTACATTGTTTCCTTCTTCGGTTGTTTATATGCCGGTGTAACTGCCGTTCCCGCTTACCCCCCCCGGCTCAACCGTCCAGTGCCACGCATTCAATCCATAGTGGCTGATTCGCGAGCTTCCTTTGCATTAACGACTTCGTCGATTCTCCACAACATCGAGCAACGCTTCGAGCATGCGCCTGAATTACAGGCGTTGCGCTGGTTGAACACCGAGCAGGTTCCGGCTGGGTTGGAAGCGGACTGGCGCGATCCAAATATTACCCCAGAAACTTTGGCGTTCCTGCAATACACATCCGGTTCCACCAGCCAGCCGAAGGGAGTCATGCTCAGTCATGGCAACTTGATGCACAATTTGAAAGCCATCCGTCACGGCTTCCAACTTGATGCAAGTGCATCGGGCGTTTTCTGGCTCCCAAGTTACCACGATATGGGGCTCATCGGCGGCATCCTCGAGCCTATGTACATCGGCGGCCCATCGACCTTGATGTCACCGGTTTCCTTCCTGCAACGCCCTGTACGTTGGCTTGAAGCCCTCAGCCGTTACAGGGGAACGACCAGCGGCGCTCCCAACTTTGCTTACGATTTATGTGTCGACAAGGTCACCCCCGAGCAGATGGAGGGCCTGGATTTGAGTTTCTGGACTCTGGCTTTTTGTGGCGCTGAACCAATCCGCCCTGAAACTCTGGAACGCTTCGCACGGACTTTCGCGGGCTGCGGCTTCCGAAAATCTGCCTTCTATCCCTGTTACGGCTTGGCGGAAGGTACCTTGTTGGTTTCTGGCGGTGAGGGACCGGCAAAACCGCATGTCTCCAGCTTCGACCGCAAGGCCATGGAGAGTGACCGTGTCGTACCTACAGCCTCTGACGCGGATCGGTCCCAGGTCATGGTCAGTTGCGGACGCTCTGTCATCGAGCAGCAGATTGCCATTGTAAACCAGACCACGCTGGAAAAGTGCAAGCCGGATCAGGTGGGCGAAATCTGGGTTGCCGGACCCAGCGTTGCGCGCGGATACTGGGAACTGCCCGAGGAAACCAGCCGAACGTTCCAGGCCTTCATAGCCGACACAGGCGAGGGCCCATTCATGCGTACTGGCGACCTGGGTTTTCTACAGGACGGGGAACTGTATGTCACCGGTCGCCTTAAAGATTTGATCATTATCCATGGGAGCAATCATTACCCTCAAGATATCGAATTGACCGTAGAGTCTGCCCATGAAGCGCTACAACCTGGAGCGGGAGCTGCCTTCTCGGTAACCGATGGAGGCAAGGAACAACTCGTGATCGTACAGGAGGTTACTCGTCAGCATCGCAAGCCTGATGTTGATGGAGTGGCTGCCGCCATCCGTCAGGCAGTTGCAGAAAGGCATGAACTTCAGGTTTTCGCTGTGGTCCTGGTCAAGCCCATGAGTATCCCCAAAACCTCCAGTGGCAAGATCAAACGACAGCACTGTAAAGCAGCATTTTTGGAAGGGGGGTTGGAGATTGTCGGTGAATGGCGAGCAAAGTCGCCAGCGCAACCGCGTGGTAATGTAACGCCTACTGCTCAACCAACATCCCAACCGCAGGAGCGAATTCCCAAAGTCAAGGTTGAAGCCATCAAGAACTGGCTGGTGGCTCGTATCGCCGCCATGCAAGAAATAGAGCCAGAATCCATAGATCCCCGCCAGCCATTCACGTATTACGGTTTGGGTTCGGTCCAGGCGGTGAGCCTGACAGGTGAGTTGGAAGATTTTCTAAACCGCAAACTCTCTCCTACGCTCGCCTGGGATTTTCCAACTATTGCATTACTGGCCGAGCATTTGGCACACGATGACCAACCCATTAAACACACAATCGTATCCCCTGCACCAGTTCAGCCTTCTACAAAAAACATACACGAGCCGATAGCGATCATCGGTTTGAGTTGCCGATTCCCAAAAGCTCCAAATCCGGGCGCTTTTTGGGAATTGCTGCGCGGCGGTGTGGACGCTATCAGCGAGGTGCCACCCGACCGCTGGGATGTGGACGCATATCATTCGCCTGATCCATCACCCGGGAAAATCACGACACGTTGGGGCGGCTTTCTCGGTGATGTGGATTTATTCGATTCTCATTTCTTTGGGATCTCCCCGCGCGAAGCTGCTCGCATGGATCCCCAACAGCGTCTGCTTCTGGAAGTAAGCTGGGAGGCGTTGGAAAATGCCTTTATCCCGCCCCAATCCCTGGCTGGGACGCGCACGGGCGTGTTTGTTGGTATTAGCAGCTACGATTACTCACGTTTACAGTTCGACGATCCGGAGATGATCGATGCCTACGCCGGGACAGGCAACGCGCATAGCATCGCGGCAAACCGATTGTCGTATATTTTCGATTTGCGTGGACCGAGCATGGCGGTAGATACGGCCTGTTCATCGTCGTTGGTGGCAACGCATCTCGCCTGCCAGAGCCTGCGAAACGGCGAATCAGACCTGGGCCTGGTTGGAGGCGTGAATCTCATCCTGACCCCGGAGTTGACCATTACGTTTTCCCAGGCGCGCATGCTAGCTCCTGATGGGCATTGCAAGACCTTCGACGCGAGTGCAGATGGATATGTACGTGGCGAAGGCTGCGGTGTTGTCGTGCTTAAGCGTCTATCTGATGCTTTGCGAGATGGGGATAACATCATGGCTTTGATTCACGGATCGGCAGTCAACCAGGACGGGCGCAGCAACGGACTGACTGCCCCCAATGGCCAGGCACAACAGGACGTGATTCGGCAGGCCTTAGCGAACGCCCAGGTTGCCCCGCATCAGATCGATTATATCGAAGCGCACGGAACAGGTACGCCGCTTGGCGATCCCATCGAAATCGCATCCTTGCGCGCCGTGTTGGACGATGGGCAATCTAACAACAGGGTTTTGGTCGGGTCGGTAAAAACGAATATTGGTCATTTGGAATCAGCCGCGGGAATTGCTGGTCTGATCAAGTCTGTTCTGGCTATGCAAAATGAAGCTATCCCACCTCACCTGCATTTAAAAGAAGTCAATCCGTATCTTTCGTTGGAAGACTCACGCCTCGAAATTGGAACGTACCTGCGACCCTGGAAACGTCGTGACAAGCCACGCTTCGCCGGTGTCAGTTCCTTTGGTTTCGGCGGTACGAATGCCCATCTTATCCTTTCCGATGCCCCCCCGGTAGTTGGTTCAAGTGAATCATCAAGCGACCTGGAACGCCCGCGACATGTTCTGGTTTTATCGGCGAAATCGGAGACCGCTCTGCGAGAGCTAGCACAACAAACGAACCATCAACTGGGAATTAATCAAGGATCTCTGGCGGATCTTTGTTTCACTGCTAATGCAAGTCGTTCACACTTTGAATTTCGCCTGGGGGTACAGGCCGGTTCGCAGGAAGAACTGAAAAATCAATTGGACGCTTTCGTTTCCAATACAAATGTCCATGCTCTAACCATGGGTCAGGCAAAGCCAGGCATTCAACCGAAAATCGCTTTCCTGTTCACAGGGCAAGGTGCACAATACCCTGACATGGGTAACCAACTTTACGAAACGCAGCCGGTTTTCCGTGTCACGATTGATCAGTGTGCAGAGATCCTTGAAGCTTTTCTGGATCGGCCATTGTTGGAGATCCTCTTTCCATCTGACAAAAGCGATTCGAGCATTCATCAAACCACATACACCCAACCCGCCCTCTTTGCCTTCGAATACGCGCTTGCACAAATGTGGCGTTCGTGGGGTCTTGAGCCGCATGCTGTTCTCGGTCATAGCGTGGGCGAATATGTGGCCGCCAGCATTGCTGGCGTCTTTAGCCTGGAAGATGGTCTGCGCCTGATCGCCAAGCGTGGCCGTCTAATGGGCACTTTGCCACAGAATGGTAGTATGGCTGCCGTATTTTCAGACGCGCCACGTGTTATCGAGGTGCTCAAGCCTTATCAAGAATTCGTTTCCATCGCGGCCACGAACGGGCCCGAGAACACCGTCATCTCCGGCGAAAACTCAGCCTTACAGGCTATCCTGGATGAACTGGCAGAACTTGGAATTTCATCCAAACCGCTGACTGTGTCTCATGCTTTCCATTCGCCTTTGATGGATCCAATTCTGGATGAATTCGAATCAACCGCTCGCCAGATTAATTTCAATGCCCCTCGCTTCGCTCTAAGCTCGAACCTGCTCGGCGGTATCCTCGAACCAGGTTACATTCCCGATGCTAATTACTGGCGGAACCATATTCGCTCGGAAGTGAAATTCTCCGCGGGGATATGGGCTCTCGCAAACCTGGGTATTGATGCTTTCATCGAAATCGGACCCAGTCCGGTTTTGCTCGGGATGGGCCGACGTTGCTTGCCTGATTCCGAAGCGACATGGTTGCCCTCCTTGCGAGAGGGGCAGGATGAATGGCAAATAATTTTAGACAGCCTGGGAAAACTCTATGTTCAAGGCACTGAAGTCGATTGGGCAGGTTTCGATCAGGGTTACATCCGTCACAAGGTCTCGTTGCCAAATTACCCGTTCGAACGCCATCGCTATTGGCTGGAACCCTCTGCAAAAGAGAATCTCCCTAAAAAGGCTCAAACGAACCTTGGACCCATTCGTGCGATATTGCCGTCCCGACCATCTAACAATGGGAAGGACGAAGCCAATGCGCGTGAAAATGACAAGGAATCAAAACCGCGGCAACAGCCATCTGGAGAGCTGGATCATGAAACGTTACGAAATACTGAACCAGCGAATCGCCAGAAAGTGCTGGAAGATTTTCTCCAGCGACAGGCTGCCCGCGTGTTAGGGATGGATCCTGCTCGTTTGGATCTCAACCAGCCTTTGGATATAGTAGGTCTCGATTCGCTCATGGCAATGGAACTCAAAAATATGCTGGAATCCAGGCTGGGAGTGAACATACCAGTTGCCAATCTCCTGCAAGGACCGACCATCTCCGGGTTGGTCAGTGAAGCGCTCGAGAACCTGGATTCGCCTGTAAGCCAGGATGAAACACCGCTGCTCATCGCGAACGACGTTTCGAATGAAAGTCCGCTTTCATATGGGCAACAGGCGCTTTGGTTCCTGCACCAACTCTTGCCCGAAGGGATTTCATTCAATGTGGCAGGCGCAATCCGCATCCTCGGCAGATTGGATGTATCCGCTCTTGAACATGCTTTCCAGCAGCTAGTGGAAAGACATGAGGCATTACGAAGCACATTCCACATTGAAAACGGGGAGCCTTTCCAGCGTTATCATTCTTCAATGGGTGGGATTTTCAAAGTCGAAGATGCTTCAACCTGGGATGAGGCGAAACTGCATAATCGGCTGGTCACCGAGGCCCACCGCGCCTTTGACCTGGAAAACGGGCCGGTTTTGCGAGCGTTGTTGTTCATTCGAAATGAAAAGTCAGAGCATATCCTCCTGCTCTCGATGGATCACATCGTCATAGATTTTTGGTCCATGACTGTGCTGGCGCATGAGTTACTTGTATCCTATGAAGCGAATAAAACCGGCAAAGCGATTTTTTGGCCGCCGCTGCCCGCCCGCTATTCGGATTACGTCCGCTGGCAAACCGAAATGTTGGCAAGTCCACAAGGTGAGAAATTATGGGAGTACTGGCGCGATGAGCTTTCTGGAGAGTTTGCTGCCTTGAACCTCCCCACCGACCGGTCGCGCATGGCAATACAAACCTATCGCGGCGACTCCCGAAACCTAGTCATGGATGGCGAACTTTACAATCAATTGAAAGTCCTTGCCCAAGAGCAGAGCGCTACACCGTTTATGATTTTATTGGCCGCTTTTCAAACTTTATTGCACCGCTATTCCAATCAAGAAGAATTCCTTGTCGGTTCTGTAACTGCTGGTCGAAATCATTCGGAACTGGCTACCTTGGTTGGTTATTTCATCAATCCCATTGCCTTGCGCGCTGATTTCTCCGGTAACCCTACATTCAATGATGTACTCAAACGTGTACGCCGGACATCCCTTGGCGCATTCGAACATCAGGATTACCCGCCTGCCTTGCTGGCCAAGCGGCTGGGAATCCAACGCGATTCAAGTCGCCCTCCGCTTTTTGAGACGATGTTCATTTTGCAGAAAGCGCAGGAGGCGGAAGTCCAGGCGCTCAGTCCATTCGCGCTGGGAATTGACGGCGCGCGCATGGAAGCAGATGGTTTGACTTTGGAATCTATCGCGCTAGGTGGCGAACCTGCGCAGTTTGATCTGACCATGATGATGGCGGAAACCGAACAAGGTCTCGCGGCTGCGCTGCAATACAACGCCGACCTGTTCGACGGCACGACCATCCAACGCATGTTGGAGCACTTTCATGTTTTATTGCAGCAGATTGCTTCTGACCCGCTCAAGCCTGTCTCGACCTACTCTTTGTTGAATGAGTCGGAACGCCAACAATTACTGGTTGAATGGAACCAGACGCAAACCGATTACCCGCATGATCTCTGTATTCATGATTTGATCCGAGAACAGGTGAAGCGTATGCCGGATACAGTCGCTGTCCAATTTGAAGAACAGTGTTTGACCTACAAAGAGTTGGACAAACGCGCTGATCGGCTTGCTAAAATCCTGGTCGCTCATGGAGTAGAACCGGGAACCCTTGTGGGACTCTTTGTGAACCGTTCCAATGAAATGCTGGTCGGGTTGCTGGGTGTGCTCAAAGCGGGTGGAGCCTATTTGCCCCTGGATCCTTCCTTCCCATCGGATCGGTTGGCCTTCATGGTCGAAGATTCTGGCGCGTCCGTGATCCTTACCCAGACAAATCTGCTGTCCGAGTTGCCTGGACATAAGGCACAGGTAATTTGTTTGGATGATCTCCCTAAACTGTCATCGACCAAAAGAAAAAAGAAAGCGCGTGCAGCCCGATCTGATGACCTTGCCTACATCATCTATACATCCGGCTCGACTGGGAAACCCAAAGGCGTTCAAATCCATCATCGGGCGGTGATCAATTTCCTGTGTTCCATGCGCGAGAGCCTGGGAATAAATGCTGATGATAGGCTGCTCGCAGTCACTACGCTTTCATTCGACATTGCGGTTTTGGAACTTCTCTTGCCACTTACCGTGGGCGCTTGCGTAGTGATCGCGGGTTCTGAGATTGCTGCTGATGGCGCTTTGTTGGCAAACACCCTGACAGACGCAAACGTAACTTTCATGCAAGCCACGCCAGCCAGTTGGAGACTCTTGCTCGAAGCAGGCTGGAAGGGGAAAGATGATCTCAAGATATTATGCGGTGGAGAAGCACTGACGAATGACTTGGCGGAACAATTGTTGAAACGCGGCAGCCATTTATGGAATCTGTACGGCCCCACTGAGACCACAATCTGGTCCATGATTTATCAGGTCACCTCAATGGATAATAGGGGGATCTCTAATACGGTTCCTATTGGTAAACCTATTGCCAATACTCAGATTTATATTTTGGATTCCAATTTGCAACCGGTACCTATCGGCGTAATTGGCGATTTGTACATTGGCGGAGCAGGTGTCAGTCATGGCTATCTGAATCGCCCCGAATTGACTGTCGAGCGGTTCTTCACAAATCCATTCGACTCATCTTCCTTTATTTACAAAACCGGGGATTTAGCTCGCTATCTCCCAGACGGGAATATCGAATTCTTTGGTCGCTGCGACCAACAAGTTAAAGTGCGCGGCTTCCGCATCGAAACGGGCGAAGTAGAGGTTACGTTGGCGGAGCATCCGTCCGTGAGACAGGCTGTCGTAGTGGCGTGGAAGGAAAGGTCATCAGATACGAGCCTGATCGCTTACGTGGTGGCAACTGAGGGGGAGGGTGAGGCGGATTCCAGTCAATTACGCGAGTTCCTGCGACAGAAACTCCCTGAGTATATGGTGCCGTCCATTTTTGTCAACCTGGAATCATTGCCCTTGACTCCCAACGGGAAGGTAGACCGCAAAGGCTTGCCGCCGCCCTCGCAGGCTCGTCCCGATTTGCGAGCGCCATATGTCGCCCCGCGCACGCCGTTAGAGCTGGAACTGTCTGAAATCTGTGCGCAGGTTTTAGGCTTGGAAAGCCAAAATGGAAATCCGGTCGTTGGCATCAACGATAATTTCTTCGACCTGGGTGGTCATTCGCTGTTGGGAACGCGACTGGTTTTCCTGTTGCGCGAAAAATATGGATTGGAAGCCGCAGACCTGCCCTTACGGGCATTGTTCGAACAACCCACGGTCGCAAACCTGGCCAGAACCATCGAGAGGGTCAGGAGAGGAGAACGTGATTCTGTTCGTGTGGGTGGTGGCGATTTCATTCGGCGTGGTCAACTGAGCCTGGACGAGCTAAATGTGGAAGCGCAGCTCGATGCCCACATAACCGCCAGCAATCTGGTTTACGAGCATATGAGAGAACCAAAACATATTCTTCTTACTGGCGCGACCGGTTTTGTAGGCGCATTCATGCTACATGATTTGATAAAAATGACATCTGCGCAAGTCCATTGCCTGCTGCGCGCGGATGATTTGGAACATGGGCGGTTGAGATTGAAACGCAACCTGGAAGCTTACTTGTTGTGGGACGATTCTTTCCATGACCGCATCCAACTAGTTTTAGGTGATTTGGGTGAGCCACAACTAGGTCTCACCGACGTGGTTTTTGGGCAACTGGCGAATCAGGTGGATGTGATCTATCACAACGGCGCGATGGTCAACTTTGTTTACCCGTATCAAGTACATAAAGCCTCCAACGTACTCGGCACCCAGGAAGTGTTACGGCTTGCGAGTACAGTCAAGTTGAAACCGGTTCACTTTGTTTCCACTTTATCCATTTTGTACTCGGGTGGTATCAACGATGGTCACATCTTCCAAGAAGATGCCGATCTCGATCAAGTCGGCGCGCCGTTTGGCGGCTATGCCCAGAGCAAATGGGTTGCAGAAAAGTTGGTCGAACAGGCAGGCGCACGAGGTATCCCTTATGCTATTTATCGCCCGGGATTGGTTTCGGGACATAGTCTCAGCGGTGCGTGGAACACGGATAACCTGATCTCCAGCATGACACGGGCCTGTGTACTTTTAGGCAGCGTTCCAAATCTGGATGTGACGGTCAATATCGTGCCTGTGGATTTTGTCAGCGGCGCAATCATTCACCTTTCCAAAAATCCTGATAATTTTGGCAGGATCTATCACCTGGATAATCCCGAGCCGGTCCACTTCAGCAAACTGACGGACTGGTTGGCCGATCAGGGTTTCAATGTCCGTAAAGTCTCTTTCGATGAATGGCGGGCGGAACTTTTCCGGCAGATTCCCCACATGCCGTCCGATGGCTGGGAACCTTACCTGCCCTTGCTCGAAGAAGTGGAGGAGAAGCAGGTTTTCATGCCAGAGTTCGATCTCAGCAATACATTGACAGGCCTTAAGGACAGCGGCATCCTGTGCCATCCGGTAAACAACAAATTGTTCGCCACCTATCTCGAATATTTTACTCCGCAGGGCTTCCTCGAAAAGCCGGGGACCAAAGAGAAGTGAATCAACCTGCATCCAATCTGAATCAATGGTTTGTCTGCCCACAGGCCAATCCCGAAGCAGATACGCGCCTGTTCATATTTCCTTACGCTGGAGGTGGCCCGGCTGTCTTCAACAAGTGGCCCGCCGGGCTTCCCAATAACATAGAAGTTTGGATCGCTCATTATCCTGGTCGAGGCTCGCGTTATAACGAGCATCCCATCAATAGACTTGAAACCTTGGTTGAGAGTATCTATCAGGCAATCCAACCGTTGTTGGACAAACCTTTTGCTTTCTTCGGCCATAGCATGGGAGCTTGGGTCGCTTTTGAGCTTACTCGATACTTACGCCAAAGCAACTACCCTCTGCCCTATATTTTGTTCGTCTCGGCTAGTGGCGCGCCGCATCTGCCCGATCCGCATCCCCCCCTCCACGCTTTAGCTGATACAGAATTCTTAAAATCGTTACAAGAACTCAATGGTATCCCTGTTGAAGTTGCGAATCGATCTGAAGTAATAGATTTACTCCTTCCGACATTGCGCGCTGATATTGAAGCGGTCGAGGGGTATCGCTATGCTCCTGATGGAGCTTTGCTCGATGTTCCCATCCTCGCCTACGGAGGATTGGATGACCCACGCGTGAGTCGCGAGCATTTAGAAGGCTGGGCCTCACTCACGAACGCCAGTTTCGAATCGAAATACTTTCCAGGTGACCATTTTTTCATCAACAGGGAGAAAGATTTGATCCTGCGATTGATCACAAATGAGATTATGTTTTCTCCCACAAGAAATCCTAGATCCAGGTAGCCTACTGTTTGTTGGAGTTTTCATGCGATTCAATTATGAACATTTCTTTCATTGGTTCAACAAATTGATATTCTCGTTGCTCTATTTGCGGCATCAGGGAAAATCGGTGGTGGTGATCAAAGTTGATAGGAATACGCGCTTCAAGGTTCGCGTGAACACTTCGGATATGCTGGTGATCTGGGAAATCTGGAGGGCAAAAGTTTACGACGATGTGCGCATCCCCATCCGTGAAGGGGACGTGGTTGTGGATATGGGTGCTCACATTGGTGCGTTTGCAGTGCGCGCCGCCAGGCTGGCACATCGCGGACAGGTCTATGCCTATGAGGCCTCTAGTAAAAATTGCGCCTTGCTCACAGAGAATCAGCAGTTGAATGGCTTAGAAAACCTGCATATCGAAAACAGTGCGGTATCAAACAGGCGTGGCCAAATGCCCTTATACACGCCAGCCGATAACAGCATTCTCGGTTCGCTTCTGCATGAAACGAGCGGTTTTATCGAGATGGTACAGGCAACAACCTTTTCCGACATCATCGCGGACCATGCTATCGAGCAAATTGACTTATTGAAAGTAGACGTAGAAGGGGCGGAATTCGATATTTTGTTTGCCTGCCCGGATGAAACACTCGCAATAACACGGCGGGTGGTGATAGAGTACCATGAATTCGAAGGGGGCGAACGCAGCCATCATGATTTGGTGAACCTGTTGAATTCACATGGCTTCAAAGTTGTTGTCGAGAAAGGCATTTTTCCGCAACCGCATTGGTTTGGGACGCATATTACCGGGTTAGGGATCATCAAAGCCTGGCGCTAGTCAATTCTGAACGGTCATTGAATGCAACGGGACGATTCACACACCACCTGGACACCACCTCCTGACTCTTTAGATTTACGGCTTCTTCAAGTGGACATCTGGCGCGTCTCTCTGGACCTGGCAGTTGCCTCCGTTAAATTATTAGGATGCTCCCTTTCAGTTGACGAATCCCAGCGTGCTGCGCGTTTTCACTTCCCGGCAGATAGAGACCGTTACATCGCTGCCCATGGGTGCCTGCGCGATGTATTGTCGCGCTATTTGCGCTTTGAACCGAGTCAACTGAATTTTTCCGCGAACGATTACGGAAAACCTGCTTTAAATGGGCATGAACTGGAATTCAACCTTTCCCACTCCGGCGACCTTGCCTTGATTGCGGTGAGCCGGGGTCACAAAGTCGGCGTTGACGTGGAACGGATCCGTACAGACGTGGAACACGATAGTATCGCCAGCCGCTATTTTTCGCCGAACGAAGTCTCCGAATTGGCTGTTGTGCCGCCCGATCAAAGAGAAATTGCATTCTTCAATTGCTGGACGCGTAAGGAGGCATATATCAAGGCGCAGGGATTGGGTCTGTCACTGCCTTTGGATAGCTTCGATGTTTCATTAACCCCAAACGAGCCGGCTATCCTTCGCGCAACTCGTCCAGATACACGGGTAGCCTTTCAGTGGATGTTGTTATCTTTGGATGTGGATTTTAACTATGCGGCAGCGCTGGCGGTCAAGGGACAAAATCTGGAATTCAGGTTGTGGAATTGGAGTCCGCAAATAGAGACGCATCGCACTTCCCTTTAAGTTATTCAGTAACCGAATCTTTTCCCAGGCATTGGAGGCTTTTATTTCCTTTTTGATAGAGGCGATACAGGTTGTTCTCAGGGAGAATACAATACCTCTCGATCAATTTTGAAGCAGCGTAGAATTTGTCGCTCAGAGATGCCAGATAGACAGGGTACTCAGGGAGCGAGTCTTCAATCACGTCTAGCGCGAACTGCGAATCGAATGAAAAGGGATCCTGACTTGCCCAGCCTACTACAGTTACATCCGAACGCAGCTTTTCGATTTTGGTAAAGTAGCGAAAGATAAAATACTCGTCAGTATCCGTGTACCATTCGGCGATGACCACCGAGTTGGGCGCTAAATTCGAGATGGTCTGTTTGCCAAAAGCATAAGCGCTATGATCCCCGCGTTTATAGGGATTCATATAATAGGCTAACCCATCTCGAATACCGGTACCAATTTTGGGGATTCCGATGGTATCGTCATTGATGCCGTTGCTCTCTGCAATTCGAGGTATGGCAATGTAGAAAAACGGCGTCGCCAGCAGCAATAGTCCGAGAGTGACCGGGAGCAGGAAACGTTTTTTTTCCGGTAGCAGGCTTAGGGCGTAGTTCGAACCGATGCCCATTAACATCGCCCAGAAAATGTAAGAGGTGATGAAAAAAGTAAACTGGTCCGTTACGCGGTAGAAAATCCCAAATAGGGCGAAGACAATAAATGAGAAAATTATCTTTCGTAAAGATAAATCCTTGTTGTTATAAACTTTGCGAAACCCGTAACCGCCTAAAATCAAACCGACAGGGCCAAATTGTACGGTCAAAAAGAAAATGTAGCTCAACATGCTTTTACCTAACAGAAGGGGAGAGAGTGATCCAAGCTGGCTCAGGAACGTCGAGCCAACTACGGGTCCCATGATTTCACCGAGGCGGAAATTTGCCGACATGCGGATAAATTGAAGGACATATAAAGAAAAGCCAGCCAGAAATCCAAGAGCTGACATGAAAAGTTGCTTCAAGTTGAGTATTTGGAAATTGCGGAAATGCCCGGAAAATAGGTAATAGAGACCCAAAGCAGGTATGGCCAGGAACGCAAGGATATGAGTAGAGGCAGCCAGTCCTAAAAAGAAAGCGCTAAAAAATAGAAAAGTATTCCTGTTAATTCTTTCATATCGGTCGAAGAAATAAAAGCTTACCAGTAACAGGAAGACAAGCAGCGTATAAACTTCGGGCGTAGAGGAGTGCCACCAAAAGGTGTGCGAAACGGCCAGCGAGAGACTGGCGTAGCAGGCAGCCAGAAATGAACCAGTGAAGCGCTGAGAGATCAGGAACACCATTGCAACGGATGCAGCTCCAAATATCGCTGAGATGAGGTTGACCAGCCAGAGCGAATCGACAAATGGAAAAGCTTTGACGAGCGTATACCCAAGTATGATGTAAAGGGGATGATCCCAGGCCGCAACCCCTACTTTTGAAAAAATGAACGGGTCTGGTGAAAACTCGTCATTTGGCATCTCTGATAGGACGAAAGATTCCCCCGAAATGGCTTCGCTTTGCAATTTTGTCCCATCACCCCAGGCCAGGGAGGGGAGTAGCGTATAAATATAAAAAATGGCCGTTCCAACGAAAACCAAAAGTACAGCCAGCTTCTTATTCAGCACAAGAAATTATCTATTTTGGAATTCAATCGAACTACAGATGAGGCTCATATGCTCCCACAATCAAAACTGCGTTACTGCCTCCAAAGGCAAATGAATTGCTCATTATATTGTGCAGTGGCAGGCTTCGTTTACCTTCAACCACATAATCCAGATCACATTCTGAGTCGGGCACTTTGTAATTGATCGTCGGGGGCACGACCTGATCGCGTAAGGACAGAATACAACCAATCAGTTCCAGTGCTCCGCTTCCGGCGATCGAATGCCCAAGTGCAGCTTTGTTCCCCACGACTGGAATCTGATAAGCGTGCTGCCCGAAAACTTCCTTGATCGCCTTGGTCTCATTTCTATCGTTCCATTCTGTACCGGTTGCGTGGGCATTGATGTAATCGATATCCTTCGAATCCAATCCGGCGTCTTTCAGTGCCCGTTGCATCGCCATGATCGGTCCGTGTTGCGTGGGTTGGGTCAGGTGATTGCTATCTGCGGAGGCGCCGTAGCCTTTGATCTCCGCCAGGATGGGGACGCCGCGTTGCAGCGCATGGCTTTCCGCCTCCAGGATCAAGATACCTGCCCCTTCTCCCAGCACCATGCCGTCTCGGTCGGCGCTGAACGGGCGGCAGGCCTCCGCCGGGCAATCCTCCCTGGTCGAGATAGCGCGCAGAGCCGCCCAGGCAGCTACCACGGCAGGAGAGAAGGGACTATCAGCAGCCCCTGTAACGGCAGCTTGTACAATCCCGCTGCGGATCAGATTAAAGGCATACCCAATCGAGTGCGCCGCGGTCGCACAAGCTGCATCCACATTAAGCAGTGGTCCCTGAAATCCATACTTGATCGAAACATTAGAGCCGGGCCCGCTATTCATAGAGATTGGGATGGTGAACGGGCTCAGGCGTCCACGCGTGTAGAAACTTTTGAAGAATTGATCCGAAGCGCTGTAACCGCCGATGGAACTGCCTATGATCACTCCTACTTCCGGGTAGTCTACCTTGCCATCATCCAGCTTTGCCTGCGTGATGACCTGTTCTGTTGCCATCAGTGCAAACTGGGACGAACGGCTCATACGCCTCGCTTCTTTGCTGTCGAAATGATTGCTCTCGTTATAGTTCCAGACTACCGCCCCGATCCTGGTTTTCATCCCGGAAAAATCGCCCTCATCCAACGATCTCACTCCAGATCGACCTGCCAGCAGGGCAGCCCAAAACTCCATCACATTGCAACCTAATGGACTGATAACTCCCATCCCGGTTACTACCACTCGTTCTGTTTTCCCGACCATCTTTGTATTCTCCATCAGTTGTGATTCACTCCGACAAAAATGGAGCTAATAACCACCTCAGTGGTTTGGATCCTGGAAATTGGTGAAATTCTAACATATTTCATCTGATTGCTCTTAATTGATTTTGCGGCCCATCTGGCCGAGTAATCGGCATTGATACGAGGGCGAGTGCAGGCCGCGAGAGAACGACGGTGTGTGCACTCGAAGGGACGGATATTGTCTGCAACCCGATCTGCGTGTGGCAGAAGTACGCTAATTCTGTACATTACAGAGTGCTACGTAAATATTTGAACTATAACTCTGAATTGTGAAGGCAATTTGCCAGATCTAAATTCAGGAAAATATGCGAGGAGCAGTAGATGAAGTGGGGGAGTGTCTGGTGTGCCAGGCTATGGGCCAATTGAACTTATGGATGCGGGGTTATTATCGTGTATTGAAACTTGCGCGAACAATTGTAGATGTGGCGGGGAGTGATAGAGCCCAGTCTATGCATTGGCGGAGGTGTTGCACACCGTCTCGGGAGCCCGTCGGGGCGAAATGACCTTTGGGAATACTGGTTGAAGTTACTGTTAGTGCTTAAGAAACTTCTCGAAATGTCTGCGGTGATACCCCCGTGATTTTATGGAAGACTCTGCTGAAGTAGGCCTGGTCTTTGAAGCCAACTTGACGAGCAATAACGCCTATCGAATCAGATGTGTGTAAAAGCAAGTGCTTCGATTGAAGCACACGATAACGGTTAAGATAATCCCAAGGCGAGATCGTCAGCTCACGATTGAAAACGCGGCTGAGATAATCTTCACTGACGCCCACCGCCTCGGCGATTTCCCAGCGCGATACGGAGCGTGTGTAATTTTGGTGCAAATAGGCGATAGCCTGCTTGACAAGTCCACTGGTGTGCGCGGGGAGGGTGTCGGTCCCAAAGATGGCGCGGTTCATTGCGCTGATCGTTTCCGCGTCTGACCATATCCCTTTGCTTTGCAATGTCACATATGTGTGACTTTCGATGCGACTGACATCTTCCAGGGTCATCATCTTGTTACTCAGGATAATGACCGGCACTTGCCGGAGCTTTACGTCGGCGCGCATTTGATCCAGTACATCCGCGCCGCTCAAGTTCGGCATGACAAGATCTAATAAAACCAGGGCTGGAACTTCCTTTTCCATCACTGCTAATGCTGCTTTGCCGTCCTCTGCCGAGCGGACGGGATGACCGGGTAAACCCTTTTCCACCAGCGCCTTATGGGTTTCTCGTACTTGCGGATCGTCATCTACGATCAAGATCGGACCTGTCGCCTGCGCGGGGCTCATTGCAATGACCGCGTCGAGTAGCGTTTTTGTATCCGATGATTTGACAATGAAGCCGGTCATGCCCACTTGTCCCGAGCTGCCATCTTGAGCCTGCCTGTCCCCGTGAGGAGGGCGAAGGGTGCCATCCTGGGCCTGTCGAAGGGCTGCCGAGGGATCGGTAAGTTGGCCGTAGAGGATGAACGGCGCCTGGCTCAGGTTGGGATAATGCCGCAGGCGACGCACGAGAGCCCAGTCGCCGGGCTGCGCATTGGATAAATCCCATGCAAGGGCAACCGGCTTTGTCTCGCCCAGTGCGGTTTCCAGATCTTCGCTATCACGTAATTGAAAGATTTCCAGATTCTGTCGCTGGCACATTTCGGTGATTTCTTTTGCTGGTTCAGCGTGAGTTGTAATAAGCAACAACACAGAGGGCAAATCGTCCGGTCTGGTAGGTTTTGTCTGGTCAAGGGCGGGGAGTGGCAGGTAAATGTGGAAAGTAGAACCCCGATTGGGTTGGCTATCCAGTTTCATTGTCCCGCCGTGAAGCGCGACGAGATGACGTGTGATGGAGAGTCCCAGTCCGATCCCACCGGCGATGCGGCGATTGTCTTCTACGGTCACAAAAGGTTCGAAGATACGTTCCTGTTGTTCCGGGTCAATGCCCAGGCCCGTATCGGTCACCCAAAAGTGAATCTGCGGCGGTAGGACCTCCGCACCAAGTGTGATCTCCCCATTCTCTGTATATTTCTTTGCATTGCTCAGGAGGTTCAGGAAAACCTGACGCAATCGAACTGCATCGGCTCTGATCTGCGGTAGACGGTCTGGCACACTGATTTTCCATTGGATATCCGGCGATGTAGATTGATCCGCGAGGCTGTGGAACGCATCCAGCAACAACTGATGCGGGTCGAGCAGTTCGAGCGACAGGTCGAGTTCGTCGATTTCGGCGCGTGACAGATCCAGCAGATCATTGATGACGCGCAATTGGTGCTCGGCGTTGCTGTGAATTTGGTACATATCGCTCAACAAGGGTGTAGGGAGTTTATCTCCATACCTGTTCGGGGTGCGCAACGCGTCTTGTGTATAGCCCATGATGATGTTCAACGGCGTACGCATCTCATGGCTGACGTTCGCAAGCAAACGAGACTTGATGCGGTCTGCTTTTTCGGCGTCGAGGCGGGCTTGCTGGATTTCTTGAAACAGCATGGCTCCCTGCAATGCGCTGCTTAAGTTGTTACGCAGGAGTTCATAGATGTTGCCATCGTGTGGGCCGATTTCGAAAACAACATATCCCAATGATTTGTCTTGGAAGTAAAGCGGTTCAACCACAAGGCTGTAACGATGACTTTGTGGGAGAAAATCCTGTGGAATGACATGGTATGTTGGAAAACGCAGCCCCCCTGGCTCGATATCCGCACGCTGCTGATCGATGTAGGCCAGCCTCAACCGCGCATGTTTTGGGACTTCTGCGTCAGTCGTCTGCTCGTATGTTACAAGGTATGCGCTCGGAATTCCAAGCGCAGGCAGGCGTTCTACCAGCACATCTGTGAGTTGATTTACATCGAATGCTGTCAGCAATTCCCGGTTGGTTTCGCGTAAATTCTCTGCCTCACGTTTCGCCTGCCATTGCGCATACGCCTGCGAACGCTGATGGGCCTCTTCGACGACAACACGCGCTTGTGATATAAGCATTTCCACATTCACTTGTTTTGATTTTGGAACATATTGCAATCCCCAATATCTCAGGATCGATATTGCATTTTGCCAGTGCACAATATCGTAGTCCGTGTGCAGGGCTTGGTCGAGTACATAATTCAGCACGGACAAAAAATTTTGCGATGCTTCTTCGAGTTCTTGGATGAACGCATCGAAAACGGACCCCAGCCACTCTTTTGCTCTTTCTGGAGCGAGATCCATTATCGCTTCTATCTCGGACAAGCAGCCTGCTCGCGCATTTTCGAGATTTATCTCCCCTTTGCTTTTTCCCGATGCATCTTTGACCGGAGAGAACGATGCCAGCGCAAGTGCCTTCGATGGACAGCCGCAAGATTGTCGTACGATCAGCTTCGACGGTAACGTGCTCAACGCTGGGACGGACTCCCCTGCGAGTTGTTGTAGGAGCACCTCCATCGCTTTTGAGCCCTGTTCATAAAAGGGCAGGTCAACCGTAGTGAGAGGCGGGGTAGCGAGCCGTTCTTCGATAGAGTTGTTGAATCCCGTCACTGCAATCTCAGCAGGGACTTCGAAGCCACGCGCTTGCAGGGTCTTCATCGCCCATAAGGCCATCATGTCGCTCACCGCGATGACTACTTCGAAATCCACCCCTGGCTTGAGACCGCGCTCGTCCAGCAGGATCTCTATCGCTTCTGCTCCCGCCTCCCAGGGCAGGGGGCGGGTGACAAGCTTGGGCACGAGAGGCAGGTCAAGGGTCTGGAGAGAATCGAGATAAGCGCGGTAACGTTCCTGTGCGTAGTAATGTTCTTCAGGCCCGCGAATGAACGCCAGGCGGCGGAAACCATGTTCTTCGATTAAATGGGCGAGCAGGGCGCGCATCCCGAGGTAACTATCTACAGAGACGGTCGGCATGCCTTCCATGAATTGCGCCAGGCTGACCATTGGGAGCAGTTGGTAACGTTGGTGAAAAGCCCGGATTTCAGCCGGTCCTAATACACCCCCTAAAGACGATGACCAGGTGATCAATCCGTCAAGACATTTGTGACTTGCCAGGTCGAAGATTGCGTTACGTTGAATTTCAAAAGAGTCTGCGGCCTGGAGACGCCCGCCCGGAAAGCAGATCAAGTTCACGTCATGACGTTCAGCGGCATCTAGCAAGCTGGGCCAAATGACCAGGCTCGCGCCAGTATGCAGACTGGCAAGCAGAAATCCCAGGGTGGGTCGGTTAGTGGATGAGGATTTTTGCATGGCTATGAGTACCTCTTGTAAAATAAGTTTACTATGGATTGCCCAATCATGGGCATCGTCATCATAAAGGTCTGTTTTGTCCAAGTGTGCAGCGCCAAAATCCAACCCTAACCTGCTAAGATGCCAATTGTGATGATTCGCATCATCTCTTCAGGTGAACTTGGTTTTGGCTCTGATCGACCCAAAATCCATTTCATCGGAGAAAAAATGACACTGAAAACACTCCCCTCAAAGTTACCACTCACCGATAGGTTCAATTTCAGAAACATATTCCGTTCTATTTGGCGGCAGCGCTGGCTCTATTTCTTAATGTTGCCAACGTTGATCTACTTTTTGATTTTCAAATACGGACCGCTCTGGAATGCGCAGATCGCATTCAAGGATTTTAAGCCACTGCTCGGTGTGATGGGAAGTCCGTGGGTAGGCTTCAAGCATTTTGAGACATTCATCAATTCGTTCTATTTCACCGAGCTTCTCACAAACACAATCATCTTCAGTTTGGCAAAACTTATTCTGGGCTTGCCGTTGGCAGTGATATGTGCGATTGCTTTGCATGAAACCTGGCTTGTGCGCTTCCGCACTTTTGTGCAGACAGCGATCTACCTGCCGCACTTCCTTTCATGGGTCATTATGTTTGGTGTATTGCTGGTCATCCTTTCGCCGGGAAATGGATTGCTAAACGAGATCATAAAAAAGTTCGGGGGTGATCCGATCCCATTTCTGACAACACCAGACACATTCCGCTGGGTGGTCATCTTTTCCGATGTTTGGAAAGAGACAGGCTGGAGTACCATCCTGTACCTTGCAGCTCTTCTGGGTATCAGCCCGGATTTGTACGAAGCCGCTGCTGTGGATGGAGCAACGCCTCTCCAGCGCATTTGGTACATTTCACTGCCTGGCATATTGCCTGTTATTGTCCTGGTCACGCTACTTCGTATGGGGCATATTCTCGAAGCGGGTTTCAACCAGATCTTCGTGCTTTATTCTGTGCCCGTGTACAGCGTGGGCGACATCATCGATACCTGGGTCTACCGTCAGGGTGTTTTGCAATTCCAGTTCAGTCTTGCAACCGCGGTGGGATTTTTCAAGGGTGTGATTGGCCTGGTATTGATCCTGGTTGCAAACCGGGTTGCCAAACGCATGGCGCAACAGAGTCTTTTCTAGGAGTATCGCATGTTGCACACCAAAACCCGTGACGCTGTAATCTTTCAAATCGGAATCGCGATCTTCCTCACAATCGTCCTGCTCGTTATCCTGGTCCCGTTCTGGCGGGTGATCGTTACTGCTTTCATCCCGCTCGATATTTATACGCGTGAAGGCGTTCCCTTCTTCCTTTCTCCAACCAAATGGACCTTCGAAGCTTTCAGGCAACTTTTAGGTCATTCCCTTTTCCCCCGAGCTGCGTTGAATAGCGTGATCATCACCCTGCTGGGCGTTACCATCAGTTTGATCCTGACCGTGCCTCTTGCGTACGGACTTTCCACACGCAATTTGCCTGGGCGTAAACTCATCATGACGCTTGTTCTGTTCACATATTTGTTCAGCCCCGGGTTAATTCCTGTTTATTTGTTGATCACGGGTATGAAGCTGACGAATAATTTTCTGGCCATCATCCTGCCGCCTGCGGTCAGCGTCTACAACACGCTGGTGATGATGAGCTTCTTTGAAGGGTTACCCGAAGAACTTAAGGATGCAGCCCGCATCGACGGCGCAAATGAATTACAGGTTTTGTGGCACATCATACTTCCGTTGTCAAAGCCGATCCTGCTGACCATTGGGCTCTTCTACGCCGTTTACTTCTGGAACGAGTTCTTCACTCCAATCCTTTATTTGAACGACAGCAAACTCATGCCGTTAACAGTATTGCTTCGCAACATTCTAATTTCAGCGAGTTTCAATGAGTATGTGGAATATAACGCATTCAGTTCATCGTCTCTCGAGTCGTTAAAAGCAGCGGGTGTGTTAATCACCATGATCCCCATGCTTTTGGTTTATCCCTGGATCCAACGCTATTTTACAAAAGGCACATTGGTAGGAGGTGTCAAGGAATAAACATACCATGATCAAGTCAATCTAGTTCTTAATTCTGGAATAAAGGGAACAATGTTCTCTTTCAAACAAAACCCATAAAGGAGAAGAAGATGAAAAACTGGAAATTGATTTTTGTAGTATCTCTTCTGGTACTAAGCCAGATCCTGGCTGCATGTGCCCCCGCTGCAACCCCTACGGAAGAAGCCATGCCGGAAGAACCAGGAGCCCCGGCCCCAGTCGAACCGACAGCGGTTCCTGAACCGACCACCCCCCCGGAACCCGTTGACATCGCGCTCTGGGCGCAGGCAACCGTGACCGAAGCCGGCGCGCCGCCCGATGACTGGATTGCCTACGACATCATCCGTGAGGAACTCAATATCAATCTCACCTATGTCATTGTCCCGACAGGCGCTGACGGCGAGGCTAAGATCAATGCTGCCGCGGCCGCGAACGATCTACCTGACCTGTTTCAAATGGTCAGCGCCAACAATGACAACCGCGGAGCCTTGCTGAGACTGGTTGAACTTGGATTAATGGCACCGGTTGATGATTTAATGCCTCTCATGCCTGAGCGCGTCAAACTTCATTACAATGATCCGCTGGCAATCGATCTTGTCACATTCAATGGCACGCAATACGGCCTGCCCGAACCGCCTCCCCTTCCGAGGCGCGAAGGTTTTGTCATCCGCAAGGATTGGCTCGACAAACTTGGGCTCGAAGTCCCCGTCACACCCGAAGAACTATTAGCAGTTGCCAAGGCTTTTACGGAACAGGATCCCGATGGCAACGGCCAGAACGATACCTATGGCCTTGGTGGTTTCATCGTCGGTCAGGGCCTCGGCAACCGCTTTGATTTCATCATGGGCGCGTACGGTGTTCCGGGAGTATGGAACTTTACCGATCCCGCCAATTTCGGACTCATCGTCAGAAGCGAGCAATATCCCGAAGCGCTGGCATACTTCAAGTCCTTGGTGGATGCGAAGGTCATCGATCCCGATTGGCCTACACTGACTCGCGACGACTTCCGCGCACGCTGGAAGCAGGGCTTGTTCGGCATCATGTGGGAGGACTTCGCCGCCCTGACCAACAAATCCAACTACACTCCGTTTGACGAGAATTTCCCCGATGCGGAGTGGATCCCGGTAGCTGCACCGAAGGGTCCCAATGGTGACGCGTACTACGGCGTCTACACCGGACGCGGTCAGATCTTCGGTGTTTCACAGAAAGCCGTTGATGCGGGTAAAGCTGAAGCGATTGCTCGCCTGCTCGAATGGATGGCAACCGATGGTTACTATCTGCTCGGCTTCGGTGAAGAAGGCAAGAACTTCATCATCGATGCAAATGGCAATATTTCTACCGAAGGCCTTGATCCTGTGGAAGCCTACACTGCCCCCGAACGTCAACCGTTCACGCAAATGCGTAACCAGTTGGTCTTCTACAACTCTGAACAGGAGATCACGGCTCGTTATCCTACCTACAATACGATCAATGGACGCCTGATGGAACCGATGACTTTCCTTGGCTTCTTCCAGGACCAGCCCTGGGTGGATGGACGCGGAATCCAGGTCATCCTGCCCCCTGACAACGCTGCTGACTTTGACCGTTTCTACAGCGAGGGTATCCTCCAGTTTGTCCTTGGACAAAAGGAACTCAACGACGACACATGGGCTGAGTATCTTGCCGGCCTCGACACGTTGGGAGCTGTCGAATACGAAGCCTCTGCCAAACAAGCATTGACCGATGCTGGATTACTAAAGTAACCAGCGCTTGAAAAAAGGCGGGCGGCAACCAACCGCCCGCCTTACTCTGAAAAGCCTCTCGCGTTGAGTGCAGCGTAGCGAAGTCGAAGCGCCAAATCTGCTCTCCTCACTTCTCACCATGTCCACACTCACCTCTCTCAAAATTGCCTATATCGGCGGCGGAAGCCGCGAGTGGGCGCGCAAGTTGATGATCGATCTCGCGCTTTGCCCCGACCTCACCGGCGAAGTCGTGCTCTATGACATCGATATGGATTCCGCGCGCCTCAACGAACAACTGGGCAACTGGATGCAAGCTCAACCTGGCGTTGTTTCGCGCTGGATTTACACTGCTGCATCCACTTTGCGAGAGGCATTACAGGCAGCGAACTTCGTCATCATCTCTATCCAACCTGGCTCGTTGGAAATGATGGCGGAAGAGATCGCGCTTGCGGAAGAATATGGACTTTTCTTCCCGGTTGGTGACACTACAGGCGCCTCCGGCCTCATACGCGGACTTCGGTCTGCTTCCATTTATAAAGGCTTTGCCGAAGCCCTGGCGACTTTCTGCCCCAGTGCGTGGATCATCAACTACACCAACCCAATGTCCATTTGCACGCGGACATTGACTCGTGTCGTGCCCGAACTCAAGGTATTTGGGTGCTGTCACGAAGTTTTTTCCACGCAGCGCATGTTAGCACGCGTTGCGTCAAAATATTTGAACATTGCAACACCACCCAGACAAGAGATTCAAGTCAATGTGCTGGGAATCAATCATTTCACCTGGGTAGATCAAGCGACGTATCAGGGACATGATTTGCTCGCATTGTTGCGGCATCATCTCGAACAGCCTGGAACACTGCGCACATACACCCGGGAAGAAGTGGAAAGCTGGAATGACTGGTTCTACAGTACCGATCAAGTCAAGTTTGCGCTATTCCAGCGCTTCGGAATCCTCGCTGCTGCTGGCGACCGTCATCTTGTAGAATTTTTACCGGGATTTATTCATTCCCCGGAGATCTTATTCAAATGGGGGGTCATTCGCACACCCGTTTCATATCGCATCGAGCGCTGGAGGACTGCGCCGCAAAAGACTCGCGACCTGATGGATGGTATCACACCGTTCGTGCTTGAGCCTTCAGGTGAAGAAGGCATTGGCATGATCAAGGCTTTGCTCGGGCTGAGTGACATGGTCACAAACGTCAACCTGGAAAATGTCGGGCAGCTTTCCAACATGCCTCTTCATGCCGTCGTTGAGACCAACGCGCATTTCAGTCGCGAGAGCCTCCGCCCATTGACTGCGGGCGCGCTGCCCGCAGGGATTGCGCCGCTCATCAATCAACACAGCGCGGATCAGGAACTCATCATCGAAGCTGCGCTGACCAATAACACTGACCTTGCCTTCCAGGCGTTTTTCAATGACCCGTCAAACCACCTTCCCCTGGATACTGCCTGGGAACTGTTCAACAAACTACTCGAACTCAATCACGAATATCTGCCTGCAATGGCAGCGTAAAGGCAACTCTTCGGGATCGTCAAAGCAATTTGCGCTTCTACACTCAATAACAACAGGTTGTTACCATGACTCAAACATCTTCGCAAAAAATAAACACATGGTCCGCCCGCATGGTCGAGTCCACGCTTCAACGTTACACGTTAAACGCTGCCTCCTGGAATTATGATCATGGTTTGCAAGTTATGGCAATCCAAAAAGCAGGAGAAGCAACAGGCGAAGAGCGTTATCTCAAATTCGTCGCCGATTGGATCGATCACTTTGTGCAGCCAGATGGAAGCATACGCTCCTACCACATGAACGAATACAACGTTGACATGGTCAACTCGGGAAAATTGCTTTATAGCGCATACGAACGCACGGGCGATGACCGCTATCGCAAAGCCATTGAACACCTGCGTGAACAAATGCGCACACATCCACGCAACAATGCAAACGGTTTCTGGCACAAACAAATTTATCCATACCAGATGTGGTTGGATGGCATCTACATGGCAGGACCATTCCTCTCGGAATACGCCATGCGTTTCAACGAACCCGAAACGTTTGGTGATGTCGTGTATCAGATCACATTGATCGAAAAATATACACGAGATGAAAAGACAGGCTTGCTCTATCACGCATGGGATGAAAGCAAGCAACAACGTTGGTGCAACCCCGAAACGGGACTCTCCAAATATTTCTGGGGGCGCGCCGTCGGTTGGTTCGTGATGGCAATTGTCGATGTATTGGATCATCTTCCGCAGGATTATGCCCAGAGGTCCGATTTGATTGCTATTCTCGACAGGACCGCTGCCGCAATTGTGAAAGTCCAGGATGAAGCGACGGGGCTTTGGTATCAGATCCTCGACCTGCCTGACCGCGAAGGCAATTATCTCGAAGCATCTGCTTCTGCCATGTTCGTTTATGCGTTTGCCAAAGGAGTGTGTGAAGGTTATCTCGCGCAGGATTATCTTTTGTCTGCGCGGCGCGGCTATCACGGCTTGTTACAAAACCTGATCAAGATCGATTCGCAGGGTTTGCTCACGCTCGAAAAAGTATGCGGCAGCGCGGGCCTTGGCGGGGAGCCCTATCGCGATGGCTCGTTCGAATATTATGTTACGGAAAAGGTCATCCCCAACGATCCCAAAGGCGTGGGACCGTTTATCCTTGCCGCGCTCGAAATGGAACGTGCGGGTGTCAATGGAGAGCTCGTGGAATGACGATGCGCGCGGGGCAGGCTTCGATCTTCAACGTGCGCGAACATGGCGCAATGGGGGATGGGCAGACTTTGGATTCGCGCGCGATTCAATCCGCCATCGACTCATGTGCCGCGTTGGGCGGTGGCACTGTTTATCTGCCAGCCGGTCAATTTCTGACGGGCAGCCTGTTCCTACGAGACAACATTACCCTCCGGCTTGACTCTGGCGCTGTGATTCTTGGTAGCGAGAATCCCGATGATTATCCGATTGTCCATAGCCGTTGGGAGGGTAAACATCAGGATACCTACGCGCCGTTGATTGCCGGTCAAAACCTGAATAACATTTCTGTAATTGGCCGCGGCATGATCGATGGTCGTGGCGCGATCTGGTGGCAGGCAAAAAAAGAGAATATGCTCGTGCATCCCCGCCCGCGCCTGATCAGCTTTTCGGATTGCAGCAATGTGCTCATCGAAGGGATCACCGCGGTCAACTCGCCGAGCTGGACGATCAATCCCGTGCACTGCCAGAACGTCACAATTCATGCCGTCACGATCATCAATCCTGCCGACTCGCCAAACACTGACGGCATCAATCCCGATTCCTGCCGGCTGGTGCGCATCTCCGATTGCTATGTCAGCGTTGGCGACGATTGCATCACGATCAAATCGGGCACCGAATACGAGCACCCGGATCGTTATGCTCCCTGCCGCGACATCACCATCACCAACTGCACGCTCGAACGCGGTCACGGAGGTGTGGTCATTGGCAGCGAGATGAGCGGCGGTGTGAAGAACGTTGTCATCTCGAATTGCATTTTCATCGGAACGGACCGTGGCATCCGCATCAAATCCCGACGCGGGCGCGGAGGTATTATCGAAGATATCCGCGTTTCGAATTTGATCATGGATGGTGTGCTCTGCCCATTCACGATGAACCTTTATTATCACATCGGCGAGCAAGGTAATCTGAATGTCTCCGATAAAAATCCACGTTTAGTGAATGATGGTACACCACGCCTGCGCCGAATCCACTTCAGCCATATCACCGCGCGCGAAGTCAAACATGCCGCGGGATTCCTCTACGGACTGGCGGAGATGCCGCTCGAAGACATTTCCTTCACGGACGTTTCCATCTCCATCTCGGACGAAGCCGATTCAGGCTACCCCGAAATGGCGGACGACATCCCAAGCATGTCCCAGGCTGGATTTTTCATCCGCAATGCGCGCCGTATTCGGCTCGACCATGTTGAAGTGACAGGGCAGATTGGTGATGCGTTTGATATGGATGAATCCGTCGAAGCGGATATCAATCCAAAATAACCATGTCATTGCGAGGAGGGTGCAACCCGACGAAGCAATCTCCTGAAAGTCAGCATTTCCTGTTTAACGAGAGCTTGCTTTGCTTCGCTCGCAATGACAACACGTAATGGAGTTTTTCATGAAAAAAATCGTCACCTTTGGCGAGATCATGCTGCGGCTTGCGCCGCCCGGCTTCCAGCGTTTTACCCAGGCCCGTTTGTTCGAAGCAATTTATGGCGGGGGTGAGGCCAACGTCGCCGTTTCGCTAGCAAACTACGGTGAGGAGGTCGAATTCGTCACGCGCCTTCCCAAAAACGATCTGGGTGATGCCTGCCTGATGAGCCTGCGCAGCTACGGCATCCGCACGGAGCACATCGCGCGCGGCGGCGACCGCATTGGCATTTATTTCCTTGAAACGGGCGCGGCACAGCGTGGCAGCAAAGTAATCTACGACCGTGCAAATTCCAGTTTCGCCGCCATTCAAACGGGTGCAATTGACTGGAAAAAGGTCTTCGAAGGTGCGGACTGGTTCCACTGGACGGGCATCACGCCTGCGGTTTCGCAAGGCGCGGCAGAAGTCTGCCGTGAAGCCATCTGGGTTGCGCGTGAGATGGGCGTCACTGTTTCTACTGACTTGAACTATCGCGCAAAGTTATGGAAATGGGGTAAGTCTGCAGGCGAAGTAATGACTGAACTCGTGAGTATGTGTGACATCGCGTTGGGCAACGAAGAAGACGCTGAAAAGGTGTTTGGTATCAAAGCATCCGAAGCCGATGTCAATAAGGGCAAAGTGGAGGCAGACTATTATCGTTATGTGTGTGAAGAACTTGCCAGAAAATTCCCATCTCTCAAAACTATTTCGATTACACTACGTGGGTCGCTTTCTGCGAGCCATAATACGTGGTCAGGTGTGTTGTGGCAAGATGGAAACTTTTTCTCTGCGCCGACCTACGACATCATCCCCATTGTCGA
The DNA here is from genome assembly GCA_016928525.1 of Anaerolineales bacterium. The sequence continues at coordinate 3,241 of JAFGKO010000150.1, read as the reverse complement.
CCGTGTTGGCGGCGGCGACTCGTTCATGGGCGGCCTCATCTACGGTTTGCGCAGGTACAAAGATGACCCGCAAAGAGCGCTCAATTTTGCAGCCGCAGCAGCCTGTCTCAAGCACAGCATCATTGGCGATTTCAACGCTGTCAGCGTGAGCGAAGTCGAAGCCTTGATGGCAGGCGACGCCTCGGGACGCGTTTCGCGTTGAAATTTTGCAAGTCTGGGTTAATCTGCGCGAATTTAAGGATTGGCGTGAATTTGCGCAGATTAGCAAATAAAGAAGGAGTTCTACAATATGGCACGTTTCATGCGTTTGGAAGTGATCAACACACTACTCGATATCGGGCTTGTTCCACTGTTCTATAACGGGGATGTTGAAACTTCTGTGGAATTGGCGTCTGCCTGTTCACGCGGTGGGGCGAAGGTGATCGAATTCACCAATCGTGGCGAACTGGCGTATCCTGTATTTACGGAATTGGTCAAGCATTTTAGCAAGGCCACCCCGAGTATCATTCTGGGCGTGGGCTCCATCATCGATGCGCCGACCGCGGCGTTATATCTTGTTGCTGGCGCGAACTTCATCGTGGGTCCGAGTTTCAATCCTGAGATTGCGAAGTTGTGCAATCGTCGCAAGATTTTGTATATGCCAGGTTGTGCGACAGAGACCGAAATCTCCACCGCTGAAGAATATGGCGCGGAGATTTGCAAGGTCTTCCCTGGCGAGACAGTTGGAGGGCCTGCCTTCGTTAAGAGCGTGATGGCTCCTTGTCCATGGCATCGACTCATGCCCACCGGCGGCGTAGATGCGACCGAAGCCAGCGTCGGCGAATGGATCAAGTCTGGAGCAGCAGCGGTAGGGATGGGAAGTAAGCTTGTCAGTGCACAGATGGTTAAAGACAAAGACTACGACGGCATTGCAAAGAAAGCCTCCGATTGTATTGGGTGGATCAAGAAGGCACGTGGATAGAAATAACCGTTTTGCAGGGTTTTCTCGCAAAATGCTGTTGTCTCATACAAACCTGCTGGACGTTTTTGTAAAGGAGAAGAAACAATGAAATATCACTCATTACTTACAACAAACAACGGGTTGAACACCCCGCCCACGAATCCGTGCAAATTGCTGGAGTTTGGATTCCTGAAACTTGGAGTGGGAGAAACCTACAGCAGCGACAGCGGAGAGCGTGAAATGCTGGCAGTGCTGCTCGGAGGCAGGGCCAGTTTCGAGGTCGAGACGAAGCGCTTCGAAAAGGTGGGGGGACGCCCCAACGTATTTGGAGGCAAGCCGCATTCGGTCTACATCCCGGCTAAATCCAAATTCACCATTACGGCGGATAGTGCTGTCGAGATTGCCTTGCCGAGCGCGCCGTCCGATTTGGACGTCGAGCCGTATATGATCGAACCGTCGAAGGTGGCAAATGGGGTGTGGGGCGCGGCAAACTTCAAGCGTTACTTCTACCAGATTCTCACCACTGCTGCCCAGCCCGAACTCCCTGCACGGCGCTTGATCGTTGGTGAGACATTTACCCCCAGCGGTAATTGGAGTACGTATCCTCCGCACAAACACCAGGTGGATGACCTGCCGCGTGAGGCATATCATGAAGAGATGTATTTCTTCAAGGTCAATCCGAATGATGGCTTTGGGATTTGCCATTATTACAACGAAGAGGGCGAGGAGGAAAATTTCACCGTACGCGATAATAGCATCCACATGCTGCCGCGCGGTTATCATACGGTGGTCAGCGCGCCAGGGTATACGACGTATTACTTGTGGTTTCTGGCTGGCAACCAACGTACTCAGGCAACGGTGGACGATCCGCAATTAGGCTGGGTGACTAAGACGGTGGCGATGTTGAAAGAGCTTGGACATTGATATTTTCGCGCTGAGCGGAGGGCGGAGCGGTTGTCCCTGGCATCGACCGCCAGGGCGGGTGTGCGAAGTCCGCGGTCGAAGCGCAGTTGATGCAAATGCCCTTCGACTGCGTTCCTCGTTTCACCCGCCACTCCGCTCAGGGAAAAAGCATTGAAAGGATAATATGATTTTAGATTTATTCAAACTCGACGGCAAAGTTGCGCTTGTTACTGGTGCGGCACAAGGACTGGGTCAGGGCATGGCACTTGCGCTCGCCGAAGCAGGCGCGGACATTGCCAGCCTGGATCGTACAGGCTGCGAGGGGACATGCGAATCTGTTCGCGCGCTAGGTCGGGGTTATCACGAGTCCGTGGTAGATTTGCGCGAAGCAAGCGTGTATGATTTGAATGAAGTTGTTTCGACTGTTGTGAAGGAATTGGGCCGCATTGACATTCTGGTCAACAATGCAGGCACGATCCGCCGTGCGCCTGCTGTTGATTTTACCGAAGCCGATTGGGATGACGTGTTACAGATTAACTTGAAGGCAGCATTTTTTCTTGCGCAGGCGGCGGGACGGGTGATGATGTCGCATGGCGGCGGCAAGATCATCAACATTGCATCCATGCTTTCGTTTCAGGGTGGTATTACAGTGCCATCGTATACCGCAGCGAAGAGCGCGCTGGCCGGTGTAACACGCGCGCTTGCCAATGAATGGGCAAAGCACAACATCAACGTTAATGCCATTGCGCCTGGTTATATGGCTACTGAGAATACGGCACCCTTGCGCGCTGACCCCAAACGTGCTCCGGCGATTCTGGAGCGCATTCCGGCTGGTCGTTGGGGCACTCCGGACGATCTTAAGGGGGTGGTCGTATTCCTGGCATCTTCTGCTTCTGATTACATGCAAGGTGCAATCATTCCCGTGGACGGCGGTTGGCTCACCCGATAAAGGGAAAGGAATGAATGGTATTCTATATTTCATAGCGGTTAAAAATCACAGATTGAATTTATAGAAAGGAAGTGTGTTATGGAATACCGATTGTTAGGTCGCTCTGGCATACTTGTCTCGCCATTATGTTTGGGGACGATGAATTTTGGCAGTCCAACCGATGAGAAAGATTCGTTCGCCATCATGCAAAAAGCGGTCGATGGCGGGATTAACTTCTTCGACACTGCGAACGTCTACAACAAAGGCGAGAGCGAGCGGATCGTTGGAAAGTTCCTGAAAGATAATAACTTGCGGGGGCAGATCATTCTGGCAACCAAAGTGAACGGACGTATGGGAGAATTCCCCAACGACGCTGGCGCGACCCTGTCAAGCTCCCATATTTAGTACCATCAGGAAGTGGACAAAATCAGGCATTTTGTGCTGCGTACTGGTAGGGAGGCAAACCTTGT
>JAFGKO010000149.1 GCA_016928525.1 Anaerolineales bacterium | reverse complement strand
GGTCGGCCAGCGCGTGGCCTGTGCGGGCGGCGGTTTTGCCGTGCATGCCGAGTATGCCGTTGTACCCCGCAACCTGCTCGTGCCCCTGCCCGATACGGTCGATTTCGAATCGGCTGCCTTTGCGACCCTGGGCGCGATTGCCTTACATGGATTTCGTCTGGCCGAGCCGCAAATTGGCGAGACAGTTGCGGTGATTGGTATGGGGTTATTGGGATTACTGACGGGGCAGATCGCCGCGGCAGCGGGATGTCGTGTGCTGGGCATCGACATCGACCCAAAGCGCGTCGCCCTCGCTACCTCCCTCGGAATTCAGGCCTGGCAGCGCAGCCAGTCGGAAGAATGGGCCCTGGCTTTTACCGCCAACCGCGGTTTCGACGTGGTTATCATTTGCGCGGATACCTCCTCCACTGATCCGGTGGAACTGGCCGGAGCGATTGCCCGTGACCGGGCGCGTGTAGTTGCGACGGGTGCAGTAGGTCAAGCTCTCCCGCGCAAGGTCTATTACGAAAAGGAACTTTCCTTCATAAATTCCCGCTCTTATGGCCCCGGTCGCTATGATCCCTCCTACGAAGAGGATGGGCTGGATTACCCTATCGGCTACGTGCGCTGGACGGAAGGACGCAATCTTGAATCGGTAGTTGGACTGCTTGAGAGCGGCAAAATACAGGTCAAACCGCTCATCACGCATCGCTTCCAGATCGAACAGGCTGCCGAAGCGTACGAGGTGATCACCGGCAAGAAAAAAGAACCATTCCTAGGCGTTCTATTGACTTACCCTGACAGTTCAGATTCCCCGCTGGCGCGCGTTGCCTTGCGTGAGCGGACAGAGCAAATTGGGCCTGCCGTGCGTGACGGGGAAAAAATGCCGGTCACATTGGGAGTGCTCGGCGCTGGCTTGTTTGCAAACGCTACACTCCTGCCAGTCCTCAGGAAAAACAAACGCGTCGAATTGGTGGGCATTGCCTCAGCAGGTGGATTACATGCCCAGCACTCGGGGAAAAAATTCAACTTTTCCTATGCAACCTCTCGTGAGGATGAAATCATCAACGATCCGAATATCAATACAGTTGCCATCCTGACGCGTCATGACTCTCACACTGACCTGGCTATCAAAGCCTTACAGGCCGGTAAACACGTATTTGTGGAGAAGCCGCTGGCGATCAATGGTGATCAACTTTCAGCGCTCAACGAGCAATTACTGAAAACCAAAGAACACTTGCTAATGGTCGGGTTCAACCGCCGGTTCGCGCCCCTGGCGCAACAACTCGCCTCATTCCTTGCGGATCGTAGCGAACCGCTCTACATCCATTATCGCGTCAATGCAGGCTATATTCCCCTCAAGCATTGGACGCACGACCCGACCATCGGTGGCGGACGCATCATTGGCGAAGGCTGCCATTTCGTGGATTTCATTACCTTCCTGGTTGGGGCGGTTCCGATTTCTGTCACTGCGCATGCCCTGCCGGATAACGGCAGGTACCGCGAAGACAATGTATCAATGGTTTTTACCTTCCCTGACGGTTCCCTTGGAGTGGTAGATTATCTTGCCAACGGTGACAAATCCTTGCCCAAAGAGCGCGTGGAAGTCTTTTGTGGCGGGCGTGTGGCTGTACTGGATGACTTCCGTGCCCTGGAAATGGTTCACAATGGACGGCGCAAGAGAGTCCAAGTTGCGCAAGATAAAGGTTGGAAGGCTGAGTGGCAGTCCTTTGTGCGTGCCATCTGGGAAGGGGGGGAGCCGCCGATTCCCTACGTCCAGTTGATTGGCGTGACAAGCGCCACGTTTTCAGCGCTGGAGTCCTTGCGAAAGGACGGCATTCCCATCAATATTTGGGGATGGAGTGAGCAATGAGTTTGGTGTATAATTACAGTGCAAAGGAATAGTGCAAAAGGATTGACCTATGGGCGCCGTAAAAGAACGCATGAACCTGTATATTACCAAGTCCGTGATGGACGAATTACGTCGCGCCATTCCTGCTCGCGAACGTACCAAATTCGTGGAGGAAGTGTTGGCCCGTGAACTGCGCCGTCGAAAGCTGCGCGAGGCCATTGAAAAATCCTACGGTGCCTGGAAGGATGAAGATCATCCTGATATGCTGACCCCAGAGGATATAGACCGCTGGATCGAGGAACAACGCAAGTTAGGGACGCGCGATTTGTCCGATGAGTGGGGACGCGGTGAGTGATCACATTTTGGATAGCAACATCTTGATCCGATATTTACGCAAAATGCCAGGATACAAGGATTTGCTACGCGAGACTAACCGTAAGGGCTGGGTGTATATTTCAGCCATGACGCGCCTTGAAATCGTGCGAGGGATGCAAGAACGAGAAAGAGTAGATACATTTGCTTTATTGAATTCCATCGAAACGATCCAGATAACCAACGAGATTGCCGATTTGGCAGGAGAGATGATACGCTTCTGGCGCGGGCGTGGTGTCATTCTCAGTGACGCCGACGCCCTCATTGCCGCTTCTACTCTACAGCTCGGACTGACCCTCGTTACCACCAACCCCAAACACTTCCCCATGCCCGAACTGACCGTCTTACAGGCCGATGAGCAGGGAAATCTTAGCCCATTTAAAGCGGCTTGACCGGGGCCGCCATTCGGTAAGCCCGGCGCATCATGTTCGTAACAGTGGAGTCTATAACGTTGAAAGGTAAAAAGTTGCAGGTTAAACGCTAACTCGCAGCTTTCAATCAATTTAAAACCAGCATGGAATACATCCAATCCCTCCGCCAGCATATCGGGCACGCACCTGTTCTCATGGTCGGCGCGGCGATTCTGATCGTAGACGATCACAATCGTCTGCTCTTAATGAAACGTTCGGATAGTGGTTGCTGGGATCCGCCCGGCGGGGGGACGGAGCCGGGTGAAATAGTCGAAAATGCTGCCCGCCGCGAGGCCCTTGAAGAAACTGGCTTGCAGGTAGGGGAAATGTCGCTTTTTGGTGTCTTTTCGGGCCCGGAGTTGTACTACAAGTATCCTAATGGGGATGAAGTATATAATGTCACGATTGTGTATCGCAGCCGAGACGTAACCGGGAAAATCTCCCTGAACGATGAGCATACGGAATGGCGTTGGTTTGCCCCAGCCGATATCCCTGATGATCTTAGTCCGCCGATCAAGCCAGTGATAGAACAATTCATCAAGACGTGTACCCCTTAAAGAAACCCTGAGGAAGCATGACCATCAAACCCTGGAAAGTGCTTGAAACAACTTATCTGCGCAAAAAGGTGCGCATTGACAAATGTGAACTTCCCAATGGTCAGACACTTGAACCACTTATACTGGAGTACGGGTCTTGGGTCACTGTTTTTGCGCTTACAAAAGACCAGGAAGTAGTATTGATCAGGCAGTATCGTCATGGAGTACAACAGGTTCTTTGGGAATTTCCAGGCGGCGTTGTAGACGATGGTGAAGAAACCCTGGAAGCTGCCAAGCGCGAGTTGTTGGAAGAAACGGGATATATCAGCGATCGGTTCATCGAAATTGGAAAGATATTCCCCAATTCGGTCAGTTTCACGAATAGCGCTTATTTCTTTTTAGCTCTCGATGTTGAAAAGGTGTCAGACCAGAATCTCGATGAGACAGAAGAGATCGAAGTTTTTTTGAAATCACTTGATGAGACCATCGACATGGCGAAACATGGGGAATTGGAACAAGCTATACACATAACCGCTTTGTTCTATGCTCTCGCATATTTGGGACGCATTGTCTAGGATGTCATTGTCAAGGCTTTTTCTTGCCATCAAAGCTCTGCGCCAGTTGGGACTGACCCAGATGGCGTTGTATGCGTTGTACAAAGTTGGTATGAAAACAGGTCACTATAAGAGAATAAAGAGTAGAGGAGTAGAAACCAGTTATCTACTCTCTGATCAGCTATTCTCTCTCCCTGACCGCGACCAACTCAGGCAAACCCTCGGCGAAGAGGGCCAGCGCGCCTTGCTGTCCGAAGCAGACGAGATTGTGGCGGGCAAGTTCCGCATGTTTGGCGGCGAGCCGGTTGACATCAAACTAACATTCGATCAACCTTTGCGTCACTGGACACACTACGAGTCCAGCCCCGAACTACTCTCCAATCTCTACTCTCTAGTCCCTGATATCAAATTCATTTGGGAACCCGCCCGCTTTGGCTGGGCTTTTGTCCTGGGCCGCGCTTACCACCTGACTAAAAATGAAACCTATGCCGAAGCCTTCTGGGAATATTTCGAGCGATTCACAGACGCCAATCCCCCCAACCTGGGTCCGCACTGGATGAATGGTCAGGAAGTCGCCATCCGGCTCATGGCATTTGTCTGGGCTGGCCAGGTTTTCGAAACCCCGCCCATTGGCGGCGGGGAAACGGCGGCAGCTTCGAGCCCCGAAAGACGCGCGCGCCTGGCGCAGTCCGTCGCCGCGCACGCTGCCCGCATCCCGCCTACGCTGGTCTACGCCCGTGCGCAGAACAACAATCACCTCGTCACCGAGGCTGCCGCGCTCTATACCGCCGGCCGCGCGCTCGGTCATGCGGGTTGGCGCGCGCTTGGCTGGCGCTGGCTCAACTGGGCCCTCCGGTACCAAATCAGCGGCTATGGCGAGTACATCCAGCACAGCAGCAACTATCACCGCGTGATGCTGCATGCGGTGCTGTGGGTGAATGCGATTCGGGATGTGGGTTGGCCAGCTTTGACATTGCAGTCTCTAGGACGGGCGACGCACTGGCTGTTCTCGATGCTCGACCCCGCTTCAGGCCGGACCCCGAACCTGGGCGCCAATGATGGGGCTTTGATCCTGCCCCTGGCTGTGACCCCGTTCGACGATTTCCGCCCGACGGTGCAAGCCGCGGCGCGGGCCTTTCTGCGCTTCCAACTGCCCGGCGGTGTTTGGGACGAGATGTCGTTGTGGTTGGGCCTGGACGCGCACGAGAAGGTTTACGAACCCAGCCTGTATCTTGCTGACCACCCGCGCGGACGGGACTCCTGGGCTTACTTGCGGGCTTCCACGTTCCCCTCGCGTCTCGGCCACATGGACCAGTTGCACCTCGACCTGTGGTGGCGCGGCTTGAATATCGCACAAGATGCGGGTACGTATCTCTACAACGCCG
>JAFGKO010000148.1 GCA_016928525.1 Anaerolineales bacterium | reverse complement strand
GCGCGACTTGTGATTTCTTGAGAAGTTTTTCGTAGGTGACCATGTCATCAAGTTTACATCGTGTGCGTCAATTACGCCACAACTCTAATATTATTCGACACCCCACTCGTGGTCAACATAAACACCTTGCCTTCCATAAACATTCGGAATGCCTGTGCCAAAGAAGTCACCACTTTCAACCTCAACTGTTGTTGCATTTTCTACTTGATCCATTAAAACACCTTTAATATTAAGAGTTGCCGTTACTGAAAAAGGCCCGGTCATTAGAGGAAAGCGCGGGATGAAACAGTAAACTCTTCCTGCAGGTGGCAGCTTTTCAAATGCTTTAGAGGACATTTGGCTATTCAGCACCATAACAAACTGTCCTACGCTAGTAAAAAACGCCAGACCGATAATAACCCTTTCCAATGGAGTTGATAAATTTTGGGCCTCATAGGAAATTTCCATAAATACCGGTTGACCACTCATAACCACATCAAGAGGGTGCCGTGTGTTGCCATCAAGAAAGCGGATATTAGCAAATCGTACTCGCCCATCTCCTCTTCGATCAGTTCGCTGAGAAAGTGAAGTCTGTACAGCGACACTACTTGCATCATCTAAATAATCACGGATCACGTCATCTGTCACGCCAAAAGCTTTCACAGATCCTTTTTCAAGATAAATGCATTTTTCACAGAGTGCCGAAATAGTGGCCATATTGTGGCTAACAAACAAAACGGTACGTCCACTTTCAGCTACATCATCCATTTTCCCCAAACATTTTTTCTGAAAGGCAGTATCTCCCACAGCCAGCACTTCGTCTACTACAAGTATTTCTGGCTCCAAGTGGGCAGCTACTGAAAACGCTAAGCGCACGTACATTCCACTAGAGTAATGCTTCACCGGGGTGTCCAAGAATTTTCCAATTTCAGAAAAGTCTACCATTTCATCAAATTTATTCTGAATGTCTCTTCGACTCATTCCAAGTATCGCCCCATTCAGAAAAATATTTTCGCGGCCGGTTAACTCTGGATGAAATCCAGTACCAATTTCCAACAATGAGCCTACTCTTCCAAACAACTCAACCCGGCCAATTGTCGGCTTAGTGATACGAGAAAGGATTTTTAGTATAGTGCTCTTACCAGCCCCATTTCGTCCTATTACTCCAACCGATTCGCCTCTTCTGATCTCATATGAGATATCATTGAGGGCCCAAATAAATCGATCATCACTACGAGGCATACCTCTTAGCCGTTTCCAAGTAGTCAAAGCTGTTTTGCTGAGACTCTCGCGCAAACTCCTATAACTATATAAAGATCCCTGTTGAGCGCCAATTTTATATTGTTTTGAAATGTGTTCCATTCGAATGGCAATGTCTGTCACTATTCACCAATGCTTTGATATTGTTTTATGAAAGCTCATTGAAAATATTCAATGGCTGGATTGCTCTTAATTCAGTAGAGATTCTTTTTTATACCTGTTGGTCATCAAATCACATCGGCGAAACTATCTTCCAGACGACGGAAGTAAATCAGCCCTCCAAGCAGTAAGATCAACACCATTCCTGTGGAGGCCCAGATCATTGGGCCAACGCTCCTTCCTGTGCCCAACAATGCCCAGCGAAAGCTTTCTACTACGCCAACCATTGGATTCAAGCTATAAAGCCAGCGCCAAGAATCGGGGATCAACGTGGAGGAATAAGCGATTGGCGTAGCATACATCCAAAATTGAGTCAAAAAGGGGACAACATAACGCACATCGCGATATTCGACGCTCAATGCTGAAAGCCAGATCCCTACGGCCAGGGCGCTGGCAAGTGCAAGCAAGATAAACAATGGCAGGTATAGGATCGCCAGGGTTGGGACGACTTTATAATATGCCATCATTCCAAGAAGTACAATAAATGCAATAGCAAAATCGACAACCCCGGCTAACATCGAGGAGATTGGAATAATCAGGCGCGGAAAATATACTTTGGTAATCAAGTTTTGGTTACTGATCAAACTGTTACTCGACTGAGTAAGAGAAAAAGCAAAGAGTTGCCAGGGTAGCAAAGCAGTATATGTGAAAATAGGGTATGGTATGCCATCGGATGGCAGCCCGGCTAACTGTCCAAAAACAATGCTGAATACAATCATGGTCAGCAACGGTTGCAGAATTGCCCAGGCCGCTCCTAGCGCAGTCTGCTTATAACGCACCATGATGTCTCGCCAGGTAAGGAAGAAAAGCAATTCACGATATTGCCATATTTCTTTTAGATCTAGTGATGTCCAAACTCGCGCGGGTTCGATAACGATATGTGTTTCTGTAGAAGGAGGAGTGAAAGGAGCAGCAGGATTTGCCATGGCTGGTTACATTACTGAAAAGAAATAATTCTTGTCAGGGTGAAATTCACAACAATAAGGAAGGCATATATGTTGAGCATTCATTTTCTGAATTCTCACACGGATACCATGTTCTGTCAAGGGATGCCCGTTCGGTAACATTATCATTTGAATTGCCTAGCAGCTTGTCGGAGAGGCCGACAAGTAATGATAAACTTCTGAAATGAGCAGAAAATTCAAGAGTGCAAATTACGAAGAAACGCTGAACCAGACGATCCGCCTGGGAGAAGCGCTGCCGCCTCAGCATCTGGCGCGTTTTGTGGTGGATATGATCGCCCAGTTGGATCTGAGCAAGATTTACGCGGGCTATGCGCCGGTAGGCGGGAAAGCGATTGCGCCGGAAATCCTGTTGGGGTTGTTGTTTTATGGATATGCCACGGGGGTATTCAGTTCGCGCAAGATCGAGAAAGCTACCTAAATTTCGCCCGAAATAGAGGCGAGATGGAGGTCGAAAAGGGCTAGCCAAAAAAGAGTAATGGGACTACCTGTAAAGGAAATTCCGAGAATCCAAACAGGAGGCCCATTACCATGAACGAGTCTATCATTATTAGCGAACAAGTTCGCCAACAAATTTCGGCCCGAGTCACGCTGGTTGGCTTGGGCGTCAATGTCAAGCACATGGGAGTGTTGGAAGTGATAGCAGAGCAGGTCAAGATCGCCCAAAAGAGGGTGAAGTACACGCCAAATGAGAAGCTGACAGATAGTTTGATTGCCGTACTGAGTGGCGACAAGGGTCTGGTTGAAGTGAACAAGCGGGTGCGCAGTGATCCGGCCCTGCAGGCGGCCTTTGGCAGGCAAGGTTGTGCAGAGCAATCAGTTGTGCAAGAAGATACGTTGGATGCTTGCACAGCAGAGAATGTGAAGCAAATGGAGCAGGCCATGGATCGCATCTTTCGTCGGCACAGCCGAGCCTACCGCCATGATTACACTCAGGCTTGGCAATTGCTGGATGTGGATATGACTGGACGACCCTGTGGACGCAAGGCCGAGTTTGCCAGCAAAGGCTATTTTGCCAAGCAACGCAACCGGCGTGGACGGCAGGAAGGTTATGTGGTTGCGAGTTGGTATGATGAAATCGTAGTCAAACGGGTGTACAACGGCACGACCCAACTGTCTACTGCCATGCAGCCCTTGCTCCAGGCGGCGCAACAAACCTTGAGCCTGACCCAGCAGCAGAGAAGACGCACTATCCTGCGCGTTGATGCGGGCGGCGGCAGTGTGGATGACGTCAATTACGCCTTGGATCAAAACTTTCAGATTCACTGTAAAGATTATTCCGGTCGACGGGCAGAAGACCTGGCAGAAAGTGTCCAGACATGGATCAGCAATCCTTGCAATAGCGACCGTCAAATGGGCTGGGTTACGGAAACGACCGAAGTCTATCATCGCCCTGTGAAACGCATTGCTGTGCGTTGTCGCAAGCAGAATGGTCAATGGGGTGTGGGCGTTATCCTCTCGTCGCTGCCCGCGCTGGCCGTTTTGCTGCTCACTGGTCAATCGGCTGACCAGATCGAAGACAACGCCACCGTTTTGCTGGCCTACGTGCGTTTCTATGACCTGCGCGGTGGAGGCGTCGAAACCGAGATCAAAGAAGATAAGCAAGCCCTGGCAACCTCCAAGCGCAACAAGAAACGCTTCGCTGCTCAACAAATGCTTTGCCAACTGGAAGTCCTGGCGCATAATCTCCTGGTTTGGGCGCGGGGCTGGCTGGCACTCCATTGCCCCAGGATTGCTCGCTTGGGCTTGCTGCGCCTGATGCGCAATGTAGTTCATGTCACTGGGCAAATCGTTCTGGATAGTCATCAGTCTGTGCGCCAGATCATTCTCAATCCGGCTGACCCTTTCGCCCGCGAGTTGCAAACCGGCCTCGCTGCTTTACTCGCCCAAGCCCAGGTTGCCGTTTATTTGGGCGAAACTTAGGTACCTACGAGAGCATACCCTTTCGATACATTGCCGGTGGCTTGCATCCCGATCACGACACCATCGCCAACTTTCGTAAGACCTTTTTGAATGAGGTCCAAGAACTGTTTGTGCAAATCCTGCTGCTGGCTCAGGCGGCGGGAGTGTTGCAGTTGGGGAATATCAGTCTGGATGGCAGCAAGATCCATGCGGATGCGTCCAAGAGCAAAGCGGTGAGTTACAAGCGTTTGATCGAGATCGAAAGCCAACTGCGCCAGGAAGTGGGCGAATTGTTCACGTTGGGTGAAAAAGTCGATCAAGGCGATATGCAGATGCCGGAAGGTCTGGAAATGCAAGATGAGATTGCAATTCGAGAAGAGCGGTTGGCCAATCTGGCCAAGGCAAAGGCGGTGCGGGAAGCGCGCGCCAAGGAGCGCTACGAGGCAGAACAGGCTGAGCATGAAGCCAACGTGAGAAGAAAGCTCGCAAGCATCGCCACAAGCCCAAGGGACGCCCGCCGCAACCGCCCGAACCAGGCCCGCGTGACAAAGATCAGTACAATTTCACCGATCCGGATTCGCGTATCATGAAGAACAGTACTTAATGAAGGCTTCGATCAACATTACAATGTTCAAGTGGCT
>JAFGKO010000147.1 GCA_016928525.1 Anaerolineales bacterium | reverse complement strand
TAGCCCGTCCGAAACACCCCACACCCCGTTTTATTAAAAAGATACTTTGATAACACTTTTTCTTCAAATTGGGAGTTGCATAATTGAATTTGGAGTTGTATACTCTAATTACCGAATGGTTTTCAGGAAATAAGGAGTTTATATGCCCCACCGTCATTCTATTCTGTGTATTATCCCACCGTACATGATGCACGAAATCGTTATGAATGGTTCCCCTGAACAGCGTGATTTTGCATTGCGTAGCATCACCATATCCGAGCAACTCCGTGCACACCGGCGCACAGCACTGGAAATGATGTCCTTCATGGGGGCACGCCCAGTAAGAGCGGGCAAGCAGCGGGTCGTGTATGATGCAAAAAATGGTTCCAAGCTACCCGGATCCGAAGTACGGCAGGAAGGAGACGGTCCTGTTTCCGACCCGGCGGTCAACGAGGCCTACGATGGTTCCGGAATCACCTATGACCTGTATTTCAATGTCTATGGGCGGGATTCAATCGACGGCAACGGCCTGCGGTTGAATTCAACCGTGCACTACCAAAAAGGATACGACAACGCCTTCTGGAATGGTCAGCAAATGGTCTACGGCGATGGCGACGAGGATTTACCCGAATCCGAGCGTATGTTCAACCGCTTTACCAGCGCGCTGGACGTGATTGGCCACGAATTAACCCATGGTGTTACTTCGTACGAAGCTAACCTGGCTTATTGGGACCAGCCTGGAGCGCTGAACGAATCGATGTCGGACGTGTTCGGCTCGCTGGTGAAACAATACCAGCGCCAGCAATCCGCAGCGGATGCAGACTGGATCATCGGCGAGGGATTATTTACCGCCAACGTAAACGGTGCGGGTATTCGCAACATGAAAGCGCCAGGTACAGCTTACGACGATCCCGTTCTCGGCAAGGACCCACAGCCAGCCCACATGAAGGATTATGTCAACACGATTGAAGACAACGGCGGGGTACACATCAACTCAGGGATTCCAAATCGCGCATTCTACGTGACAGCCGTTGAGTTGGGCGGATTTGCCTGGGAAAAAGCCGGTCAGATCTGGTATAAAACCCTGACTGATAAACTAAGCGAGCGCTCGAATTTTCAGGACGCAGCCAACCTGACCTTTGAAGCTGCGGGTGAGTTATTCGGCTCAGGCAGCCTGGAGCAGCAAGCCGTGCGAACCGGATGGTCAGAGGTTGGCATTGCCGCTGGAACCGGGAATGCAGGAAATGGGGGCGGTGACGGTTGCTTTACCGCAGTCCTTCGAGCAGTTGGCCTGGCGAAATAGGCCGCGAAGGGAATTCCCTATGACAAAGATTTTCTTCGAGCGTACTGGAGGGTTCATGGGCAGAAAGGTCAGTACAGCCATCGACCTGGACGATCTGCCCGACGAACAAGCCGAATTACTGGATGATCTGCTGGATGAGGCGGATTTCTTCGAGTTACCGGCCGACCTGACCAGGCCTGCCATGCCGGACGCGTTTACATACAACATCACTGTCAGCAGCGATGAAAGGCAACATAGCGTGCGCGTCAGCGATTCAACGGCGCCAGATGACCTGCGTCCGTTGTTGGAGGAGTTGAGCAAGCAAGCGCGAATGCGACGATAGGAAATTAACAACAGGGAGCGAAATCAATGGAGATTGGGGAGCGAAGAAATTGCTCCCCAATCATTTGTATCTCACGTTTTATGGTACGGGGGTCGGCAATAAGGGGTCATTCCAGTTCCCGTCAGCAAAAGATGCTGTATAGGCTCGCAACACAGCAAAGTCCACATCCCAGACGAAGGTATTCCCCAAGACAGGGTCCTGAACACGCGTCCCCCGGAAAAGTCCCTCCGGGAAACTATAATATTCGACTTTCTGCGGATCAAGTTTGGCCGCCAGACAGGTCAACTGAGTGATCTGTACCGGATCAAGGTCGGTATACACCGAGTTTTGAAAGGCGTTTATGAGCTCAGGTAGCTCAGGCAATATCCCCGGACTAAGCAGCCTGGCTCCCAAGGCCTGAAGGATAATGGTTTGCACATGCGTGCGCTCGATGTCACCATTTGGCCGTAAGCGCGCCAGAATTTGCGCTTGACGACCGTTCAAATGATGATACCCAGCCTCGAAGTACAAATCGGAATCTCTTGAACCCTTGACACGGCCATCGATCGTATACGGCAGGTAGACGTCAATGCCCCCCAGGGTATCGATGATACGCACAAAACTTTGCATATTGATCACGACCCCATGATCGACATGAACGCCAAAGTTGTGTTCCATTGCCAGTTCCATCAGCCCTAAACCCTGGTTTGGAGCGTCATAATAACCGAAAGCCGGAGTGCCATAGGTGTAGGCCTGGTTGAGTTTTCCATGGGTAATGCCATGCGCTGCAATCCCGGGAATCTCGACATAGATATCACGCTGAAACGGCAAAATCATGATGCCCGGATCGACAAAATCCACGCGAACGAGGCGAATCGAATCGGCCAGACCTGCATAATAACTATCGGAACGCGAGTCGGTCCCGACCAACACCAGGATCATCCTTGGCGGACCGCCACACACGGGAGCTGGGGTAGCAGTCGCGCTCGCCGTGGGCGTGACCGGGATCGGCGTCGGTAAATCCACGATGCTCGCATGTTGCGTAGGCTGAGGAGCAAGCATTTTCTCACCCCAGGCGTACATTGTCCGTCCATCGAAAAGCAGGATCAATCCCAGGAACAGGCAGATCACGAAGACTATTCCAAGTAAATATAACAATAAGAAAAGGTTCCTGCGAGACATAAACCAACTTCCTACTTGCTTATTTAGCACAAAATCCCCCATCTCGCACCCTTACCCTGGTTTGAGCTAGCATACACGCAATATTCGTATTACGAGTCTGACTCATTCAAATTGGCAGGTGGAAGCAAGAAGCCCAGTAGCAGGTCAATTTCTTCTTTTTCAGATTTTATTTTCCCATCCAACCAGGCAGCCCGCAACTGGCGCAGGATATTTTTATATTTTGGTCCCGGCGAGAGGCCCAGTTCCTTCAAATCATGGCCCGTCGTCTTGGGCTTGATGTGTCGCCATGTCTCCAGGTAATCCAGCAAAGCCCGTTTTGTTTTCCCTTCGGAGGATAGCGAAAGGGCATAGATTGCAAATTCTGGCACGTCTTCAAGACAGTCGACCCAGCCGCTGGGTTTGGCGTCTTTCAGGGAGGATAAATCATCGCGCAAGCTGGAGGCAGCTAAGGACAATTTGGTCAGCGCGGCGGGGAAGCGCAGGCGACGCGAGAGAGTCTTGATCGTGGCGGGTTTAACGGCAGAGAGCCATAACAGCCAGGCCAGAGTCCGTTTTGGCGGGAGCAAACCGGAGGGCGGGTACGAAGCGAGTTCACCATCCGTGGGCAATGAAAAATCAGAAGCGGGAAGTGGAAGTTCTGGGTGGATGGCCGTCAACAATCCCAAGTCCGCAAGGCGCGCAAGCATTTCGAACCAGTTCGGCTCGTCGAGGATCAAATCCAACTCATGGCGCACACGCTCGGGCGAGAGCTTTTCGAGCAGCGGTTGGGCTTCTTCCATCAATTGACGGGTACGCGATTCGATCTCGAAGCCATAACGCTGCTCGTAACGGACCGCGCGCAGCATACGCGTAGGGTCGTCCACAAAAGAGAGCGAGTGCAGCACGCGCACATAGCCGCGCTCGAGGTCGGCCAGGCCGCCCCAGTAATCGTGCAATTCGCCGTAGTGATGACCGTCGAGGCGCAAAGCCAGGGTGTTGATAGTGAAATCGCGGCGGTGCAGGTCGAGCTTGATGCTGCCGCGCTCGACGGTCGGCAGCGCGGTGGGATGTTCGTAAAACTCCGTGCGGGCCGAAATCAGATCAAGAAATTCGGGGAGCGGAGGTTGTTGTGAAGTAGAGAACGATTTCTTTCCAAATTTCGATTCGCGCACATACCACTTGGCCGTACCAAAGCGGGTATGACTGGTCACGCGTCCGCCGTATCTTTTCCCCAGTGCTTTCCCCAACGCAATGGCATCGCCTTCGATGACAATGTCGAAATCCAGGCCAGGGCGTTCGAGCAGCAAGTCGCGTACAAAGCCACCTACAATATAGACTGCCATGCGTTGTTCGGAGGCCTGTGCAGCCACACACCGGATCAATTCCAGGTGGGCGGGCGGCAGGGCTGCTTCCAGGCGAGCCACCATGTTTCTAGCGCCCGTACGCGCGGCAGGGGGCGCAAGCGTCTTGAGCAGGTCGGTGCGGGTGACAATGCCAAGCACTTTCCCCTCCTCGTTCACCACCGGCACCTGCCCCCAACCGCTATCGGTCATGCGCACCTGCAAGGACTGCAACGAGTCCTCGGGGCTCACCGTCACTGCCCCGGCCTCCATCAGGCTGGATGCAGTCAGGTTGAGTTTGTGCGCCAGGGCGCGGTCCACAGCCCGGCGGGTCAGCAGGCCAACGACCTTCCCCCCATCCACAACCGGATAGCCTTCGAAGCCGGTGCGCTGCATCAACTGGGACACTTCCTTCACGGGCGTTTCCAGGTTGAGCAAATGCGGATCGCGCGACATAATTTCCGCGACGGTGATGGATGGCTGGACGTGATTTGGTAGCGCCTCGAGCAGTTTTTCGCACGCCTCTTTCAAAGCTGTGGAGCTGCTTCCGTTATCTTGGGATTTTTCTGTCCTCGGCATTTGACCCTCACCCCCGGCCCCTCTCCCCGCTGGGGAGAGGGGAGTGCGAATGAGCGCCGCAGCGGCGCGGTCGTGACCGCCGCCGCCGAATTCAGCCGTGATATTCGAAACGTCGATCGCGTCGCTGGTGGAGCGCGCCACTATGCGGATACCATCCTGCGTAGAAACGACCACAAAGAGCGCATCCGGGTCGAGCAAATCGCGCAGCTTGTGGGCCAGCGTGGAAATTTCCTCGTCCACATCCCTGGCGTCGCCGCAAGCGATCACAACGCGATGGCCGCTGATGTGGTGAGTCTGCGCGTTGTCCAGTAACACTTCATAGAGCTTACGCTGATCGGCCGAGAGCGGCGGGTTGAGAAAATCGGCAGCGATCTTGAGATTGGCGCCGTGCTCCAACAGCCAGGCAGCAGCGCGCACATCGCGCGGCGTCGTACGTGAATAGGTCAACGAACCGGTATCTTCGTAGATACCCAATAACAACAAGGTCGCCTGCAGGGACGAGATATGCCCGTTTTGCACCTGCATGGCTTCGATCAGCATGGTCGTGGTAGCTCCAATTTCATCGATAGTCAGTTGCCAGTCAGGGGGCAAACCAGAGCGCAACGGATGATGGTCGATCACGCGCACGGTCGTCTTTTCGCCCATGCCTTTAAGCGTCACCAGCGATTGCGTATCCACCAGCGTGACGCTTTCGACCTTGCCCTGCGGCAAATCGCGCGGGTCGACAAAGGAGAAGTCTGAGCCGTAGAGGGTGATGAAGGAGCGAACATTGCGGTTGAGACGCCGTGGCAAAACGGGAATAGAGCGCTCGTCCAGCAGCGAAGCGCCGAAGAGCGAGGCCAGTGCGTCGAAATCCGCCTGTTCGTGAGTCAGGATCAGTCTCATCGACTAAATTATACCCTCACGGTCACAAATTGCGCCTTTACGCCGATGTAGGAAGCGCAATTTGTGACCGGGGGCATTATATACATGCCTCGCGCCGTTTTCTTGATTCGAGTCTTGTAATAATCTATAAAAACTGTCATAATCTTCTTACGAGTGCAATCGATACCACATGCCTATCAATTATCGCGATTTTGATCTGCTCATCGAGCGCGCGGGGGATGTCTATAAGATACGCGTGGTGGATTCTCCGGCAGGGGAAGCAGTTGCCACACTCAAATTACCTTTCTCAGAAAGTGATGTGGAACAATTCTTTGTGCAAATCGGGCACTCCCGTCTGATCGAATCTTCCCAAGCACAGAAGATGCGCGAATTCGGGCAGCTACTATTTGAAGCCACCTTTTCTGGTGATGTGCGTGACCGCTTACGAGAGAGCCTGAACGAAGTCACACGCAAAGGTGAGGGGTTACGCATCCGCTTGCGGACCGGGGATATTCCGGAACTCACGAACCTGCCCTGGGAATTCATGTATGACGCCAGCCTGGGGCGTTTCCTGGCGCTTTCGATTGACACTCCGCTTGTCCGTTATCTCGATACTCCGCGCGACATCCAACCATTGGCCATTCGTCCGCCGCTGCGTATTCTCGCCATGATTTCCAGTCCCAGGGATTTTCCAACGCTAAACGTGCAAAAAGAATGGGAAAACTTGCAAGAAAGCCTGAGCAGGCTGGAAAGCAGGGGATTGGTTGCGCTCACCCGGCTCGAAAAGCCCACTTTGCAAATGCTTCAACGGCAGTTGCGCCGCGAGCACTATCACATTTTCCACTTCGTCGGTCACGGTGTTTTTTCGAAGCAATACCAGGATGGCTTCCTGCTTTTCGAGGATGAGTTGCGGGAAGGGCACAGGGTCAGCAGCCGCGACCTGGGCATTTTGCTCCACGACCATCCCTATCTGCGACTGGCAGTGCTCAATGCCTGCGAAGGGGCGCGCATATCCCTGGAGGACCAGTTCTCCGGTACAGCGCAAAATCTGATGCAACAAGGCCTGCCAGCCGTGATCGCGATGCAATTCCGCATCACGGATATTGCGGCAATCACCCTGGCGCGCGAATTCTACGCCGCCCTGGCTGACGGTTATCCGGTGGACGCCGCCCTGACCGAAGCGCGCAAGGCAATCAAGACACATGGAAACGATCTTGAATGGGGAACGCCGGTCCTATACATGCGCGCGCCCAATGGGCAAATTTTCGATGTGGAGAGTATACAGTCCACCCCAAAAAGCACAAAAGCGGAAACCATCACTGATGCAGCCACCGAAACCAAACTCGCAACTTTATATACTGAGGGGTTGGAAGCGTTCTACTTACAAGAATGGGAAAACGCTGTAACCAAATTCAAGAGCATTCTATCCATCACCGGTTCTTATAAAGATACTGCTTCGAAGTTGGAATTAGCACAGCACCGTTTGAAAATAAATACCCTGGACAAGAAAGCACAGGCGGCAGAAGCAAACGGCAATTGGGAAGTTGCAACTAAATCACTGGAAACCCTCGTCAAAGAATTCCCGGAGCAAAATTCTTTTGTATCCCGTTTGGAAAATGCGCGCAAGCAATTACGTTTGAGGAACCTGTACGCCGAAGTACAGCAACTGGCGAAAGCAGAGAAATGGCTGGCAGTAATCCAGGCCTTTCGCGAAATCCATTCCCTGGACGCCAATTACCCTGACCCTGACAACCTGTTCTCCGTTGCCGAAGAAGCATCGGCGACTTTAAAAATGCAGTCAGAGCTCGAATCGCTTTATCAAAATGCCTTGCAGGCAATCGATACCAGCGAATGGACCAAAGCACAAACAATATTGAATCAAATTCAGTCGAAAAAGACTGGATACCGGGAAACAGAACGCCTCTTGCAACGTGCGAATGAGGAGATCGAACGGACCGAGAGGCAGCGACAAGAAGAGGATAAGGTTTCATCCCTCTACATTCAAGCCGAAAATTTGCTGCATCGTAAACAGTGGCAGAAGTCACTGGAGAAGGTTGAAGAAATATTCAGGTTGTTCCCGGGCTTCGACGACCCGAAGCATATTGCATCCCAGGCGCGCAGTGAATTGGAAAAAGCCAAAAAAGAATCCGAAAAACAGGATCGACTGGCTGAACTTTACGCAGAAGCTGTAAAAGCCAACCAGGCCGGTGAGTATCAGCAAGCGTTAGAAAAATGGAAGCAAATCCGTGCACTAGATGAAAATTATCCCGACAGGCAACGGGTGCAGGCAAGTGCCTCAAGAATGCTCAAAAAACTTTCAAAGCCCGAAGGTTTCGCGAGAAGACCCCGTGCAACAGAAATCGACACCGGAAGAACAGGCTCACTTGATATAGAAATAACAAAACAAACTCTCAAAGCATTTGTAATATTTTCACTTGCAAGAGCCATTCTTGAATTAATATTTAAGGTTGCAGGATTATCTTCACTCATAGATCAAAGCATGGGTGGTCATTCTGCCAATATTATTTATCTTGCTTCTTTTGGCTTTCTGACAGGAACCGCATTGTGGTGGACATTCAGCAACGGTTTTATCCCAAAAATTTGGAAAAGCTGGGGGAGCATCACCCTCACCAGCACCATCGCCATCGTTGGTATGTTTTTTGGAGCAATTCTTCTGTTCTCTCGCGGGGCAGGCAATTGGGTATGGATATTGGCCTGGGCAATTATTGGCCCAATTACCGGTCTGATACTTGCATGGAATATCAGGCAAGGAACGGCAACTTCAAATCAAAAACTTTTCTGGCAACTTCCAATCATCTGGCTAATTGCATTTATCCTAGGACAACAAATTGCAAGTGAATTTAATTCTTTTCTTTCTTCAAGGGATTTTGATTGGCATAATATGATTTCTCTGGCTTTAGAATCGGGAATCGCGGGATTAATAGGGAGCACATTCACATTAATCCAATTTCAACCTGATCAAACTCAACGAAAAAAGTTAAATTACTTTGCGACAGGAATTTTATTAGTTACATCGATTGCTATCATACTGTTGACAGGAGGACAACAAATTCAGAGAAATTTAGCAATAAAAGGCTTTGCAGGAGCAATTGGAGAATGGAGGGCTAAAGACCCCAGCGATCTTAGTAATTTATCTTTATCAATTCAAAGATCGTTGTTCACCGGAGAGTACACAGTCACCTATTTTGATGATAGTTTCAAGCACTGTCATAATGGACCTGCAGGTGGAACCCTCGTAAAGAAAATCGCAGAATCTGGTCTCAACGCAAGCATCAGTCTGCGATGTGAAAATCATATGCTTACTGTTTTCCAAACTTTCTATTTTATATACGATCCTAATAAAGATTCACTGGTAAACAAGCTAAACGAGAGCATTCGCTGGGAAAGAAAATAACAATTAGCAAAACGCTTCTTCCCATATCCTATTTCTCAGGTATAATACGCCGCATGCAACGAAACCCGTCCCCTAGCCCGTTGTACCGTAAACCTGCCTGGTCTGGATAGGTTCGTTTCGGCATGTCAAGAGACGGCTCCCAACCAGGCGAGCCGTTTTTTATTAACCCTCACCCCCTGCCCCTCTCCCTGGCAGGGAGAGGGGAGAAAGTATGGATATTCAGCAACTCACCGAGAAAATGCACGTCTTCGTCCGCTCGAAAGGCTGGTACGAAGCGGACAGCAAACGCCCACAGACACCGCGCAACCTATCCATTTCGCTGGCGCTGGAGGCGACTGAAATCCTGGAGCACTTCCAGTGGAACGAGGCTTTCGATAAGGATGAGTTGGCTGAAGAATTGGCGGATGTAGCGCTTTATTTATTACAACTGGCATCAATATCAAAAATTGATTTGGAACAGGCAATTTTGAAGAAACTCGAAATCAATGCAAGGAGAGAATGGGATAAGGGTTGAAAGTGAAACGTTGAAGGTTGAAAGTAAACCTGCAAATTTCAACCACCCGAAAGGCATTATGAAAGTATCTATTTTTGGCGGTTCCCAACCCAAACCCGGCAGTCTTGCCTACGAAGAAGCCCGTCAACTGGGCGAGCTTCTGGCCAAACGCGGACACACGGTCATGACCGGCGGCTACATCGGCACGATGGAGGCTGTTTCGCGTGGCGCGGTAGAAGCAGGCGGGCACGTCATCGGCGTGACCTGCGGCGAGATCGAGCGCTGGCGGGATGTCGGCGTAAACAGGTGGGTGAAAGAAGAATGGCGCAAACAAACACTGGTTGAACGGCTGCAGGTCCTCATCCGGGAATGTGACGCGGCCATCGCTCTCTCCGGTGGGCCCGGTACATTGACCGAAATCTCCCTGATGTGGAACCTGATGATCGTGGAGTCCATGCGCCGGAGGCCGCTCATACTGGTCGGAGATGGCTGGCAGACTGTCTTCGATCAGATGCTGCACTCGTTTGAAACGTATATCCCCAAGGCGCAGAAAGAACTTCTGCAATTTGCCCGGGATGTAGAATCTGCCGTGGAGTTAATAGAGAGCAGAGACTAGAGAACAGGTCCGGCAAACTCCACTCTCAATTGACTAATTATCTATTTGCTAATCATCTAATCTCTGGAGAAATAATGGCTGACGAAAAACTCCCTACCCAGAAAGAAAACTTCGCCGAGTGGTACAACCAGCTCGTGCAAAAGGCCGAATTGGCCGACTATGCTCCCGTACGCGGCTGCATGGTAGTACGGCCTTATGGCTGGACGCTGTGGGAAAACATGCAGGCTGGTCTCGACCGTCGCTTCAAAGAAACCGGTCATGTCAACGCAGCTTTCCCTACGCTGATCCCTCTGTCCTTCTTCGAAAAGGAGAAGGAACATGTGGAAGGCTTCTCGCCTGAGCTGGCGGTCGTAACGCACGGCGGTGGTGAAAAATTAGAAGAGCCTCTGGTGGTACGCCCCACATCCGAAACGATTATCGGTTATATGTACTCCAAGTGGATCAAGTCCTGGCGCGACCTGCCTGTATTGATCAACCAGTGGGGTTCCGTGCTGCGCTGGGAACTGCGTACCAAGCTATTCTTGCGCACAGCCGAATTCTACTGGCAGGAAGGCCACACCGCCCACGCAACCGAGGCAGAAGCGCGCGAAGAGACTTACCGCATGCTGGACGTATACGCCGATTTTGCCATTGCCGATGCAGCCATCCCTGTCATCAAGGGCGTCAAATCCGAGACCGAAAAGTTTGCCGGCGCACAGATGTCCACCAGCATCGAGGCTATGATGGGAGATAAGCGCGCCCTGCAATCTGGCACGTCGCATTTCTTCGGACAGAACTTCGCCAAAGCCTTTGATATCCAATATCTCGACACCAACAACACCTTGCAATACTGTCACACCACGTCCTGGGGTTTGTCCACGCGCATGATCGGTGCGATCATCATGGTGCACGGCGACGATCAGGGCCTGAAATTGCCTCCCAAGATCGCGCCTATCCAGGTTGTGCTCGTCCCCATCTACAAAAACCTGGACGAGAAAAGCAAAGTGATGGAAGTGGCCGACAAGGCTTTTACCGAACTCAAAGCCGCCGGTATTCGTATCAAAATGGATGACCGCGAGGAGGTCACGCCCGGTTTCAAATACAACGACTGGGAAATGCGTGGCGTGCCCCTGCGCATCGAGGTCGGCCCCAAGGATGTGGAAAAAGGCTCAGTTGCGCTGGCAAGACGTGATGTCCCTGGACGCGAGGGGAAATCATTCGTCACGCAAACGGATCTGGCCCAGACCGTCAGCCTGCTTCTGTCCGAAATTCAAGAATCCATGCTCCAGCAGGCTACCGAATTCCGCGACGCCAACATCCACGATCCCAAGGATTACGAGGAATTCAAACAAGTCGTTGCCGACGGCTGGGCCTTCTCCTGGTGGTGCGGCTCAAAGGAATGCGAGGCCAAGGTCAAGGAGGATACCAAGGCCACCACGCGCGTCATCCCCTTCGACTACGCTCAGGACAGGCCCTTCGACCAACCCGACGGAAGGGGCAAGTGCATCGTCTGTGGTAAAAGTGCGGAGAAAAAAGTTTACTTCGCAAGAGCGTATTAGCGTGCCATGTGTTCAAGTGTCAGGTGCCAGGTGCTTCAGGCCCAAACACCTGACACTTGAAACCTGACACTTGACACTTAAAAATGCCCGCTATAGATCTCGCCCGCCTCCGCAAACAAGCCAATCGACTGGCTGACTTTTTCTTCCTGCCAGAAGATTTCTTGAAATATTTACGCGAAACGCTGGATTTCTATGTCAATTACACCCTGCGGAAGAAAGAGAATATTGCGCCGGGCTCCAACCTGCCCACCTATCGGACGCCATTCGTTGTCATGCGCCAGATCGAAAACGCGATCGGCGCCATCGCAGCGGAAAATCCGCATTACGCGCTGGAACTGGCCGACCTGCTCTGGGATGAAGGCTACATCGAAACTCGCCTGCTGGCGGCTTTCCTGCTCGGGCGCATTCCGCCACAAGAAGAACGCCTGCTGGCCCGCCTGACCGCCTGGACCCAGCAGGTACGCGACCCCAGCGTCCGCGCCGCGCTGCTGACCACCAGCCTGGCCCGTATGCGCAAGGAAACACCCGACGAATTTCTGGTGGTGATCGGCGAGTGGCTGCACCCTGCCCGCCAGCGCTTTTGGCCAAATGGCATCCAGGCGCTCTTACCCATGATCACCGACCCGGAATTCGACAATCTCCCGCCTGTCTATGAACTTGTTCGGCCTGTCATCGAAGCAGCGCCTGGCGCAATTCAAAATGACCTGGGGGATTTGATCAATGCCTTATATCAGGATTCTCCAGCTGAAACGGTCTATTATTTGCGCGAACTCCTGGAGAATTCGCCAAATCCGCTCACGGCTGTTACCCTTCGCCGCATTCTAACCATCTTCCCGCCGGAGTTGCAGGTCAGCCTGAAAGACTTGGTCAGGCAGAAACGAACCACAAGTTAAACGTAGTCAAACCGCAAGGGGATGGAATTTCAGGTACAATCTCGTTTATAACTGGCAGAAAAATTTTATTATTAGCAGGATGGAACACAATGATGGATATTGCGAAAGCAGTCTTCGGTGGTCTGATGCTCTTTATCGGTCACGATCAGGAATGGCTCTTTGCCCTCGGACTGGGGCTGCTGGTAGGTTTAAAGTTGACTTTTCTACTGCCCGCCGAGGCTGCGCTCTGGATGATCCTGGTTGTTATTGCAGCGGGTGGCGCAATTGGCATTCTACCCTTCCTGATCTACCAGGACAGCAGCTATGTTGTGAGCGGGTTTCTTTTCGGCGGATTCTTCCTCTCTGAATATGGCAGCATTGTAAGCAGGGCTGTCATCGGCACAGGGCTGGCCGGCTCGACCTGGTTGATCTTTTTTGTAGGAGCTGTTATTGGGGCCGCCGCACTGGGCTGGGCCAAAATCTGGGGTGTGATGTTTGCAACGGCGATGGTAGGCGCCTTCCTCGTAGCTGATCTGTTTACCGGTCTTACCCCAATTGCCGAATCCCTGATAGCAGCCGGCTTGTTTGTCGTCGGATGTATCACCCAGGCCATTGTTATGCGCATCGAAAAGCAGACTGAGAAATAACATGACCCGCAATATGATCTTCTTGCATGGATTGGAAAGCAGCAGCCAGACCTACAAAGCCGGTGTCATCCGCAACTCATTCCTGGAACTGATCGTGCCTGATTTCACCGGTCCGCTCGAGGCGCGGATGAAAGCGCTGTATCCCATCCTGGGCGACAAAAAGGATTGGACGATCATCGGCTCGTCCTTCGGCGGGCTGATGGGCGCCATTTTCACCTGTGAGCATCCGGAGCAGGTACGCAAGCAAGTCCTGCTGGCCCCAGCCCTGATGTTGCCCGAATTCGCATCATTTCTGGATGCTTCGACTTCACTCAGCACAAGCCTTGGACCTGTCACCGTGCCAACCACCATCATCCACGGGAGGCAGGACACCGTTGTCCCGCTCGAAGAAGTCCGTGAGATTGCGGAAAAGGTCTTCTCCAACCTGACCTACCACATTGTGGACGATGACCACCGTCTGCACAAAGCGACCGATACGCTGGATTGGAAAGCGATCCTGGCGTAGCGGCTAGACCTGACAGGTTTTTGCGAAGCACCCCGTAACGGAGTGGAGGGGCGGAAACCTGTCAGGTCTTTTCGAAATAGGAGAATATGCTCAAAGAAAAAGTCTACTGGCATGATAGCGTTGAAATGCCATCCGGCCACGAAAACAATCCGCTGCCTGAAAAGGTGGACGTGGCCGTTATCGGCAGCGGCTACACTGGCCTGAGCGCCGCATTAACTCTGGCAAAGCGCGGCGCAAACGTGGCGGTGCTCGAGGCCGAAACCATCGGCTGGGGAGCCAGCTCGCGCAATGGCGGCATGGTGCTGACCGGGCTGAAGATTCCCATGCAGACCGCTATCAAGCGCTACGGGCGCGACTTTGCACGACGCCTGTTCCAATGTTCGCTGGATTCAATCGATACCGTCGAGAACATCTGCAAAGAAGAGGGGATCAACTGCGGTTTTGCTCGCACAGGTCATTTGCTGGCGGCCAATAAACCCAAACACTATGACCTACTGGCCGCAGAAGTCGAGTTCATGGCCAGGGAATTCGAGCATGCCGTGCGGCTGGTGCCTCGCAGCGAGCAGCACGCGGAAATCGGCGCGGACCTATACTACGGCGCGTTGGTAGACGAAGTCAGCGCGGGAGTCAATCCGGCACAATACGTGGCCGGGCTGGCAGGTACGGCAGAAAAAGCCGGAGCGACATTGCATGCGCGGGCGCGCGTCCGCAGGTTAGGGCGGAGAGAGAAGCGCTTCTTCGTCGAAACGGAGCGGGGAGCGCTCATGGCAGAAAAAGTCTTTGTGGCGACCAACGGTTATATCGATTCCGCTACACCGGAATTGCGGCGCAAGATCATGCCGATTGGGTCGTTCATCATCGCCACCGAGCCATTATCCGATGAGCTGGCGTATGAACTCAACCCGCACAACCGTATGATCTTCGACTTCAAGCATTTCCTGAACTATTTCCGCCTTTCGGATGACAAACGCATGGTCTTTGGCGGACGAGCGGCTTTCTTCCCCGAAAATGAAAAAACCGTACGACAGAGCGCTGAAATTCTCAGGCGAGAGATGACCGCGGTGTACCCGCAGTTGCGGGATGTGAAGGTTGAGTACGCCTGGGGCGGGACGCTGGGGTTTGCCTTTGACCTGATGACGCACGTGGGCGAAATGGACGGGATGTATTACGCGCTGGGCTACGCCGGGCACGGCGTGGCAATGGGAACTTATCTCGGCAAAACCGTGGCCGAAGCCATGTTGTCTGGAACGATCAGAGAACACCCCTTTGCAGCTTTCCCCTTCCCGGGTGCGCCGCTGGGACTGTACAACGGCAACCCCTGGTTCCTGCCGTTGGTGGGAGCCTGGCATAGATTTTTAGATTTGATCGAGTAATAAATCTGCTACATGAAAGACATGGCGTAAGGGGGCACAATAGCGCAGCCGTATTATGAAAATGAAACTCTTTTTGCATATCTGTAAAGGCAATCTATTGGGATATTGACATAAAATTGGGAACTAACAACGGGTTGTTTCCATGAGAGATAAACCCCGGTTTGGTCTTTTTGTAAAGGAGTTGTCACCATGCCAACAGTCATACCTGCCTTTCGTATCGAGCAAGAAGTACCCTCCCAGCTTCACCTAGTCTCTGCTGACAGACGCTGGGTGATTGTGATTCTTGCTTTTTTGTTCATAATGCCATTGGTCTGTTTCGGTGTGCTGGCCTTCTTTGAAGACGAAATCCGGTTGTTTGGGGTTGCCAGCTTAGCAACAGGCTTGTTCTTTTTTGCTTTTATCCTATTCATTGCTCCCTTCAAAACGCAGTTTATTATCAATTCGGGGATGCGAACAGTCACGTACAACCGGTTCTATATGCTCGGGGAACAAGTTCGCGGAAAAGAATGGACATTCAATGAAATCACAGATACCAATCTCGTAAAACAAGGTTTCGCAAGTGTGATTGAACTCGACATCAATGGAAAAAAGGCACACCGTCTGAATTTTGGCAACAAAACAAATGACGCGCAACGCTCATACAATATTTTGCAGAGCTGGCTCAAAGGCCTTGTTCCTGATTCGAACACAGCCTTGACGGCCTTGCAGGAAGTGGCAGATGAGAAGCAAATCCGGCAAGCCCTAAAGAACGCAGAAAAAATGCTGTATTACTTCGGGGGATTCAGTCTGCTTGGCGGCGCGCTGGGCTTCTTTGCAGACAATGCGCTTAATTCATCCATATCGATCACCACGATGATCAGCATCTTTACCGGGTTGATTTACCTGGCTTGCGGATACGGGGCAAAACGCAAAATCGAAGCTGCACTCTGGGTGGCTATCGTTGTTGTGATCGTTGAGAGACTTTACTGGTTCATTATGTCAGGCTCATTAAGCGGGGACGGGAACTGGTCATCATGGCTGACCTGGATTTTCGCGATCTTCGTTGTTTCCAGCCTGTGGCAGGCCATCCGCAGTATCCGCACGATGGAGGAAAATCCCGTTTACGAGCCCCTAACATAAACGTAATCATCCTACAATTTCAAAAAGATGCCTTTTCAACAGGCATCTTTTTTGTAAGAATGCGCAACAGCCGCCACATGTCACTGTATAATTTCCCTAGTACCGCAACCAGGTTAAATTGTAGGGGTAGAATTAATTTTGTACTTCGAAATTCAGCAGAATACCCTACAGCTTAAGGTTGTTGCGGCACTAGGAGTACTATTGCAGGAGTCAACCATGGCAAACGCGTATTTCAAGGATAAAGTCGTAGTCATTACCGGCGCATCCAGCGGGATCGGGCGCGAACTGGCCTACCAACTGGCATCGCAGGGCGCAAAGCTGTCCCTGGCAGCGCGCGATGTAGAACGGCTGGAAGTCGTCAGAGCGGAATGCGAGAAACGCGGAGGACAGGCAATCGTCATTCCCACGGATGTGGCCGAGCAAGCTCAATGTGAGAATTTAGTGCGGAAAACGGTCGAGCAGTTCGGGCGGATCGACATCCTGGTCAACAACGCCGGGATCAGCATGTGGGCCTATTTTGATGAAGTCACAGACTTGAGCATTTTCGAGAAGATCATGCGCGTCAATTACCTGGGGAGCGTATACTGCACATATTACGCCCTACCGCACCTGAAAGCCTCGCGTGGACAGATCGTGGGTGTCTCCAGCCTGACCGGGAAGAACGGCGTGCCGACCCGCAGCGGGTACGCGGCCAGCAAACATGCCATGGTGGGCTTCTTTGACACGCTGCGCATCGAACTGGCCGACGACGACGTGGCCGTGACGATGATCTACCCGGATTTTGTGGCGACCGAGACGCGGGTACGTGCCTTCGGACCGGACGGTAAACCGCTCGGCGAGAGCCCGGTGCGGGAAGGGGAAATCATGACGGTGGAAGAATGCGTGGAACTGATGCTGCCTGCCATCCAGAAGCGCAAGCGAGAACTGGTGATGTCTCTGCGAGCAAAGGTGGGACAGTACGTAAAGCCCTTTGCACCAAAATTGATAGACAATATCGCGCGCAAGGCGATTGAGGCGGGGAAGTAGATCAATATGTCATTGCGAGAAAGCCGTCGGTCGAGTAAGCCGAGTGTTTTTCGAGGCAGTATCGCCCGTACTGGCCAACGGGCCAGGGAGACCACGGCTGACGAAGCAATCTCAAGTAGCCTGTGAACATGAGATTGCCACGCCCCGGGTTTCGAAACGCCGCTACGCGGCTACTCAACCAACGGGCTCGCAATAACATTAAATATTGTATAATCCCCCCAAGGACAAGTTAACCAGGAGCCGCACATGGGGCGCATTGATGATTATGTAACAGATGTTTACAGTTGGGATCATTTTGATTGGTTTGTTGATCAGATGCCCAATCGACAATGGATTTTTCGAGGACAATCTAATGCTAACTGGCAGCTAGAAAGTTCCTTGTATCGGACTTATAAATATGCAGAAAATATTACTAAATTAGGGAGAGGAAAACCTAAAAAAATCGCGAGGAAAAGTCATGAAAAAATGTCGATACAACGTTTCATGGATTCTGCACATCTATTTCTTGATTATCGACCTCCAGAAGATCAGATATTAGAATGGTTAGCAATTATGCAACATTATGGAGCGCCAACAAGGCTTTGCGATTTTACGTTTTCACCATATGTTGCTGCCTATTTTGCTCTTGAAGATGAGAAAGGAAATGCAGCAATATACTGCGTTTCAACAAAAAGAGCGCAAAAAATCATTGATAATGCTAGCAATTTTAGGTTGGAAAAAGATAATCACTTGTTGTATATTTTTGAACCAAGGTACCCGACACATAGATTAATGGCTCAACAGGGAGTATTTTTAGTCCCAGGAACATTAAATAAATCGCATGATGAATTAATTAATAATTTGAGTTTAGATGATGAAAATCGGTTTATATTCAAGTTAAAAATATCTCCTGAGATGCGAGAAGGGGGATTGCAAAGATTAAGAAAATATAACATCAACAGCTCTGTACTGTTTCCAGGTTTAGAAGGATTTTGCAAAACTTTTAAGTTCCAGGGGCTGTTTAGGCTTAGTGACGAGGAAAGAATAGGCAACGCAATAGAAGAATATCCCGAAGGGTCATAAAGTTATAGATGTAGATTCTTGTATAATTCCTTCATAGGAGCCGCACATGGGGCGCATTGAAAAGACCGTTTTTATCAGTTACCGCCGCACGAATTTGCCTTGCGTTACATATATCGTCAAAACAATTTGAAAACGTTCTATGTCTCACATTTTCATTTCCTACTCACGCAAAGATATAGAATTGGCTGAAAAAATCGTTGATGCTTTAGCGCAAAACGATCTCGACACGTGGATAGACTGGAAAAGTATTCCTAAAGGTGAAGATTGGGAGCAGGAAATCTATCGAGGTATCGAAGAAGCAGACGCTTTCTTGTTTTTGATCAGTCCAGACTCCGCAAAATCAGAGATGTGCAACAAGGAGATTGCACACGCTGTCAAGAATAACAAACGCATTTTACCCATTGTTATCCATGACACAGACGTAAAAACATTTCTCTACGAATTAGCTAAAAAGGAAATTTCTAAGCGAAATTGGGTTTTTTGCCGAAAAGAGCAAGATAATTTCGAGAAAGCAATTGAAGGCACGCAAACAACCATCCACACAAACTATGCTTGGCTTAAATTTCACACAAATCTACAGGTAAAGGCACTCAACTGGGAAAGGAGAAAAGATTCGAGCCGCCTATTACGTGGAAGAGAACTAAGTGAAGCCGAGAAAGAACTCACAAAAGACTCAACCCAAGATCCCCAACCAACAGAACTACAAAGACAATTTGTTCTTGATAGTCGAAGAAGGGAAACCAGAACAAGAAACTCGGGTTTGACAATAGCTGTTGGTGTCATTGTAGCTTTATTTCTCCTTATATTATTTGCTTTCAATCAAAGAAACATCGCATTCGATAACGCTGCAACGGCGCGAGCAAATGCAAACATGGCGTCAACTGCTCAGGGGGAGGCAAATGCACAAAAACTTGAAGCACAAAATCAATCTCAAATCGCACTAGCGCGCCAGTTGGCAGCACAATCTGAACAAATAATTAATAGTGATATTGATTTAGGGATTTTGCTTGCAATTCAAGCAAATAAGGTAGCAGATTTACCCGAAACGCGTTTTGCGTTAATCAACGCTATTGAGTATGAACCAACTAAAGATAAAATTATTAATCTTGAAGGCATTGATTCTAATAGGATTGTATATCAGACAATGCAAATTAGCCCTGATGGGCAATCACTAATTGCAACACTAATCTATTCTGATGGAACCAACCCTGATTTTGGCTGTTCAAAAACAGATATTTTTATAATTGACACCTTAAGTGGGAATATAACGAGTCAGACCACGATTGATTTTTATGCAACAATACATGACATTAATCCAGCAGGAGATATTGTTGGATTAGAAATAAAAGAGTGTGGAAAAGAGGATGAGTACGTTGGTTTATGGAGTGTATCAAACCGTACAATCACAAAGCGGATTAACCATTTTGCATATGATCTCATTTTTCTAAATGACGGCAAGACGCTGGTAACTGCGGGTAAAGACGCGAATATCGTTTTTTGGGATATAAACACAGGGCAATCAATTCGCACATTTGAAGGAAATGATGACAGCGTATCAACCTTAACCACAGATTTAGATGAAAAAATCTTACTATCTGGAAGTTATAACGGAAAAATCCTAGTGTGGGATATTGAAACTGGCAACACAATAGGTGAGCCAATATTTGTTAGGGGAAAAGATGAAACATCGTATGATGCCATTAATTCAATCGTCATTACTCCCGAAAACAGATATATTATAGCTACTGCATTAGCTCAAAGAGTAAGCCACATTGGTCGACTTATCATATGGGATATGCAATCAAATTCTATGGTGAAAGCAGAGGAGGCGGGAGCAGTACTTATCGATTTACACAGTCAAGAGGTGGTCGGTTCTTATGAATTATCATCAAATGCAATTAAACTATGGAATGTCGTTACTGGCGAAACTGTTCAAGAAATTAGAGGATATAGTGCAGGGCTTGCTATAAACGGAGACGCCTTGATGGTAAGTCAAGATGGAAAATGGCTTTACGGACTAGAATTAAACAGGGTAATTCTTTGGAACTTAGAAAAATTATCCCAAACAGGGTTCCCGCTATTAAAGATGGACACAATTCCTTTAGTAGCAGTAAAAGAAGATGGAAAGTTGTTAGCTATCGGCGGAAATGACAAGATAGCAATTTACAATCTGGAAACAGGGAAAATCAATAAAGTCATCAAAACTAATCCAAACCAAACCGTTGCAGATTTGCTAGCATTTCAGCCTGGCCATCCCATTTTGGCTGAATTGGAAAATTCAATAATGAAGTTTTGGGACGTTGAATCTAATCTCTTAATTGACCTATTGGGCACAAACATCAACACAGAAGAATTTGTTTTTAGCTCGGATGGTAGTTTGCTCGCATTTGTGAAGGATGATAAACAGACAGTTAATATTGTCGATATTAACACCAAAAATATTAAGGTGTTTCAGCTGGAAGAAAAGGCTGACTATTTCTTCAAAATGGGGTTTACTTTTGGCAATAAATATTTGGTCATGGGGGGCAATTCAACAAATATTTATGTTTGGGACTTGCAAAATGAGAAACTAAAAAAGATCCCTGTAGCAGCTGTCAACGTATGGACTTACCCCATAATAAATCCCAGCGAAAATACTGTTGCTGTTACTAACTTAACTAGCAATAGAATTGATGTATACGATATTGAAAATGAATCTATTACCAAGTCCTTTATAATGTCAAATTCAGAATATCTTGCTCAGCCAGTTTTCAGTTCCGATGGGAAGAAACTTGCGGTCGCAGTCTGCAAAGGAGTTCAACAGACTAGTATATGTACCAATTCTTATGCTTATATCTTCGACGTCGATTCGGCCAAAATAGAAGCAATAATACCGCTTCGAGCGGTCAATTTAAATTTTTCTAATGACGGGAATATTATTTTCGCGGCAGGAAACGACAACGTTCTTTATGGCTGGAATTATGATAACGATTTATGGCAAAATCTTGGTTGCCAATTAATTAGTAGAAACTTTACGTCTGAAGAGTGGAATACATTCATAGGCACTATTTTGCCATACAATGACACCTGTAATGTCAATGATTTTTCAAACAATGATTACACAAATAATTTACCCCCAATATTGCTTAATGCACCATCAGATGTCCAGAATATAAGTGAACTAAAGGTTTCAGGGAATATTTCTGAAGCAGGAGGATGGAGCACTAGTTCAACTCTCCCCAACGGACTTTCAGAGTCTTTTTCTGCAATAGTGCAGTGCAGAAAAAGCGCAGATTCAGACACGATAACCAATGAATTTTTAGCGCTTTGGGCAATTACCTTATCCAATTCTCAAGTTTGGGTAGAGGATGGCAAGGGCACAATTCTAATTAAGAATGACTCAGGAGAAATTGTGCGACAATACGAAAATCTCAAATCAAGTCTCGGGGGATTCAATGATTGGGTCATGTCCGCTAACACCCTTAAAGGATATGTTATGGATAATCCATTTGGAGGCAACACTACCATAGAACTAGAGATAACAGAAATATCAACTAAAAAACTTATTCCCCAAGCTGGCGATAACAATTACACTGTGTCTTATGTTGGCCATGTGGTTTCTGGAAATCCGAAATATCCAAGACACACTATACATTTAGAAATAAAAAACAACAACGAAAATTATGTGATGGATAGCGTCCTAATTGTTGGAGTAATCACTAACGACAAGGGGCAAGTTGTCGACATTCTTGAACAAGAAGATAACGAGCAAGTTCAAATAATATCACCACAACAAGAAAAGGATTTTGCCCTTAGTTCAATTTCAAAAACAGGTCGATGCGTAGGCGCAGCAGGTTCAGGATATACACTTCGCTATTGGATTAGTTATTTTAGAGAAGACAATCAATTAATGACAAAACATTTTGAGATAGCCATCGAGTAAACACACCATCACAAACCATCAAATTTTTGGTGTTCCGATTATTGTTTATTACTCGTTTAATATCTTCCTCTCTCTAATACAACATATGGATTTGGTAACCCATCATCCCTGGCCGGAAAGACCTGCACGGCACACGCCCCCTCACCCTAGCCCTCTCCCCGTGGGAGAGGGGACTCATGAAACATTTTTATAGCTTTGCGCTCTTCGCGACTTCGCGGTGAATCCTAATATCGCCCTCTCTCCAACATCGCATCCAGATTAGGCAACTCATCATTCCTCGCCGGGAACACCTGCACCGCGCAGGCTTTGAACTCGGGGATCTTGGCCTGCGGATCGAGCGTGTCGATGGTCAGCAGGTTGGCGGCGGCTTCGGCGAAGTGCCAGGGCAGGAAGACCACGCCAACGGTGGTTCTCTCCGTCACGGCAGCACGCACGACGATCCCGCCGCGCCATGAGGTGCCACTGACCGCCATGCCATCGCGGATGCCGTGGATTTCCGCGTCGGCGGGGCGGTTGCTGGATAGTAGACACGTTTTGCTTTCATCCCTATATAATACTCTAGTGCTCAAGCTTTCTATGACTAATACACAAAAGGCACAAATCGTTCTAGAAATGTTCAGGGAAGACAAGAGTGTTGCCCAGATCGCTTCTGAGAACAACATCCACCCGAACCAATTGCACCGTTGGAAGAAACAAGCCCAGGAGAACTTTCCCAGCGGTGAAGAAAACCAAGGCAAAGAGGTAGCGGTGCCAAAGACAAGGAGAGAAGAGCAGGAACTGGCGTGCAGCAAGCTCCCACCAAAGGGTAGCGATGGCCTCAAAGGATGTCAGCAGGAAAAAAAACGGGAAAGAACAAATTAAGTGGATAAGGAAATTTAGACACGAAAACGTGTAAAATCTCATAAAGTCGTATTACCTGTACTTTGCCTGTCAAGCTCCCATATTTAGTACCATCAGGAAGTGGACAAAATCAGGCATTTTGTGCTGCGTACTGGTAGGGAGGCAAACCTTGT
>JAFGKO010000016.1 GCA_016928525.1 Anaerolineales bacterium | reverse complement strand
GGCGCATGAGCCACGAGTCGTTATTTCTTACGTCCAACAAGAACTTACAGGCATCCTACTGGAGTTCAGTATAACAGGGAATGGATTGGGATAGGACTTATCCAATTTTCTCTCATCAAACTCTCATATATCCCAAAAAACCTGACTGGTTTCCACAGGGTGTTGACAGATCAGCCTATGCGTTCCTATCGAAGACTCAGATAGGTGAGCGCCACGTAAAACCTGTCAGGTTTGAAGAGCGCGTGCATCTTGACGCACTTTTTTTCTTGTGATATTCTTCACCACCATATAGACCGACCGGTCGGTCTACAACCTACTCATGACAGATACTCCCCTCGACTCCACGCAAGAGACTCGCGACCGCATCCTCGAAGCAGCCGCCAAAGTCTTCGCATCCAAGGGCTACCACGACACCAAGGTGGACGATATCGTCAGCGGGTCGGGTACCTCCAAGGGCGCGTTCTATTTTTACTTCCCCAGCAAGCAGGACATCTTCCTGGCGCTGGTAGATACTTTCGCCACCCTGCTTGAATCACGCCTACGCGAGAGACTGTCCGCTGAGCCGAGCGGCACTGCCCGCGTGGAAGTCGCCCTGCGCGTCTGCCTGGAGACCTTCGGGCAGTATCGCTCGCTGGCCAAGATCGCGCTGGTCCAGGCTACGGGGCTGGGCGCGGCCTTCGAGCAGAAACGGCAAGCCGTCAACCAGCGTTTCATCGAGATCGTGCGTGAAAACCTGGACTCGGCCGTAGCCGATGGGAGCATCCCGCCCCTGGATAGCGAAGTGGCGGCCTGCGCCTGGGTCGGCGCCTTGAACGAGATCGTCCTGCGCTGGGTTTATACGGGCCAGCCCGACCCGGAACGCTCCCTGCCTGCGCTGCGGCGGTTGTTGTTGCAAAGCGTGGGGATTCCCGAGGAGCGCATTAAGCAACTTGAGGAAAATTAACCGCGAAGCACGCAAAGCCCGCGAAGAAAAACAAAAAAGAATCTTTGCGCTCTTCGCGCTCTTTGCGGTTCAAAAACCTAAAGGAGAAATTGTCAGATGAAACACATCCGCATCTTATTCGTCATCGCGCTGGCCGTGCTACTCGTGGCGGCCTGCGGGCCCGCGGCTACCCCCACGACGGAACCCATCACGCTCAAGATCGCCGTCCTGCCCATCATCGATACCCTGCCCATGTACGTCGCCCGGCAGGAGGGGCTCTTCACCAAACATGGCGTGAACGTCGAACTTGTCCCTGTTGCGTCTGCCCCTGAGCGCGTCCAATTGGAAGCCTCCGGTCAGGTGGATGGTAGTATCAACGAAACGCTCTCGGTCATGCAGTTCAACAAAGACAGCGTGCAAATGCAGGCCGTACGCTACGCGTTGCGCCCCGCCGAAGGCTACGGGCATTTCTTCATCCTGGCCTCGGCGCAGAGCGGCATCACCACGCCGGACGGGCTGAAAAACGTGGAGGTCGGCGTATCGCAAGGCACCGTGATCGAATATGTCACCGAACGCCTGTTACAAAACGAGGGATTGAGCACCGCCGAGATCAAAACCATATCCGTGCCCAAGATCCCCGACCGCATGGCGTTGCTGGCATCCGGCGAACTCCAGGCCGGCACCCTGCCCGATCCGCTCGGCGCGCTAGCCGTGCAGTCCGGCGCGGTCATCGTGCTAGACGACTCCGCCCATCCCGAATACGGCTTCAGCGTCTACTCCTTCCGCAAGACCGTCATCGACGCGAAACCTGAGGCCGTAATGAACTTCCTGCTTGCCATCGACGAGGCCATCGCGCTGATCAACGCCGACCCGACCGGGTACACCGACATCCTGAGCGAGGCCAAGATCGTGCCCGAGCCGCTGTTGGAAGCCTATAAAGTTCCGCCCTTCCCCGCCGCCGGTGTGCCAACGGAGGCCGAGTGGAACGACGCCCTGAGCTGGACCAAAAACAAGGGCATGCTGGATGTAGATGTCTCGTATGCGGACTCGGTCAACCCATCGCTTCTTCTCCCGTAGTTTGCACCTGCCTCCGTTATAATGCCCCCGGATTTTCAATTGCGCCATTTTCATAAAAGTGCAATTGAAAATCCGGAAGGGTATAATCAACGGGAGACCGTTCCCCGGTAGTCTCCCGTTAACTTTGCAAATGGTGGTCGAGTAGCCGCGTAGCGGCGTATCGCCCGTCCTGGCCGACGGGCCAGGGAGACCACAACTCTAGCTGATGGTTTCGATACGCCCTTCGCGAAGTACGCTCAGGGCTACTCAACCATCGGATATCTCAAATGATCCAACTCCACTCGCTATCTTTCGGCTATCCGCAGTCAAGGCCAATTTTCGAAGATTTCGACTGGCACGTCCAACGCGGCGAGACATGGGCCATCCTCGGCGGGTCGGGCTGCGGTAAGACCACCCTGCTCTACCTGCTGGCGGGCTTGCAACATCCCAGCGCAGGCCAGATTCTGATCGACGACCAACCCCTGACCCGCCCACGCCCGCGTACGGGGCTGATCCTGCAAGACTACGGCCTGTTGCCCTGGGCCACCGTCCGCCAGAACGCAGAACTGGGCTTGAAGGTACGCAACTTCTACGGCGCAGACGGTGTTCACACCCCCCAGGATTACCGCCCCGAGCGGGATGCCACGCCCTGGCTGGAACGCCTGGGAATTGCGGCCATCGCCGAGAAATACCCCTCCCAGATTTCGGGCGGGCAACGCCAACGCGCCGCCATCGCCCGTACCCTGGCCCTGCAACCCGACCTGCTGCTGATGGACGAACCCTTCGCCTCGCTGGACGCCGTCATCCGCGCGGACCTGCAATCCCTGACGCTGGAGTTGTGCGCCGAAGGCGGTATTACGCTGGTCATCGTGACGCACAACATCGAAGAGGCTGCCGCAATGGGGCGTAAAATCCTGTTACTGGGCACGCCGCCGAGTAGAGAAGCACACATTTTCGGAAACCCAACCGCCGGAGAGGCAAATTATCGCGAGAGCAAGAAATATCAAACGTTGTGCCAGACACTACGCAAAGAGTTGTCGCATGAAACGGCGTGACGTGTTGCTCGCCAGTCTAGGGTTGCTGGTCATCTGGCAAATTGCGGCCATGCTGGTGGACCGTCCGATTTTGCCCACGCCCATCGTGGTATTGGAGGTCTTTTTCAAGGAACTCGGCGGTGAACTGCCCGTCCATTTTGCGGCCAGCTTGTGGCGCGTGGCGGCGGGGATGCTACTGTCGGTGGTAACAGCGGTCCCGGCGGGGCTGGCAATCGGCGGGTCCAAGAGTTTGAACCGCATCTTTTCCCCCGTCATTTACCTGTTGTATCCCATCCCAAAAGTGGTCTTTGTGCCGGTTGTGCTGCTCTTCCTGGGCATCGGTGACCTGGCCAAGATCGTGGTCATCTTCCTGATCCTGTTCTTCCAGATCGTGGTACTGGTGCGTGACCAGGCGGCGGGACTCGCCCCTCAGTTGCTGCAAAGCCTGCGCAGCCTGGGCGCGGGGCGGCGAGCGCTGTTCCGCTTTGTGTACCTGCCCGCCAGCCTGCCCGCCATCCTGACTGCGTTGCGCCAGTCCGTGGGCACGGCGGTGGCGGTGCTGTACATTGCCGAGTTGTTCGCTACACGCAAAGGGCTCGGTTATTACATTTACTACAACGGCAGCACCTTGTTGGACTATCCCGCCATGTATGCGGGCGTGCTGGCGATGTCTTTGTTGGGGCTGGGACTGTATTTCACAGTGGATTGGATGGAAAAACGGCTGTGCCCGTGGAAGTTTGTTGGATAACAATAATCTCTCAAGAAAGGAGATACGATGGCCGAAGTCGTTCACACAGAAGAGCTTTCATCATCTAAAACGGAAGCGCTTTTCATAGTACTCGCAGTCGTCTTCTTGTTGCTTTCCATATGGCGCTGGACGGTCACCGGGGTCAGCACATGGACGATTGTATTTCTGTGCTTCTTCGCTTTCTTCTTGTTCTACTCGTTCAATTACCGAAGGCTCAAAATCCAGCTTACGCCTGAAACTCTGCAACTCACCTTCGGTATTTTCACATGGAAAATAGCCATAGCAAACATCAAGAATTGTTACCGCGACGAAGATACGATATGGCGCTTTGGCGGTGCAGGCATCCATTTTATGTGGATAAAAGGGAAATACCGGGCTTTTTTCAATTTCCTGGAATATCCCCGCGTGGTGGTAACGCTCAAAGAGAAAAAGGGGCCTGTACAGGAAATTGCTTTCTCTACAAAAGAACCCGAACGGGTGATGGAAATAATACAGGGCAGGTTTAGCTAGAAAGAAGCATTCCCACAAAAAACAGCAGACTATAAACCAGCGTCGTCTGTCCAGTGCCAGCCAGCGCCGCATTAAGCGGACGTCCGGCCTGCTTCCGTACGATCTGCCATGTCCGCCACCCCAGCGGGAACGAGAGCCAGGCGAGTAAACTGGTCCAGGGCAGGACACCCGAGAGAGCTAATCCGGGCAAAATCAAGTAAGAAGCAACTAACAAGACAAAATATTGAACCCGCGAACCCCACTCCCCAAAACGGACGGCAAGCGTGTGTTTTCCCGCGGCGCGGTCGGCATTAATGTCACGCAGGTTGTTGACCACCAGGAGATCCACAATCAACCAGCCGATAGGCAGGGACATCCACCAGGCCTCCGCGCTGACCGAACCGGCCTGCACGAAGTACGTCCCGGCCACGGCGGCTACGCCGAAGAAGATAAAGACGAATAAATCCCCCAACCCGTAATAGCCGAGCGGGAACGGCCCGCCTGTGTAGGCAATTGCTGATAAGATAGCCGCCAAGCCGATCAGGATGACCACCCAGCCTGCTACAAACGCCAGGTACAAACCCAGCAAAGCGGACAAGCCAAACACTACCAACATCCCGGTCTTGACCTGCGACGGTGTCAGCAATTGCGCCTGCGTCACCCGCATGGGGCCGTGGCGCTCGCCCGCATCCGCGCCACGTTCATAGTCGTAGACATCATTGGCCAGGTTGCTGCCAATCTGCAATAACAATGCTACCAGCAAGGCCGCCAGCGCCGGACCGGGCCGGAAGTGCCCATCGCCCAAAGCCAGCGCCGTGCCGGTCACCACACCGGAGGCAGCGGCGGGCAGGGTTTTGGGGCGCGTGGCCAAAATCCAGATTTGGAAACGGGAAAGGGGCCGTTCGGATTGGGACATGCTCGCGAGTATATCACCGTTATAATAGCATCCTTGCGAAGGTTTGGAGCCTTCGCAAGGATTTGCCATTTACAGGAGTCCTATGACCCACCTTACCGGAAAAGAACGCGGCGAGTACGTGCAGGATATGTTCGCCCGCATCGCCCATCGCTACGACATTATGAACCGTCTGATGACCGTCGGGCAAGATACACGCTGGAGAGAACAAGTCGTTCGGCGAGCCAGATTACAACCGAATGCCTGCTTGCTCGACCTTGGCGCTGGCACCGGGGATTTGGCCCGCGAAGCGCTCAAGCAACAACCCAAAGCCAGGGTCGTGGCAGCGGATTTCACGCTCGAGATGATGCGAGTCGGCCAGTTTAACGGAAGCCTGCCCTGGTCCGCGGCAGATGCGCTCAAGCTCCCATTCAGAGATAAAACTTTCGATGCGATTGTTTCTGGTTTTTTGATGCGCAATGTGGGCGACATCCAGCAAGCACTCAAGGAACAGCATCGCACGTTAAGGCCCGGCGGGCGGATCGTCATCCTGGATACCACAAAACCAAAGCGCAACCTGCTCTCGCCGTTCATCTGGCTGCACATGCACGTGGTCATCCCCTTGCTTGGCGGGCTGCTCTCCGGGTTCAGGGACGCTTACAACTACCTGCCGGATTCGACCGAAGAATTCGTCACAGCGAAGGAATTGGCCGTCCGCATGGCGGCAGTAGGATTCAAGAAAATCAATTATGAAGTATTGATGCTTGGGACAATTGCTATTCACTGGGGAGAAAAATAACTTGACAGACAAACTCAAACAGCCTAATTCACGTCACTGCTTCATCTGCGGCTTGGAAAACCCGGTCGGCTTGAAGCTCAAAATTTACCAGACCGAGCCCGGCGTGATCGAAACGACCTACACCGCACCCGAGCATTTCCAGGGCTATCCAGGAGTTTTGCATGGCGGTATTGTCGCATCCATCCTGGACGAGATATCAGGTCGCGCTCACATGGGCAGCCCAGCGGAGCCGCGTTTCATGTTCACGGGCAAGTTGGAAGTGAAATACCGCAAGAACGTGCCGATCGGGAAGCCGCTCAAGATCGTCGGCAAAGCGGGCAAATCCAAAGGTAAAATGGCCGAGGGCTGGGCGGGGATTTATGACGAAAATGGAACCCTGCTGGCCGAGGCAAGAACCCTGCTGATCAATGTTCCCACGGAAATGCTGGATTCCACCAACCTGGAAGAACTCGGCTGGAAAGTCTATCCGGATTAGATCAAGTTCCCTGTTACTTTTTCGCACCTGCCTGCAACATATTAACAGCGCGCGATACATGTTGCAGGAGGTTCATGACCACCCTCGTGTCTCTAAAAACCAAAACTTCACCGATGGATGAAATCCAGCTTGCCCGTCAGGCTCATACCGATGCGGAGGCGTTTGCCGAACTCTACCGCCGCCACGTGACGCAGGTCTACCGCTATCACATGGCGCATACCGGCAACGACAAAGACGCAGAGGACTTGACCTCGCAGACCTTCATGGCCGCGCTGGAGGGCATCCGCTCGTTTCGCGGCAGTGGCTCCTTTGCAGCCTGGATCATGGGGATTGCATCCCGGAAGCAGGCATTATTCTTCCGTGGGAGCAGACCAGAGGTCCCGCTGGAGGCGGCGCTGCACATCCCGACCCCTGACCTGCCAACCGATAAAGCGGCGTCTCAACGCCTGCAACTGGACCGCATCCGCAATGCGCTGAGACAGCTCAGTCCCGAACGGGCCGAAGCGCTCATCCTGTGTTATTTCGGCGGGTTGAACGCTGTTGAAGCCGGACGAGTGCTCGGCAAAAGTGAAGCCGCGGTGAAAATGTTGCTCTCGCGAGGCCTGCACGACCTGCGCGAGCGCACCTCCCTTTCGCTGGAGGTTGAATATGAATGATGAGTTATTGCGCCAACTCCCCCCTGAAGATCAATCGGTGTCAGACCTTTTGCAATCTGGCGCAGGATCTATCCAGGTCAACCCGCTCTTCCAATCAAGTCTGGAGGCCTCCTTGAAACAGGCACACCCTGAAAACAAGCAACCAGAACAAAGCTCGCAATTCAAAATCATCCCGGCCATCGGCTGGGCCATCCTGGTTATCGGCGCTGTGCTTATCCTGAACTGGGCTGTTCGCTCCTTAGCGCCAAATTACCAGCCAGCCGCAGGAGAAACAGGGGTTCCAACCATTTCTCCTGTACAGCCTCCTGTTCCAAATCCTGAAAGCGAAGCCACTCCGGTCCCGCCCGGCGATGGATACGAACGGCACGGAACAACTTTATATCTCTCCGCCGCCCTGCCGGAGGAACCTGCAGAAGCAAATGTGTATCAACTGGAACCCGAGCAACCGGCTACCCTCGAAAGCGCCCGCGCGCTGGCAGGACAATTGAGATTGAACGGGCAACTCTACGAAACTCCGGGCGAATTGCCGGGTACGACCAACTTCCTGATTGTGGACGGAAACCAACGGCTGTATGTCCGCTCTGACCGCTATTTCACCTACTACCCCGATTACGCGAAGTCGAATAATCTGGACGTGACGCTGGAGCACCCAAACGCCGAAACGCTCATTGATGCGTTCTTGAGCGAGCATGGGTTCAGCTTTGATTACAGTATCGCAGCTTCCGAGTTGTATGGCGACTATTACGCTCTGCCCCTCACACCGGATGGGTTCAGCCTCTACAACGAACATTTCAAATTCAGCGGGTTGCTCTTCAAATTCAACCAGGAAGGGATTCTTTCAGTGAACGCCAGTCTGGTAGATTATTCGCCTCTTGGAACCTTTGGAATCTACACAGCAGAAGAAGCCTTTCAAAAACTGCTCGACCCCGATGCCTCGATTGGAATCATGGAAAGCGGACATTCTGTGAGTGCGCCAATCCAAACCTGGTATCGCCCTCGGCCACAGAACCAGACCATCACAGTTTACGGCTGGATGAACGCTGTCAAGTCACTAGAGGGCAGCGCGCCATTGGTTACGTTGGACGACTATACAGCCACAGGCAACCTGGGTGGTGTAGGCGAGTCCATGGAAAACACATTTGTCGAAGCCACAGGTCAATTCCAGACGGTTGACGGTTGGGAAGTTTTCAACATCGAGAGCTGGCAGGTATACAATGGTTACGAAGAGGGCCTGCAAGGGACGATCCAACGCGAGGGCGATCAGGCGACAATTACCACACCCGATGACCTCAGGCTCGTCCTTCCCGATGTGCCCGCAGACCTTCCTTTGCCGATGGAAAACGCTTTCGTGATCGGCATCACCCGTGGAGATACATTCGACTGGAAATCGCTCGACAACCGCGCAGGCCAGGGAGGCGGCGGTGGCGGTGGCGGAACAGGATTC
Source organism: Anaerolineales bacterium (assembly GCA_016928525.1). The sequence goes on along the minus strand of JAFGKO010000016.1, from coordinate 5,159 downwards.
TATCAACTCAACCTGACAGGTACGCCCGTTCCATTCCCTACACCGCTACCAGCCAGCTTAGAAGCGAGCGAGTATGTTGTGCAGAATGGTGATACGCTCAGCAAGATCGCGTACGATCATGGCATCACTGTCGAAGAATTGATGCAGGCAAACGACCTGGCTGAAGCGACAATCTTTATCGGTCAGGCGCTCATCATCCCCGGCGCGCAAGCGGAACAGTCACCTGTCGGCCAGCAGATCGAGGGTCAACGCGGGATCATCATGGTGAACATCTATCGCAAACCGGATGGAAGCCAACGTACCGAGTACAGCTTTATCTCACCCCAGGCAAACCAATTCAGCTATTTGCTGCTCGAAGGCGCTAGCCTGGAAGAACTGGAGAAATATCACAACCGCCCGGTAGATATTTGGGGCACAATAGAAAATGTAGATAGTGCCGGCGCTATCACGGTTAGAGTGGATCGCTACGAAATCCCCTATCCTGACCTGAATTTCCAGGTTGTTCAGGGAACACAAGGCATGATTAACGTACAGGGACAATCCGCTATAACCATTACAACGACAGAAGGAAAAACCTACGTTCAATTCACTTCTTACGGAGAGCCAGATTCTCATGGAATAGTTGGCAACTTGGGTGATCAAGTGCTGCTGGAAGTACTTGCCATTCCCGATGAAACTTTCGGCGGTTACCCTGTCTTGCGAATATTTAGCGCCAGCATGGCGGTCAGTCCGAAGAACGGGCAGCCGCAAGAGATGCAAATCACCTCGGATCAGCCGTATGTCATGGACGAACCGCCGAATCCGACGGATTACGAGATTCCAACGGCAACCATCGAAGAAGTAGAGTTGGCTTACTACTTCAAGGATCCCCGCTACGTTGTTTCCGACACGAACACCGAACCCACCTATATCCAACCTGTCTGGCGTTTCTCCGGGCATTACAGCAACGGTGACGAGTTTGAAATCATCGTGCAGGCTCTGAAAGAAGAATTCCTTCTGCCGGAAATCGAGGCCATCGAGCCGCCGGGATAAACAGCGCAAACCAGACATAGAGCGACGTCTGAGAGTCGTCGCTCTATAATTTTAAGCAGGGTAGATATTGTGGCACTTCTCACTATATTGTCACGTAAACCTATCGGGCTTTTTATGGGTTTTGCATTTATACTTAAAGCGTCAACTATTCCAGGAGAGACTATGATCACTGCTTATCACAGACCCAAATCTCTGAAAGAAGCGCTGGACTTCCTCGAACAACCCGACACCCTGCCCCTCGGTGGCGGGACGCTTCTTTCCAGGCCCGGGCTTGCTCCCATTAAAGTTGTGGACCTGCAAGCCCTTGGCTTGAACACGCTCACTCCCAAAGGCAACTCGCTCGAAATTGGCGCAACCGTTACCTTGCAGCAACTGCTCGAATCATCTGATGTGCCTGACGCATTGAAAATCTCCATCAAACTGGAAGCCCCGCTCAATATCCGCAACGCGGCTACCATTGCCGGGACGCTGGTCGCTGCCGATGGGCGCTCCACTTTTGCAACCGTCATGCTGGCGCTAGATGCAAAACTAACAGCGCAGCCGGATGATGAAGAAATTGAAATTGGCAGTTTCCTGCCCTTACGTGACGATACCCTGCGCGGCAAACTGATCACCAATATCACCATCCCCCTCAACGTTAATCTGGCCTTAGAATCTGTTGCCCGCACACCCGCCGACAAACCTATCGTCTGCGCAGCGTTGGCCGCTTGGCCCTCGGGGCGAACCCGCCTCGCCCTGGGCGGCTATGGAAAGACCCCCCTGCTCGCCATGGACGGCACCGAAGCCGAGGGCCTCGAGGCGGCAGCCCGCAACACTTTCCACGAAGCAACAGACGAGTGGGGCAGCGCTGAGTATCGAATGGACGTGGCTGCAACATTGGCGAGGAGATGTGTTGATAATATTAGTTGATCAAAAACAAATAACTTTGCGGAGGAGTTTCGCATGAAACTGGTTACTGTCCCTGAGATGCTCGCCATTGAAAAAGAAGCCGACGCCAACGGCCTGTCCTATGCCCAAATGATGGAGAACGCCGGAGACGGCCTGGCAAATGTCATCCTGGGTTTATTTTATGAAGGGGAGGAAGACCTAGAGGCCTTCGGCCTGGTCGGACCAGGAAACAATGGCGGCGATACGCTGGTGGCCTTGGAGCATCTGGCCGCAAACGGCTGGCGAACGCGCGCCTATCTCATCAAGCGCAAGGCCGACGAATTGGTCAAGCGGCTCGAGACAGCTGGTGGTGAAATCCTTTATGCCGAAAAGGATGAAAAGTATGATGCGCTGGCAACCTTTGTTGAAACATCCGATGTATTGCTGGACGGTATATTGGGAACAGGGATCAAGCTACCATTGAAAGAGGATATTGCGGTCCTGCTGGCTGCGGTCAATGCTGTGTTGGAAACCCTCGAAGAGCCACCTTTTGTCATTGCCGTGGATTGCCCCTCCGGCGTGGACTGTGACACAGGCGAAACCGCTGACGAATGTGTTCCTGCGGATATGACCGTCACGATGGCGGCGATCAAGCAGGGTTTGCTGAAATTGCCTGCCTTCGAATATGCAGGTGAATTGCATGTGGTGGACATTGGTCTGCCAGATAATTTGTCCGCTTTGGAGGCTGTCAGAACGGAAGTGGCTGACGAGGGGTTGGTTTTTGGATTACTACCGGAACGCCCGCTGGATGCCCATAAGGGCACCTTCGGGACGGCGCTGATCGCCGCCGGTTCGGTCAACTATACGGGAGCAGCTACCCTGTCCGGGAAAGCTGCGTATCGCGTGGGCGCCGGGCTAGTGACCATGGCAGTCCCGGCTATGTTACATAGCGCGCTGGCCGGTCAATTCCCGGAAGCAACCTGGGCCCTGCTGCCGCACGAGCGTGGATTTATCGCGCGTGAAGCCGCAAAGACACTGACGAAACATTTCGAGCGCGCAACGGCTTTGTTGGTTGGTCCTGGCTTTGGGATGGAAGATACTACGCAGGAATTTTTGAAGGATCTGTTGACAGGCGAAACGGCTCCGAAAAAGACTTCCGGTCGAATCGGCTTCTTGCGGGAAATGGATGAGAAAAAAGAAGATGCTGCTGCGCATTTACCCCCGATGGTGATCGACGCGGACGGGTTGAAATTGCTGGCGCAAATAGAGGCGTGGTACAAGTCCTTACCCGCGCCTGCGGTACTGACGCCCCATCCCGGTGAGATGAGCGTGTTGACCGGTTTGTCTACCGAAGAAATCCAGGCTGATCGCATCGGAATTGCTATGCGCTTTGCGCAGGAATGGGGGCATGTGATCGTGTTGAAAGGCGCCTTCACTGTCATCGCTGCGCCAGATGGAGGGGCGACTGTCATTCCCGTGGCTTCCCCTGCGCTGGCGCGCGCCGGGACGGGTGATGTGTTGGCAGGTTTGATCATAGGTTTGATGGCGCAAGGCCTGGAGGCCTATGATGCCGCAGTGGCCGGGGCCTGGATCCATGCGCAGGCCGGGCTGATCGCCGGGGATGACCTGGGCTCGACCGCTTCTGTTTTGGCCGGGGATGTGCTGGAAGCCATCCCAGATGTGATGGCTGATCTGGAATAGTTCATTTGAGAAACATATAACCGCGAAGACGCGAAGAGACGAAGTCTAAAAAAGAGCGAAGGGAAAACCTTCGCCCGTGGATTTTGTTTCGCGTTCTTCGTTCCTTCGCGGTGATTTCCTCTATCCGAAATAAGCCCAAATCCCCCAGAGCGCGAACATCACGACTCCCAGGCCGAAGCGTACGATAAAAGCCAAACCCCAACCGATGAGCAAAGCCTTGACTACCGTTTTGGCTTCGTCCGCATCTCCCAGGCGTTGCAACTCCATCAAGTACAGTGCCAGCGGCGCAGCAATAAGACCACCAACTGGCGGGAGCAGCATGGTTCCGGCAACGCCTGCGATCAACGCTAGGATGATCGAGCCCCAGGCTGCGCCTTTTTCGCGGGCCTTGGCGCCCATCAAGACATTGTCGGCCAGGACTGCTGCAATCATAAGCACGGTGATGATCGCAAACATGACACCGCCCAATCTTCCGAACCCGAAAATCAGACCGTAAGTCAATGCGGCCAGCCACATGACCACGTTACCGGGGAAGATGGGGACGATCAGGCCAAACAGTCCGACTAGCATAGTCAGGACGGCGAGGATATGAATGGTGGTATCAAGCCAAATGGGCACGGGCCTTCTCCTTCATGCAAGATGTTCTTGGTAAGGTATACGGGAAATTTCTTGGTTTGTTGTATACGGATTACAGTAAGAACTCACCTGTCATGGTTAATTGTTCCCGCGTTATGACAGGCTCAACACGCCAGGCTGCCAGAAGAAGCTCAGGGCGGGTCTAAGACCCGCCCTGAAACATTGCCTTGTTTAGCTATTCAAAAACTCTTCCAGAGCCGCCTTGCTAATGCGGTAAGCGTTGCCCAGTTTCTTGGCTTTGAGTGAGCCATCGTTAATTGCGGCGATGATATCTTCTTCGGAAACCTTTAAAATTGCCGCAGCTTCGGATGGGGTCATCACATCGGGAGTGCCCTTGGCAGCTGCCCCGCTTGATGCGGCCTGTTGTTGGGAAGCCACTGCACCGGAAGTGGCCTGTTGCATCAGGTTGCCAATGCCCATACCAGCGCCAATGCCAGCCGTCAAACCGGCACCGCCACTGGGATTCTGGGCTGCGTCGCGCATGGCATCCGCGGCCTGGAGCTGGGTGTAAGTGGCCATATCCAGCATGCCCATGTCACGCAGTTCCTGAGCGGACTTTTCGGACGGTTTCAGGTTTCCAATGTAGAAGGATTTGAGCGTCAGGCCGATGGCAGCAAAGTCATCCTGGGCTTTGGCGCGTACGCCGGCGCCGAGTTCCTCGGTCAGGCCGATGAGTTCAACGACACTGCTGGCAGCGGTGGTTTCACCGAGGATATCCTGAAGTTTGGAAAGCAGCATGGTACGCAGCCGGTCTTCAATCTGGTTTGTAGTATAAGCGCCCTGCGCGCCGACCAGTTGGGTGACGAACTGTTGCGGGTCGCCGACCTGGTACGAATACGAGCCAAAGCCCTGCAGCAGCGCCACGCCCAGTCCCATGCCAGGGTTGCGGACAATGATCGGCTGCGGGGTGCCCCACTTGCGAT
>JAFGKO010000146.1 GCA_016928525.1 Anaerolineales bacterium | reverse complement strand
GTTTCGGGCGGCTTCGGGCAGCGGATCGCCCCACACGCCGAGGCAGTGCGTCACGTTTGTGAAACGCTCCTGGCAGAAGGCCAGCGCGCGGGCGCAGTCGGGGTCATCGGCTTTGCCGAGGAAGAGGATGGAGGTATCAGTTTTGGGCATGGAGTTGATTATATAATACCCCCGGCTGGAAATTACGTTTTTTCTTAGCAGAAAACCATAATTTTCAGGCGGGGATATAAACCGGGAACAGGTCAATTGTCGGGAAAGTAGCGCATGAACTCCCCTGCGTGAAATTTGTGTCACTTCGTAGACAAGAAAAAACCTGCGCGGGGCGCAGGTCATTGTCGTCTAGGTTGAAATATATTCGCGCAAACTATGTTCCACCGCATAGGCGGCAGCCTCCGCGCGGTTGTTGACCCCCAGCTTGGAAAGGATGCTGCTGACGTAGTTGCGCACCGTGCCTTCCCCAAGGAACAAATTCTTCGCGATCTCGCGGTTGGTCTTGCCTTCCGACACCAGCAGAAGCACGTGCTTTTCCTGCTGGCTCAGGTGTGCAAAGGCCGAAGCCTCCTCTTCCTTCACTGCCCGGCGGACTTCCTGGAACACGCGCTGCGTTACAGCCGGGTCGAGCAACGCTTCGCCGCGTCCAACCGCTTCGATAGCCTTGACCAGTTCCTCGCTGGCGATCTGCTTGAGCACATAGCCCGAAGCCCCGGCGCGGATGGCCGAGAACAACATCTCATCCTCGGCGTACGAGGTCAGCATGATAACTTTGGTATTCGGATGTTGGTCGACGATCTGCTCGCAGGCTTCGATCCCCGATGTGCCCGGCAGGCGGATATCCATGACAACCACATCTGGCTCCAGGGCTGCCACCTGTTCCAGTGCATCGCGCGCCGAATTCGCCTCTCCAACGACTTCAAACTGCGGATGTCGTTCCAACAGTGACTTCAACCCCAAGCGGACGACTTCATGGTCATCCACCAGTATGATCCTTTGTTTTGCCATTAAGGTTATGCCTCCATGATGGTCGGATAAAAAGTATAGCCCAGACGAAGATGTCTGACAAGGGCGGATATAATGCCCGCGGGGTATAAAACAGGGCGTGCCGTGATGCTATGCGAGACGCGCCCTGTTCGCTTCATTCGGGATTCTGAAACTGCTCCCGTTTAATTGCTTATACTGCTATTCCTTGTTCTCTCTCCGAAAATCCACGAACCGGTAACCTACGCCGCGCTCGGTCAGGATGTACCTGGGATTGGACGGATCAGCTTCCAATTTCTGGCGCAGGTAGTTGATATACAGGCGGACGTAATGCGGCTCATCGCGATACTCGTACCCCCAGACCTTGGTCAGCAACTGGTCGTGGGTAACGACCCAACCCGCATTCTGTACCAAATGGTAGAGCATGCGGTATTCTGTAGGACGTAGCTTTACCAGCTTACCTTCCAGCCAGATTTCGCGGCGATCAAAGTCGATCTTGAGACGGTCGTCCACTTCGATCAGTCCGTGCATCGAACCGCTGGCGCTTTCCGTGCGACGTAACACCGCCTTTACGCGGCTGACCAGTTCGCGTGGGCTGAACGGCTTGGTAACATAATCGTCCGCGCCCAGTTCCAGGCCGCGCACACGATCATCTTCCTCGCCTTTGGCTGTCAACATGATGACCGGCACATTGCTCACCTCGCGGACGGTTTCCAACACTTCGAAACCATCCAGGTCGGGCATCATCACATCCAGCAGGATCAAATCGGGGGTTACATCGCGTATCTTTTGAATAGCCTGTTTCCCATTGAATGCCTCACTGACCTGGAAGCCATCATGTTCCAGGTTCATACGAATGAAACGGACCATGCGTTCTTCGTCGTCGACCACCAGGATGCGGCGGCGTTCAAAATCGTCTGGCATACTTACTCCCTTACGAATCCGATGATTTGGTCTTCTTCCTCGCCTGCCAGAATTTCGATGAAGCTAATGCGGTATAAGGGCCAGATCACCTCGACGACGTTGTTCTCCAGGTAGTGCAGGTCTTTTCCATCTTTCTGGCGCGGGTTGTGGACTGTGATGATAACATCGGTTGGCTTGGGTAGCTCATCTACTTCACCGATGATGGCGGATTCGTTTGCGATATGTAAGATAACGGTATGTGGCATTCGTGCACCTTTTCTGTTAGGGATTCTTTAGCAGGATTTGGATTTTGAGTTTACCCAGGGAAAGGATATCACCATGATTAAGGGCCTGGCTGTCGTTTGGTTTTAAACGTACACCGTTCAAATATGTTCCATTCGATGAACCCAGGTCCATAATATAGACTTGACTTTCTTCTTTCCTTAGAACTGCATGTAAGCGTGAAACACCACAGGCGTAGGCCTGATAGGGCGTCAGATCGATATCCGGCATGATGGGTTGGGCCTCACTGATACGTCCCAGCGTGAATTCTTCGCGATCTGAGAGGGGCAGGATTTGCCCGCTATCGGTCAGGTGAATGGCGGCCCACGCCTCGAGATCTTTTGGGAATACGCTGGTTCGTATTAGATCCCGCGTTATTTGATCTTCCGAGATGTTTTGTGTGACTATGGGGTCTATACCAGTCAATTGCGTGCCGCAATCACTGCAAAATACAGTCCCGTCTAAGTTTTCATGTGTACAGTTGGGGCATACGATCATACCAGTTCTTCCTTCTTTTCCTATGGCATTATAAGAGCCCGTGTGCCATATTTGATTTCTTTACTTCCTTCTTCGGAAAAGGCCTGCATTTTCTCAATATTCTCGGCTTCTATCAAGGCTGTGCGTGCCAGACCCCGTTCGCCCTGTGATAATAAACTTGTCGCAAGTTGCTTCATATGCTGGGCAGCGAGTTCAAACTGACCTTGGTCCACTTCCATATGAGCTTTTTCTTGCATGCGGTACAGGGTTAGTTTGCCAAGGGCCTGGATGATCATGGCGGACGGTGGTATTGTGGTGTCTGCCTCTTCTTTCACCTCACGTGAAAATTCGATCCGAATAGGCTGAATCGGCGTTGGTAGGGCGGCGATCGCGAGTTTGAGTGTGCCTCGCAGCACCTGAATCATATCCTCTTTTGTCAGCGATGGATCAATGCGAAATTCGAAGAGAATGTTCAGAGTGGAATCTTGCAGGACCGGGCCGAGGTGGATGGCTCCTTCTATCGGCAGCGGACCAGTTTCAGGTTGAGTCCGAAACGCATAGGCCAATTCAACGCCGGTTGTCTCCTTGAAGTCCAAGATAACATCATCGGCCAGGATGCGTGCCAGTGTGTCGAATTTTTCCACCAGAAAGCGTTGGATGTCTTCGGTGCGGGAAATATAGCGGCTGCTTCCACCGGTGCGTTTGGCCAGGGTGTCCAGGAACACATCGTTCCATTCTTTCCCGATACCCATTGCACTGATGCCAATCCCTTGTTTGGCAGCTCGTTCTGCCAGTTTGATGCACTCCTGTTCATCCCCGTATGTATGGCCATCGGTCAGCAGGATGATATGGTTGACACGTTCATGGCTGGCATTACGCTGGATTTCATCATAGGCCGCCTGCATGCCCTGGTAAATCTCGGTTGCGCCCCCCGGCTGTAACATTCGGATGCGGGCCTCGAGTTTGCTTTTGTCGAACGAGTACGAAGCGGGGATTAAAACTTCTGCCCGGTCACTGAAGGTGACCACACTGAAAATATCTTGAGAGCGCAGATTCCGCATGACTTTGATGGCCGCATTTTTAACTATGTCCATTTTTTCATCTTTCATGGACGTAGAGCGGTCGAGCACCAGACTGACATTCAATGGCGGCGCAGGGATTTCCTCTGATTTTTGCTGAGGCGTGATTTCCAAGAGCACGTACAACATCTGCGGTTCGTTCAAGCGAACCAGGTTGGGTCGGCTGTAATGGATTTTATATCTTACCGGTAAAGATGGCTCTTCTTCTGGTGGCAGTGTGGCATCGTACTTTTTGCGTCGTTTGGGATTGGAAAGCGTTTCATATGCTTGCTGGATTTCAAGAAAGATTTCAGTCTCTCCTGCCGCTTTGTTTTTGTCCGGATGCAAACGTTGCGCAGCTTGGTAATAAGACTGCTTGATTTCCTCCTGGGTTGCGTTGCGTGCTACGCCAAGGGCGACGTAGTAATCCGGGTTTATGGGCATTTTATCCAATCAACTGCACGATAATGACACTGATATTGTCTGGCCCACCGGCCGCATTCGCCGCCTCGACCAGATTTTGACAGGCACGCTGCAAATTGGGTGCGTCTTTGATCATGCGTTGCATATCTTGCTCGGCTACAACACCCCATAAGCCATCACTACAGAGCATAAGGTAACCTGTCTGGGGGAAGGCTACGGTGAAGATGTCAGGTTCGAGGATTTCACCCTGCCCGAGCGCGCGATAAAGAACGTTGCGATGAGGGTAGTTTTCGGCTTCATCTGCGCTGATATGCCCAAGCTCTTCCAGGCGTTTGACCAGGGAGTGGTCGCGCGTAATCACCTCTGTGCGCCCGTCGGAGAAAACGTTATAAGCACGGCTGTCACCCACGTGGGCAATGGTTACTTGTTGGCCCAGTACCAGGGCTGCTGTCAGCGTGGTGCCGCTGCTAGGAGCCTCAACTTGAATAGTTTTCTGCGCCTCTTTAATTGCAGACTGCATGATTTCTTGCAGGGATTCTTCGGGCGGGGTAGGTTTGAGACTGAACAAGTAAGGCTGGAACTTGCGTATGATATGGCCGGCAACAGTGCGGATGGCTGCATTGCTGGCCACCTCGCCATACTGATGGCCACCCATTCCATCTGCAATGATATATAACCCTAAAGGTAAACTGCCTGAATTGCCAGCCAGGGTTGTTGTTAGGGCAAAAAGACTATCTTCGTTTAGCTCGCGCTGTTTACCAACCGATTGTCCTGAGGCAGACACCAGTTGCTGCAAATCAAATTGTGCGCTTTTGCTGTATAAAATTGATTGGATTTGTTGATCGGTAAGGGGGGCTGTAGTAACCGATTCTGTGACTGGAGCAGCTCGACCACCGAATAGTTTGCGGAAAAATTCCATCACAATAATATCTCCTTCTCAGGCAAGTAATGCATAAACCTGGTGGTCGGTTGAACCAACATAGACAATATCATCATACACCAAGGGAGAGCCGATGATCTGGCCCTCTGTTCCAAACTTCCAGCGCAGACGCCCGGTGCGGTATTCCAGGCAATACAGGTATCCATCCACCGAGCCGCAATAGAGAGAGTCTTTGTATACAACCGGCGAGCTGCTAACCTGGTGTTCCGTACGGAAGCGCCAAACTTCTTTGGCTGTTCTTGCTTCGACTGCATAGATAAACCCATCTGCCGCGCCGACAAATACCATGTCATCGCTTACGTAGGGGGAGGAAATGGAGCCTTTGCCCAGCCTGAAGCGCCAAATGATGAAACCATTGCGGTGATCAAGGGCATAAAGCGTACTATCCAGGGAACTAAAGACGATCATTTGACCACTGATGACTGGGGATGAGGTAATGGCTCGTTTTGCGCGGAAGCGCCATTTCAAATTGCCCCGAAAGTCAATTGCCAGGAAATCGCCCATTTCGTTGCCCACATAGACCAATTCGTTGGCAACAAATGGCGTTGAGCGAACGGGATCTGAAGTTTCAAACTTCCAGGCCAGCCGTCCCGTGTTCAGGTTAACTGCATGCAGGTATTGATCGTCAGAACCTACAAAAATGTGGCCTTCTGCAATGCGCACGGATGAACGTACCGGACCATCAGTGAAATACGTCCACACCACTTTGCCCGAGCGCGCGCTCACGACATACATACGGCTATCTTCTGAACCAAAGTAGATGTTGTCTTCGTATGCGCTGGGTTTGGAAACAATCCCGCCTTCGGTGGGGTATTTCCACAAAAATTTTCCATCGGCTGCGTTGATGGCATACAGGTTGTTATCGTAGCAACCGATATAGATCGTGTTCTTATAGTTCAAGGGCGTGCTGCGGATTTCATCTTCACACTTGAACGTCCACAAAGGTTTGATGCCGTTCCCCTTGCTAATAGATGTTGTCGCAACTTTTGACAAGATCCCGGTTTTATGTGCAGCGGCCAGTAGAGCATCCTTCATGTCGCTTGCGCTGGGGAAGCGGTCTTCGGGATTGTATTCCAGTGCCTTTGAAACAACAGCTTCCACTTCGGCAGAAACCGCAGGATTGATTTTTCGCAACGGGCGTTCTGCGAACGAGAAAGGCGGCTCCATGCGCGGGTCGCGGCGGGACAGGGCGTGATGCAACGTAGCGCCCAATGCGTACACATCAGCCACGGGCGTAGCCTCGCCGCGATATTGTTCAGGGGGTGAATATCCCTCAGTGCCGATCATCGTCCCTTTTTGCCCGGATTGGAAGGTCTTGGCAATGCCAAAGTCCACCAATTTTATATCGCCGTTGTGATCGACCATCACATTCGACGGTTTCATATCGCGGAAGATGATCGGATCGGGCTTGTGGTTGTGCAGGAAGGCAAGTACATCGCAAAGTAAAATGCCCCAGGTCAGTACTTGTTCCTCGGGCAAAAAACTGTTTGTATCACTGATCACGGCTTCCAGGTCTTTACCGTGGATATATTCGAGCACAAGGTAGGAACGATCTGACTCTGAGAAATAATCATAGATGCGCGGAATAGCCACATGATTAAGCGTTGCCAGTATATTCGCTTCCCGCTCGAAATTTTGAACGATGGTTTTTCGCACAAGCGGATCCGGCGCGGTGTTAACCATCTCTTTGACCGCGACCAATTTCACCACGTTTGGGAAATGTAAATCGCGAGCACGGTATACAGAGCCCATACCACCAACCCCTATGACTTCCTGGATCAAGTAGCGCTTAAAAAGGGTAGCACCTGACTCAAGTTGCCGTCGAGGGGGTTCTCTTCCGTTTCTGTCTTCCGGCATTGATATATGTTGTGTTTCCAGTGAAAACTCCTGCAATGTTATAACAAGCGCCGCTATTTTATGCAGCGAACTGGTTGAGTATTGATTTATTATAGTAGGCACTTAGGGGTTTGGCAACTCCCCACATAAGTTTACCCCGGTTTATCCTACATGACGATTACTGTTTTGTAAGTTCCCTTGCACAGATTGCCAATCTGCGGCAAAATGAACCATAAATATGACCAAAGTACTCGCTGTAAGTGACCAGGTGGTGGAACGCATCTATGCGCTGTCTGCGGACGGGCATTTTCAAGACGTGGACTTGGTTCTTGGCTGTGGCGATCTACCTTATACTTATCTGGAGTATCTTATCACCGTATTGAGCGTCCCGCTATACTACGTGCCTGGCAATCATGACCCTGAGTACAATGTTTTTCATTCTCTCTCGCATGCCGAAGGCGGCCGGAACCTGGATCTGAAAACCACTTATTCACGCGGACTTTTGCTGGCCGGCCTGGGCGGAAGTATTCGCTACCGCCCTGATGGGGTCAACCAATACACGCAAGAACAGGCTTTTTTTCGAGCTTACAGGTTATTGTTAAGTTTGCTGGTCAACCAGGTTCGCTTTGGCCGCAAGCTGGATATTCTCATCAGTCACTCCCCTCCATTTAAAATTCATGATGACGATACCTATGCCCACCAGGGACTCAAAGCGCTGAACTTTCTCATCCGCACAGTGCAGCCACGCTATCTATTACACGGGCACACTCACTTCTTCCGTCAAAATCTGGAAAACTCCGTTACACAGGTTGGGCAGACCACTGTCATGAACATTTTTCCCTACAAAGTGATCGAGATCAATGATGAGTAATCCGATAGATTCTCGCAGTCAAGCTGACTACAACCGGGCACGCTTTCGAGCCTTCCTGAACAAGGTTTGGGCGGTGGTATCCGGCCAACCCACGAATTTGCTTTCCTACGACGAAATCAAAGAAAAATTGCGTATTGGCGGCCCCATCTATCGCGGCCTGCGCACCGTACGCATAGACCAGATCGTCGGCAGCCTCAACCGTTACCATCAATTCGACCGCGCATTTCTACCTGTGCAGGATGAAACAGCAGAGCGCTGGCAACGCGTCGACCGTGCGTTTTACGAAGACATCAGCCTGCCACCGGTGGTGCTTTACAAAGTGGGGCAAGTCTACTTCGTGGTAGACGGGCATCATCGCGTTTCCGTCGCCCGGCAACAGGGACAGGTTTTCATCGAAGCTGAAGTGCGCGAATGTGCTACCAAGGTAGATATTACGCCCAATATCAAGCCGGAAGACCTGGAAATCCTGGGAACGAAAGTTCATTTCCTGGAACGAACCAACCTGGATCAATTGCGCCCCGAGGCAGACATCACTCTCAGCATCCCCGATGGCTTCGCGCGCATGCTCGAGCATATCGCCGTGCATCGCTACTTCATGGGGCTCGACCTGAAACGCGATGTCTCTGAAGAAGAAGCCATCATCCACTGGTATGAAACCGTCTACATGCCCATCATTGAGATCATCCGCGAGAGTAACATCCTGAAAGAGTTTCCCGGAAAAACAGAAAGCGACTTGTACCTGTGGGTGCTTGACCACCAGCATTATCTGGCTGAAAATAGCGGACAACCACTTCAACCGCCCGACGAAGCAGCGCGCGGTTTTATCGAAGGAGTAGAACCCTGATGACCACACATCCTCTATCCGGCGTATATGCCGCCGCATTGACCCCCCTCAAGCCCGATTCAACCCCGGACCTCGAACCTGTTCCCGCTTTCCTGGCCTTTCTTGCCGACCGGGGCTGTCATGGCGCGCTCATCTTCGGCACCACTGGGGAGGGTCCATCATTCTCGCCCGTTGAACGCGAGATGGTCTGGCAGACAGCCCTGCGAGTCCGCGAAACACACCCGGATTTCCGCCTGCTGGCCGGGACCGGAACGCCCAGCTTACAAGAGACCATCGACCTGACCAAAACCGCCTTCGACCTGGATTACGATGGCGTTGTGGCCGTCCCCCCGTACTACTTCCGCAATGCCACAGACGAAGGCTTATTCCGCTGGTTCGAGCAGGTGATCCATAAAGCGGTTCCAGCAGATGGCTATTTGCTGGGGTATCACTTCCCCGCTGTGGCCGGGATCGGGTTCTCGATGGCATTACTTAAACGGCTGAAGGACGCGTTTCCAGTCCAATTTGCGGGCATCAAGGATTCATCCCACGACCCGGCTCTGGCCAGCGCCCTGGGCACAACCTTTGGCGCAGACCTGGCCGTCTTCGGCGGTACAGATTCGTATTTTTCATTAGCTTTGCAAAATAGCGCCGCGGGGTGCATCACTGCGCCCGCAAACCTGATCTCACCGGGCCTGCGCGCCATCTACGACGCTTTCTCGCGTAATGAAGATTTGTCGGAAACGCAAGCATGCGTCACCGAGCAGCGGCATATTTTGGAGAAATACATGCCCTTCCCACCTGTGCTTAAAGCCCTGCTCTCAAAAAAATACGGTTTCCCGCGCTGGCCGGTGCGCCCGCCGCTGGTAGAAACGCCAGACGATCTCGTGGAGCAGGCTGCCAGAGAGCTGGAAGAATGTGGGTAGTCAGGGTTTCCAGTTTTCGCTTGTTGCTGTCCTGGATAGTCGCCCAGTTGGTGTGATCAGCTCCCAAACCACAAAGGACGCGAAGCTCGCAAAGAAAAACCATTACCTTTGCGAGCTTCGCGTTTAAGCAGGCATGGCGATGACTCAACCACGCCTGGCAGGGAGACTATTTCATTCTGTTCTTTTGAATAAGCGGCTTATCTGCTGAATCAGACCCAGGACGCAGCCCGGCGAATCGGGCTCTGGTTGTGGTTCCGGTTCAGGCTCGGGTTCGGGCTCAGGCTCGGGTTCAGGTTCGGGCTCAGGCTCGGGTTCAGGCTCTGGCTCCGGTTCATCCACTGGCAACGGCTCGAATAACACACGGGCTTTATTCTCGTCTGTCCCTTCAAGCTGCGGGGTCTGCGGATATTCCTCGGATGGCAGTGCCTGGCGCAGTACCGTATAAAACTCGCTAAAGGTTGCCCCGGGATCCGCCTTGATCGCGTCAATCGAATAACGTGACATGGCTCCGTTGTAACGACCGTTGATGTATGCATCGTAGGAGTATTCGCTGTCGCTGCAGCCGGTCACCAGCAATTCCAGCATCTCCGCTTCTGCCAAAAAACGCCCCTTGACAGGGATCAGGGGTTCGTAGCCGAGCACAGGCATAAAACGCGGTTTGGCATAATGTCTTTCGTCCTCCATCACCCTGGTGACAGTCCCGGAATAGCAACTGTCTGAAATAAAGGTCAGGCTGGCTTGTGGCCGTAATTCGTTCAGGATTTCGCGCAATTCATCATCCAGCAAGATCCCATCGTAGACATACAGCGCCTCGTCGTAGCTGTCCGGTTCATCGCCACTTGTGTCGCGATTGTATGTCCCGTGGCCTGAATAGGTAAAAACACCGTAATCCCCCGCCTTGAGTGACGAGACCAGATCGCGCAAAGCGGCTTTGATATTCTCCCGCGTGCCCTGGTTATCGAGCAACACCTCCACGTTAAAGGCAAACCCGGCCAACAGTTCCGCCCAGTCGTTCGCGTCATTGACACAGCCTTTCAAGTCATTCAATACGCCAGGGTAATTATTGATACCCACGCAGACAGCTCTCTTCATACTTTTCTCCTTTTACTGCTCGAGGTATGGAAAAGCACCGGAAGATTTCTAATTTCATCCGATGCCATGGAAATCGTTTCGTACTGGCACTATAACTATACAACTTTCCCCTTATTCATACAACTGCTTGCCTGATTTTCAGTCAAGGAAACCTTCCTTGTGGTAGTTGATAACATTGGCGTCAGGGCAACATCGATTTCATGCGCGAGGACGAGGATGACAAGGTCAAGTTTGGGGGCGTCAAACAGGATGTGATGTGGGTGAGAGTTGAAAAATTTAGTAGAAACCTGAGACTTGTACAAGAATTTGAAGGCAGATACTTCGCCATCCGCACAACTGCATACATCGTATCCTTTTGTCAAGTATTAAATATTCGTTATATACGGGTTCTTCTAGATGGGAATTCTTTGGGATGTCGGATGCCAACCATTTTTGTTTCTTGATTTACAAAATAATCTTGATTGAATGAGTGTATACAAAGGTTATCTTCATAGATAACATGAAGTTGGTTAGTATAAAACTTTGATCTTGGGAAAACTCGCCAATTGACAGGTTCCCCTTTAAGCCACATGCTTTCCATCAAACTGTTAATAATAAGCAAACCATTTTCGCCCTCTATTACGAACCCAAACAAGGCACTATCACCACTAATTATGTCGCCATGTAAATCTTCGGTTTGAATCATACCTAACTTAAGGAATCTTTTATTTTCATCTCTTTTATAAGGTGCATATTGAACCACTTCAACAGAATTTGAAGTAGCAAAACATATTTTGTCATGTAACCCCCATGTGAGAGACTGCATACCATTCTTAGTCTGATGTTCAAAAATTCTGCTAGAAGGAACCACATCACGAAGTACCCTCTGCTGTATTCTCTCTTCATCGATTCTTTCTTGTTCCAAAACAAAATCCGCGAGATAACCCTCATCAAAATACGACGAACTAAAAACACTGGCATATAGCCATCTTACAAAATTAGAGTGGTGTTTGAGGAGAAGGCGAGGTTCTTGGCGTTTATACCAATTGTAATTAGTATCAAGACTGTACTCAAACAAACCAGCGCTTCCTGAAGAAATGGCTAAAGTTAGATAGGATGCAGTAACATTCAAAGCTGGTCCGTCCCAGAGTTTCTCAGGTTTGGTACTAATCGGGATTTTATTTTTGCGGCTGACATTGGCTGCCAAAATCCCACTTTGGCTCCCAATATATAAGATATTACGGTATATCGTGCTATCAGCATGTGGAAAAGTTAATGGATTATCTTGTTCACGGACAGTGAACCTTTGTAGATCTTCCTTTGAAACTTCGATTGGCTCTTTCGCTAATTCTTCAAATTTACCTTGAATTGCGGTTTTGATCTCTTTGTCTTGAAAAATTAACTTCCAATGTTCACCGTAAAGATATTCACTTACTTGAAAAGCACAGGTCAACGCGGTTATAAGACGATCTGGTATGTTTATATTTTCAATTAGATCATCCCAATTTATCGTAATAATTGAACCATTATGACTCCAAAGGTAAAGATGACCAGAATAAATCTGACTATCGTAATACGAGCCAGGGATAATTAGTCTTAGAGTTTGCATTTCTGACCTCGAGATAGTTTGCGAACAACGGCAGGGCGTAGATATTGAGCCTGCAGCCATCTCGCAAGCACATCTTCGGGTGGTATGTCTTGATGATGCAAAACATGGTCAGCGGGGTAGCCATGCCACCTATTATTTTTGTTTCCGTTTATGAATTTGGCTACAAATAGCCTACGTTCTTCTGGAGCTGAACTTTTGGTTATCCCCAGATAAGCAACCTTGTCTTTCTCAAGATGCAAACCCCAGCAATTGTTAGGACTACACCGCCAAGAAGCATAAGCCCGTTGGAAACAACTTATTTCCATCGATTCAGATATTGACCATTGTGATTTATCAGGGTTACCATTTCGATGGTCTATCTTAAAAATATAGTAAATGTTTGGTAAGGCCAACTGCTCTGTATTCATCATGGTGATTATCAAAAATAATGTTCTTCATGAGCAAAAAACAAACCCGAGATTCAACCAGCAACCAAGGGTTTATCTCGTCTACCACGTTGATAGGCAAGGCAATAAACTCATAATAGCATAAATCTTTCCAGGTTGTGCTCAGTTTTGTACAACGAATTATAGTTAGGCCATGCTGGCGTTACACCCATAGCTTTTGATTCTGTTGCCGTACAACTCTAAAAGACTTGAATGCTAGGCGAGACTTAAAAGCTTCAACTCTTGGTGCAAGGTTGCCAAGGGCATCATACACATCTGCCCTGGTGAGTGTTGATTCTGCTCCAACGATCACTTGGACAAGCTTTAAATTATCGGAGAAATCGGCAAAGTACATATTCTTCTCAGAATCCATTTCTTCTAGGGTTGCAAAATATCTCACTTCATTTTCATACTTCCAGTGAGCATACTTTGTGAACAAGAACTTTGTTATGATTTCAGGATCAAGCTCACGATAGGCAAGCAGCCTCTCAGTTTCTACTACTAGACGTTTTCGAGAGTAACTTACCGGGCCTAATTTTTCGTCAGGCACCTCGAATCCAAGACAAAGACCGCGATGTTTATCGGCGTAATGGCTCCATTGAACTGGATTCTGCCAACTACGACTGAAACACAGTAAGCCGCGAGTAACCGAGAGTTCATCTTTCATTTTCCTAAAGGCATGGCGAACAGAGGGATCAGAAAGGTTGATGCCGAAAAACTCGAAAGGATCATTTAGCTCGTTAAGCGTGGCGATTTTAAGTCGCCGCTTTTTTATGTCTTCGATTCCGTATTCTTTATTGACAAAGTGATAGACACGCATAAGTGTACCTAGATTATCTCGCCTCGCAGATTAGATTGGTAGCAGAACGGGCTCGGATACTCCGTTGAAACAAGACAAATGTAATCAAAGTATAAACGCATTTTCTCCAAGAAATCTTTCTTCTCAACTGGCCTCGCCATCCACGTTGTAAATCTTCTCCCCCGGCAACTCCGCCCCCTCCGCATCCGCTTCCACATCGCGGCCACGCGGCGCTTCAGCCAGGAACTCCTTGTAGAACTCGGACTGGATGACTAGGTCCATGATCTCGTTCGTGCCGGTCCAGATGGTGATCAGGCGCACGTCGCGCAGCAGGCGTTCGACCGGGTAGATGTCGGTGTAGCCGATGCCGCCCAGGATCTGCATGGCGTGGTTGACCACCGTCCAGGCCGT
>JAFGKO010000015.1 GCA_016928525.1 Anaerolineales bacterium | reverse complement strand
TGTGGAATTTGTTCGCAAAACAAGATTACCACGTCTTGCATACCATTACCTTCCTTTTTACCCATACCTCTTAGCGGAAACTAAAGAATAAACTAAAATATAGTTGTGGTCAATAGAAAATTGTTTCGCGTCATTATTGCTGTTATCGCTATTTCGCCAAACTACTGTCGTGATAAATCTTTCACGTCCAAAAACTTCATCCATCAAAACCCTTAAGTAAGCATGCTCATTGTCATCACAGAAAATAAAAATCGTTCCGTTCGTATGTAATAATCGCTTAGAAATTTCAAGCCTGGTTTTCATGAAAGTTAGCCAAGTTGAATGATTAAAAGAATCATTGTAGTTGAAATCATCATTTTCTCTGTTGTATGGTGGATCAATACAAATAAGTTTGATTTGACCTGCATAATTCTTAAGCAAAGAACTGACAACAAGTAGATTATTCCCTTTTATAACAAGATTGTCGGAAACACTAAGCTCGATTGCAGCATGTTCTCCAGTATTATCGTATCGCTTAATATTCGAAAATACTTTAGGAGCCAGCAAACGATCAGTTTCATCAGGAGCCAAAATCTCGTTCCAGAAGATTTCATCGCGTTTGGCGTCTTCTTGTGTCTGCCCGCCTTCCAGCACACAATCTTTATAAGGCCAGGCCAGCACCACATCCTTGTTTTCGTTCAGGTAACGCTCGCCTGTTGTCAGCCCAATCTTGTTTTTGAAGGATGTGTACGAATCAGGCAAGAAGGCCTTGTTATTCACAAAGCGCATGAATTTCTCTTTGTCGAAGACCAGCATACCGTCCACATCCACGAAGAAATGTTCTTTGAGCCGGTCATGTGAAAGCAAAAGTTTCAGCAGGTCTTTGTCCAGCTTGAGCGCCAGCTCGGTGATCTGGTTTTTAAGTAATTCGCCGTTGGCTACAAAACGTTCGTCCTGCACAAGCAGAGTTTTCAGTTCGTCGAAAAGATTTGCCATAGTGATTCCTCTTACTTTACCAATTACCCACAAGTCAAAAACTATTGTCCGTGGCCTGAGCTTTGCTCAAACATTGCCAGGGCAGCGCGGTACTCCCCCGCCAAGTCGAAGCCTATGTTTTGCTCAGGGGCGATCTGCTTGAAGGCCACGTATTGCAGGCAGAGCAAATGCAAGCCGCTGAATTCCCCGGCCAGGTTCTGCAAGGTATATTTTTTGTCGGGGTCATTCAAGTCGATCCCGCGCGTGCCCAGGATAGCAATTTCGAAGCCGATCTTCTTCACCTGCTCGGGGGTCATGCGGGCATATTCTTCCAACGCGCCCAGGATGTACATCACCGCGGCCATATTGATCGGGCCAGCCCCGCCGGAGCGAAAGGCCTTCTCCGCAATCGCCGTGCGCGCCCTCCGCGCGCGTTCGGCGATCTCGCTGTATTCATCCAGGGAGAGCGCCTTTTGATAGGCGTTATCGGCTTCTTTTGTCTGCCCTAATGCTTCCAGCGCCTGGCCATAGCCGAACCAGGAACCCTGGTCATTCGGCTCGATTTCAGTCGCGCGGCGCAAATGCTCCAGCGCTTCGGCATAGCGCCCGGCTTGCAGCAAGCCCGCGCCCAGGTTGCGCCGCGCCCACAGGTTATCGGGGGCCTGCTTCGAAGCACTTTCCAGCGCGCTTAGCCCTGCTTCCGTATTTCCCATCCGCAACTGCGCCACACCCAGCGCCACGCGCCCATTGATGTGCTCAGGCTCGCTAGATACCAATTGGGAAAGCAAATCCACCGCGCGCGGCAGGTTACTCCGGTCACTGTAGGCCATTCCCAGGTTATACAGCAAATCGGGGTTCTCCGGCTCGGCGCTCAGGAATAATTCCAGCAGCAGAATGCCATCTGCGTAATTGCCCTGCGTCAGGAGCTCCGCGATTTGCCCTGAATAAGCGGGGCTTTGGGGGCCAGCCTGCCAATCAACCCTTAGCTGTGTCTCGCTCACAGACAGAGATTGGATGAGACCTTCCAGATGATCGAAAGCCGCCCGCACTCTGGCGACGACTTCGCTCTTGAAATCGTCGCCTTCCAGCCCGATAGCCTTTGGAAATAAAGCCAGGCTGTTCTCATTCAGTGGCAGGGATAGCTTGTAATCGCGCTTCAATCTTGTTTCCTTGTCGTTATGGAGCCTGATAGGACAGCCAGGCATACCAATCCCGGATGCGCAGATAGTCCGCCCAGCGGTCGATCAACTCGGTATCGCGTTCCGGATCGGCTGGGGTAGATTCGTAGAGTTTCAGCAATTCCCGCCCGCCCCGGTCGAAGCCTTCCAGGTGATAGGGATTGGAGATTTTGGGTTCTTCCAGCCGTCCGGCCCAGTATAAAGCATAGGCCGCGTTGATGGTTTGGGTCGGGTCATAGACTGCTGCTGGCATCATCGCGCGGATTTGCGCTGAAAGCGATTCGCGGTTGATCTGCAATTCCCTTTCGACGTGCCCCGTTTCGAGGTCTAACAATTCAGGGTAATCCAGGCTCAAGCTTTCACTGACGCGCAATGCCAGCGGGACGGAGCGCAGGTGCGTGATCAACCCGGCCAACAACTCGCCAATAAAACCCTGAACATGGCTTTCTTTCATGCGATAGGTCTGCGCCAGCCCGCCGGGAGCATTCAAAATTCTATCCAGCGCTTGAATGCCCGCCGGGGAGCCGCCGATCAGGAATCTCTTTTCCGGGGGGCAGTCATACATGCGCATCAAGAGAGTACATTGCAGGCAAATGGCATAATCGGGAAGCTCGTTCTTGCGTTCCACTTTATACATTAGGATGTGCGCTGGCATCTCGCCCCGCGCCACGCGCAGGCTCGCAAGGGTTGTCAATTTCGGTTCTTCCAGCAACTGGACAGGATAGCCAGACTTTTCCTCCAAAGCAGAGATTACCTGGCGGGTGATTTCACGAAGCTCCAACTACATCTCCTCTTATAAAATCAAGCATAATAACTTGCCTTATTTTACTGTAAAAACGTATCTTCTCAGAAAGAAGGGGGGAAGTGGGGTAACCCCACCTTTTGCTGGCTCGGATTGACAAATCCGATGCCATATTTGCCGGATTCCCTGGCACCGCCCGCCACCGTTCGTGCCGCGAGCACGCCGGTGCGAGATGGCAGGGCTGGTGCGCGAGGCAATCCCCCATTCTCAAGCAAATTCACCGCTAAAAGCGCTAGGAGATTGCTTCAGGCGGCGGTGGTTGAGTAGCGTACTTTGCGTATCGAAACCCGCCGCCTTCGAATGACATTTGTACGGCAGAAAAGAAAAAAGCCGCTCGACCGGTGGATCAAGCGGCTTTTTTTGCGAATCAATTGGCTTAATTTTCAAATGAATTGGCTTAATCTTTGAATCAATTGGCTTAATTTTTGAATCAATTGGCTTAATTCGCACATTAAGCCAATTAATTTTTCCGGATCAAGCCAGCTACATTCAAAATCTAGCTGGCTTGATCCCTGTCAGGGCTACTCCACAATCTCAATCGGTTCTTCGGGGTAGGCCTCGTTCCACAGCGCGATGATCTCCGCCTCGCTCTTGCCGATGTTCTCGGCGTTGCGCCACTTGCCGCGGAAGTTCACGTTGACGTTCCGGTCGATGGCAGGGTTGACGCGCACCTGGATGTCCACGCTGCCGTCCTTCTTGCCGACCGGGCGGTAATGCGTGCCGTTGGGCAGGCGCACCGCACGCCCGGCCTTCAACCCGCTCTCGAGCTGCACGTCCAGCTCCGAGAGCACAGCCAGCACCGAGCCGCGGCTCTGGTTGGTGGCTTTGACCATGTTCTCGATGATCTCTTCCGGGTCCATCGGATCTTTGGGTTCCAGCCGCGGGCCGAACCTGGCCCAGGCCTTGATTTTATTTGTCATTTCGATTCACTCCTATTTTTGGAATATATAGGGGAAAGCGCTGCAGTCACCTGCCCCGGCTATTAAATTCTATTTTTTTCGAACCCCCCGATCAATAGCCTTGATTAACAGGTTTGATAGGTAAGGGACAAGTTAAAAATTCTGTAATTAAAATGTCTAAGATTTCTACACACGGTGTGCTATATTTTGTATATTAACGTAATAAACGTGTGTGCTATGTCAAGACCACTCCCCGGCCTCCAACGGGGAGTGGTCGTTTAAGAGATCACAAAATGCCTGTTGAATTTGGAATCGAAAAGTCGTATAGTGAATGAAATAACATGGAACAGGCTGGAGGAGAAAAAGATGAGAAAGGTTGTCATTCCATTATTTCTTTCGATCATTCTTTTACTCGCCTTAAATGCCTGTGGCTCATCCCCCACAAGCGCTGCGTCAGAACCCGCGCCGACAAAAGTCACCTCTACGCCCGCGCCAAAAGGAAAGACTCTTGTCGTTACCAGCATCGAAGATGGCGGTCCCGGGACCTTGCGCGAGGCCATGCAAGCCGCAGGCCCTGGAGACACGCTTGCATTCGATGTTGCAGTCTTTCCAGGTGATGATCCCAAGACCATTTATTTACGCTCGACCTTGCCAGACCTGGCGAAAGGTCATGTGACCATAGATGCCGAGGCGGCAGGGGTGGTTTTAGATGGCAGCCAGTTCCCGGACGGCTGGGATAGCGCGATTCAGGTCCTGTCAGATAACAATGTGGTGCGTGGATTGACGCTGATCAATTTTTCCGGCGCGGCATTGCAAATCAGCGGCGGCCAGGATAATCTGATCGAAGGCAACGTGATGGGGAACAGCGACTACGGCATCGGCGTGTGGGGAGCGAATGCGTCTGGCAACAGGATCACGGCAAATTATCTTGGCGTTATGCCGGATGGAGTAACGCCTCTGGGCAACAAAACAGCAGGGATAGTCGTTATGGAAGAAGCCCATGATAACCTGGTTGGCCCTAAGAATCAGATTGCGTTCAACCGTCGCAGCGGGGTTGAAATTTCCCAGCCGGGCACAGTTGGGAATGCAATCTTCGAAAACAGCATCCATGATAACGGCGGGGCAGGAATTGCCCTTATGTCCGGCGGAAACAACGACCTCCTCGCGCCATTGCTGCTGGATTTCGATCCTGCGATAGGAAATGTGGGTGGCCTGGCATGCCCAAATTGCGAGGTATCGATCTATTCGGATGCAGGTGATGAAGGGGCTGTATTCGAAGGACAGACCGCCGCGGATGAAAATGGGGTCTTTACATTCGAGAAAGGCTCCGCGTTCGATGAGCCCTTTTTGACCGCAACGGCGACCGATCCGCAAGGAAGCACCAGCGCTTTCTCCCTGCCAGCAATAACAATACAGTTACAATCGGGCAACGAGCAGCCCAGAACGAGAGTAGTGACAAAACCCTCTGGCGATTTGGAGGATAATCGCTTAGGGAGTATTTTTTCAGATTTCTGGCAGCCCATGGATTTTCAAACCCTGATCGATGTTGAAATTACGCCTGCCGGCATGAAGCTGGTGAAAATAAGCATGAACCAGGCCGAATATTACTCGCACGAACAAAGCGGGGTCGAGCTCTATTGGGATAAACCCGAATTATATATTTCGCCCGATTTCGACGCGAACATCAGCCGGCTTGTCTCGAACGGGATAACCATCTATTACATGCTGAATTTTTGGGACAAGGCCAACCACCCCGATGGCTGGGAAATTGCTCACCGCTTCGAGACAGAAGAAGACATCGCCCATTACCTGGAGTATGTCCGTTTCATTGTCAACCAATTCAAGGGCCGCGTGCAATATTACGAATTATGGAATGAGCCGGATGTCGGATTCCCCTTGCAATATATCGAGCCCGAAGACTACATCCATCTCGCCAAACGAACCATACCGGTAATCAAAGAGATCGACCCACAAGCCAAAGTCGTGGTAGGTTGTACTTCGGGCACAGTTCATCCAGCTTCCCGGGAATATCTATTCGAAATTCTCAATTCGGAAGTGATGCGAATTGCGGATGTGGTGTCATGGCATCCGCTCTATGGCAATATTCCTGATAGCGGACAATACCCTGATTATTATGCCAGCTATCCATCCTTGTTGGAAAGCATCATGGAAACGGCCAGGAAAAACGGCTTTCAGGGTGAATTTATCGCCGGAGAGATCAGTTATGGAGGCGATCAGTGCGGCGGATGTGATGTCGCTGATCCCTCTTACACTGAGGTTGTATGGGCGAAGTATACTGCCCGAGGCATCATTTTGCATTTTGGGAATGATGTGGCTGTCAGCCTGGGGGGGATGTCTTCTCTAAGGCCTGTCCACTTCAATACCATTCGGAATATCGCCAATGTATTTTCCGGCGTCGTCCCCGAGGAATTTGCCGTGGATATCCAGACCGAGGCCAAAAATATCCAATCATTCACTTTCGCAGGAGCGGATGGAAGCAGGCTCATCGCCCTGTGGACTAACGGTGTGGCTGTGGAGGGCGACCCGGGCATGCCCGCTATCATCACATTGCCTGGATTTTCGGACTGGAGCGCCACAGGGGTAGATATCCTGAACGGCTTCGAGCAGGAATTAATCTCAACCGATGAGAATGGGAATTTGATCATCCATGATTTTTTGATCAAGGACTATCCGATGATCATACGATTGTCGAGGCAATAGCCCCCGAAGGGAAGCGGCGCGATTTCTGGCAACTTACCTGCTGAATATCTTATCCCAATCCAGCATGGTTTTCAGGTGCTCAACGGGCGCCTGGCCCTCGGGGAGATAGCCTACAAAGGAGCGATTATATCCATCTTCCGTGCCGTCCGAGAGATGCCAGCGCAGCGGCGTTTTGTGCATCCCGACTGCGGAGGTGGCATTATCGCCGCCGGGCAAGGATGTCTCGAAGGTGAGCACCATCATGCCCTCGGCGGTTTCGGCCACCTCAGCCACCGTGGCTTCGTGGATCCAGCGCAGCCATTGGTTTTCGACCACTCTCTGTTTATCAGTCGTGATGGTCGTGCGAGAGCGCGTGATCACCTGGCCGAGCTTATACACCCAGCCGCCATCCCTGGCCTTCTTCTTCGTTTTGACCTCGGCCGGCAGCAAGCCCACCTTTTGTTTCGTCTCGACCGGCTTTGCGATCTGCCACTCTGACGGGGTCATTGCTGAAAAATTGACAAAGCGCAGCCACAGGATGCTCGCGCCCTGGGTGTAATCCTTTTCCGAGGTTGGCCTGACGAAATATGCGCCGGGGGTTTTGCCTTCCGCATCGAGATACCACTTCGGTCTGGCCGCCAACCCGCCGGGAGGCAGCTGCCCGCGAACGTGCTGGCAATGCTCCGCGGCTTCGTTGCACACCAGGCGCGAGACGATCAATTCGAGCGTGCGCCCGTGTTCCTCGCGCCACGCGGATGGATCGAGATACTCCCAGGCATCCATTATCGCGCGCATAGCGCTGCTCTGCTGCGCGTTGCGATCTTCCACTTCCTGCGGCGTGAGTCTTTCCCAATCCGGGTCAGAGACTTCCGTTACGCGCAGCGGCGTGAACTTGACGATCTCCTTCCAGGCCCAACTCGGGAAGCTCGCTTGCATGGACCGTAAGGTTTCCAGCACATCCTGGGTGGATTTGCTCCAGATCTCGTAAGCGTCCTCGGCCTTGCGCAAGTCTGTCAACCCCTGGCGGCGCGCTCCTGCGCTGTTCGATTTGCAATTGGGCAAGTACCAGCCGATCTTGTCCCGCCACTCCTTTTCCTGCGCCCTGGCCAGCTTCGGCTGCGCTGCCCCGGCCGGTGTTTCATAGGCAGCGACCTTTTCCTGGCAAAGTTTTTCGACCGTCGCATCGTCCAGTATTTTGATCTCCGCTTCGATTTTTGGAGCTTGTAGCCTGACCAGCAGATCCCCGGGGTCAGCCCATGAGTAATGTGCGCTGGCGTAGCGCATGCCTGAAAAATGCACAAGCATGTATTGCAACCATTGCGGGAATCGCTGCGGCTCCTTTTGGAAACGCTGATTTATCATATCCAATAATTCATATTGATTTTTCTTTGCGATGGACTTTGTGTACTCCTCCACTTTCCAACGCGCAATATCACCAATGGTGACTTGCAGGTCAGGCGGATACTTCGCGAGGTACTCCGCTTCGGGTGTTTTGAAATTCGGGTCGCTTTTAGAAAGTCTATACCAGGCCAGCTTGCGCTCTTCGATTTTGTCATACGTGGCGAGGAACGTGCGCAGTTGATCCATCTCCTGCTCGGCCATCGGTAGTGTTACGCTTTCTTTGAATCTCAATTCCTCGCCTTCCGGAATGTACTTGGGATGACCGGGGTTCATCGCCGCGTGCCTGCGAGTGCGCGAATTGATCCAGTCGCGGATGCCGTTGCGGTGTCGCGCCCAGTATGGGATTATGCCTTCCACAAAGCTGCGTTCACCGCGGATATCCTTAGGCCAGCTATCCACGAATAAGGCATGAAATCTGTTGATCTCGGTCAGTTCCGCTTCATCGATCGGCCGGAATTCGGAATAGTCCTCACGGACATCCTCCTTCAAGAAATAATCGCGCAGCGAGGTGTATTCTTTTAGAGCCGCAATCGCGTTCGCTTCCCAGGCCTTTTTATATGCGTTCACTTCGTTTGTCAGGGCGTTGATATCCTTGTCCTTGTATTGCGACCAGATATCGACTTCCATGTAATATATAAGAAAGTCGCGCAGCTTTGCCTCGCGCATGGGGTAGATGGTTTTGCATAAAAATTCATTTTGCCATTGGAAGTAGGGTTGTGGGATAAAAGAGGTATGGTTCGGGGCCGCAAGCGCTGGTTCGAGCGCACTTAGATAAGCGCGCGGCAATGCCAACCCCCCAATCATCAAGGAAAAAAATTTCAGGAAGTCACGCCGCGAGACTCCTTGATAGTCTTCGGCTTCCTGCTGGCTGGTTTCTGGCATAGGATCTCCCTTGAATATTTTATCATATATATATGATAAAAATAGCCCGATTAGCAAGGGAATGGGAATGCTTTAGGCAAAAAACATAAACCAGGGACGGAAAACTACAAAGTATTGCGCAATTATCTAAACCTAACAGTTCATTTTTTCTCTGAAAAAGCTGACTTGAAGGTTTAGCGATTTATGCAAGAAGCAATAGTATAATCCCTGCACTCCCGCCTGGGGGTTTCAGTACATGTTATTCAATTCTTTTCACTTTCTCTTGTTCTTTCCTGTCGTCACAAGCGCATATTTCCTGTTGCCCCACCGCTTCCGCTGGATGTTGATCCTCTCGGCCAGTTGTTATTTCTATATGACTTTCATTCCCAAATATATATTCATCCTGGCGATCACGATCACAATCGATTATTTTGCCGGGCTGGGATTGGAGAAACTAAAGGGCACAAAAAGAAAATGGCTGTTGGTCTTAAGCATCTTAGCAAACATCGGTATGCTGGCCTTCTTCAAATACTTCAATTTTACAAACGAAAACCTGGCCTCGCTGGCTCATTTTATCGGCTGGAACTATCCAATCAAGCATCTCGAGATCATTCTGCCAATCGGTTTATCCTTTCACACCTTCCAGTCTCTCAGCTACACAATCGAAGTATTCAGAGGCCGCCAAAAGGCCGAACGCCACTTCGGTTATCTCGCAACCTATGTGATGTTTTATCCCCAATTAGTGGCCGGGCCCATCGAGCGTCCCCAAAATATCCTTCACCAATTGCACACGGAGCAAAAGTTCGGCTATCAACGCATCGCGGATGGATTGAAATGGATGGCCTGGGGTATGTTCAAAAAGGTGGTGATTGCGGATCGGATGGCGCTGCTAGTCGATCCCATTTATAACTCCCCCGCTGACCATAGCGGCCCAGCTTTGGTATTTGCTACGCTGGCGTTTGCCGTCCAAATCTATTGCGATTTTTCCGGATATTCCGATATCGCCCTGGGTTCCGCACAGGTAATGGGGATCAATTTAATGAAAAACTTCGACCATCCCTATTTCGCCAAATCGATTTCTGAATTCTGGGGACGCTGGCATATTTCTTTGTCAACCTGGTTTAGAGACTACTTGTATATTCCGCTGGGCGGAAACCGGGTCGCCAGGCCACGCTGGGTTTTCAATTTATTCGTCACCTTCTTAATCAGTGGCTTCTGGCACGGCGCGAACTGGACCTTCGTCATCTGGGGGGCGTTGCATGGCCTGTACGTGGTCTTTTTCGGAATCAGCGAGAACCTTTGGGCGCGTATCTCTTCGGCCCTTCGCGCAGACCGCCTCCAAAAGCTGGCAAACGCCTTCTCCACGTTGGTTACCTTCTCCCTTGTAACCTACGCCTGGATATTCTTCCGCGCCAATTCCATATCGGATGCTTTCTACATCTCAAAAGGTCTGTTCAATGGTTGGGAATCTTACATATCGCAATCCAGCCTTGCCCTTGTTGAAGGATTGAGGTCCGCCAAGTTAGATGCCGTGCTGAATTCTTTTTTTAGCATATTCTCACCCTTTACTTCAGAACCCAGAAGTTTTATTGCAATCACAATCCTTGCGTTATTGGTTTTACTGACAATAGAAATCTTGCAATTTCGAGGAAATTTATTGCAAGATTTGAATCTCCAACCTGCTTACATCCGCTGGGCGCTTTATTCGCTCATCGTCACGATCACGCTTATTTTTGGGACAGCGTACACCGGCACGCAACGACCGTTTATCTACTTCCAATTCTGACACACTTATGCTCATCGAAATTCGTAAACTCATCAAAGCCTGTCTCATCATAGCCTGCCTCGTCGTTTCGATCCTCGGCAGCGTTTTCATTGTTATCAAGCCCGACCCAAAGCATTACTATCGTGGGAGCATGCTTAAACTGGATTTGCTAAAAAACACTCCTTCACCGCGTATTATCATTACCGGAGGCTCAAACGTAGCATTTGGAATTGATAGTGAGTTAATAGAAAAAAATCTCCATCTGCCCGTCATCAACCATGGACTGGTCGTAGGCTTGGGAGTTACACCCATAAAAGAACTGAGGGATTACATCAAACCAGGTGACATCGTCATCATCAGTCTTGAATATTACAACTTCAGTAATAGCGCCTCGTTTTATGGTTATCCAGAATATGTCTCTGACTGGATCGAATTTTCCCCAGACAGGATTAAATATCTCGACCATCCGATCAGCGAGACGCCAAATATGATTAACATCATACTGCAGCGAAAATTAAACCGCCAGTTGAATTTTTACCTTTACGGCCAATCGTTGGATGAGATGCGCGGACTTTACACCGGAGACCAGTTCAACTCTTATGGGGATTTTGTGGGCCATCTCAACCTTGATCCTGAGTCCCAGACCGAGATTGGTCCGTCTGCCTACCCGCTTACCAATCTGGAGGAGGCTTACACATTTCTAGCCGACTTCTACCAGTACACCCAGGCGCATGGTGCGCAAGTATTCTATGAAGCCCAACCTAACCGACAGACAAATTGCGAGGCGACTGGCGATGAAAGGTTGATAAGTTTTTATAGAACATTGCACAGAAAAACCTCTATCCGCGTTCTAACACCTTTGGATCGATTATGCATTCCCGATGAGTATTTTTTCGACACTCCTTATCACTTGAATGCTGCCGGCCGGGAATTCAGAACGCAGCGTCTTATTGAGAACTTGAAAAACGCATTGGGGAACTAATCTCAAGAATCATGTGCGATTTTTATCTAATTTCTCTATGAGCAAAACCAATACTTGTCTAAAGAAAAGCGACGGTCTTATGGCCGTCGCTATCATTTTGGTCGGTACGGGGTTTTACGGCAGGATACCCCGATCCTTGAAAGCAGTCAATACAGTTTTAGCGACTTTCTTGCCATACAATCTTTGAGCAGTATCAACAGTGACTTGTGCAGCGGCAGGCATAGATGTATCAGCGGCAAAGCCAAACTGCGCTTCCAAGATGATAGTATCAGCAACTTCGTGCCCCAGCGCATTGCGAATATCCCATAACGCACGTGACCAGATTTGACCATCATAATGGATGTATCCCGTTAAATCTTCAGGATAGTGCAAATCCAGATCTATGCGACGTAAACAGTGCGGTACTTCTGTCGTGTAGGAGACCGAATCCCAGTCCGCAACACAGGCAGGATCGGCCGTTGGGGCAATAACATTACCAACGGTAACTGCCCAGTAATCTCCAAAACCTTCACCGATGGCACCCGCTTCCACCGAAAGTCCAAAGTTACCAAAGGGTGTCGCCTGAGAATCTTGCATTGCATGACCGTACTCGTGCAAGATAACCTCGGCATCTTCGGCATCATCTACTCCACCTTTGCCAAAGCGCAGCACATCGTGTTTATCCCATGAGTAGGAATTGTCCAGGCCCCAGGTGTTGATTCTGATATCCTGCGATTCCATGTTGATAGGACGGTAAACCGTACCGAATCCAAGGCCTTGGATGTACTTCTGTGCTTCTGTCACCCAAAAATAAGCCATCACTTGTTCGAATTCGTCATCATGGCGATTGTAGACAAACACATTATCAGGCGAATAAGCTGGGTTGCCTGTCTCGCTGATCACATTCGCCCAATCGCCAGTCAGGTAACCGCTGCCATCCAAATTCGTCAACTCGATCATCACATAGGCGGGTTGGAGCGCTTCATAGTCCGCATCTTTTTGGTCAGTAAGAGTTTGGTCTTGCAGATAGGCAACCGGATTCGGGTAGAACACACGCCCTGTGCCCGTGCTGGTACCCGGTCCTGGTTTCCCAGCGGATGCGCTACCGGTCAGTAACGCAAGCAAGATCAACGCATACAATCCGCTTCGAACAAGAGTTTTCATTTTCATCAGATACTCCTTTAGAAAAGTAGGCACAACTTAGCTCATTGTAGTGAGTTTACAGAGCAAAGTCAATTATAAGTAAAAAATCCCCAGGAAGTCCCGGGGATTCCGCGCTAGCAAGAAATTAGCGAATCTTGAACATTTGTGTCAGTTTCATCGCCAGGTTCAAGTCGCCAGCCAGCTTGAGCTTGCCCTGCATGAAGGCTTGCATGCCGTCCAGTTCACCTGTGAAGATTTTGACGTAGTCGCTGGAGTCGGCAGTGAGAGTCATCTTGGGGGCCTCGTGCTCGCCCTGCTTGACTTCTACTTTGTCATCTTTAATGGCTGCGTACCAGTCACCAGCTTCAGCGCCGGTAAACTTGAATTGAATGACAGCATCCAGCCCAGGGGCCTTTTCCGGGAGGAAAGCACCGGGCATCTTGGACATCAGGTCTGCAACTGTTAGGGGCATAGTAGTCTCCTTAGTTTAGTAGTTTTACAGTTGAGTAGTTGATTTTGTATGAGATCATAACTATGTAACTGATCAACTACTCAACATTCTAACTAATTTTGTAAATTCTCGAATATCGCCGCGGCCCCCATTCCGCCGCCGATGCACATAGACACCATACCATATTTATTCTTGCGGCGTCCCATCTCATAGAGCAACTGCGTAGTCAGCTTTGCACCTGTGCAGCCCAGCGGGTGCCCAAGCGCAATCGCGCCGCCATTGACATTGGTGATCTCTTCATTAAGACCAAGCTCGCGTATGACAGCCAGCGATTGGGCTGCAAAGGCTTCGTTCAACTCGATCAACTCGATATCTTCGAGCTTCATCCCGGCCTTCTTCAAAACCTTCGGGATGGCCGCCACCGGGCCCATTCCCATAATTTCCGGCGGGACTCCGCCCACCGCAAAATGGATGAGACGTGCCAACGGCTTGAGTCCCAGTTGGGCAGCTCTTTCAGCCGACATGATAATCACGCCCGCTGCGCCGTCGGACATTTGCGAGGAGTTACCCGCTGTGGCCGTGCCGCCCTCCTTGAACGCCGCCCGTAGTTTGGCGAGGCCTTCTATAGTCGAATCCCCGCGCGGACCTTCATCGCGCGCAACAGTGAATTTCCTGGTCACAGCCTTACCATCCACATACTCGACCACTTCCACATCGATCGGGATCAGTTCGGGATCGAAAAGTCCGCTTTCGACCGCTTTAGCAGCCTTCTGGTTGGAAGCTAACGCAAAAGCGTCCTGGTCCTCGCGGCTGATTTTGAATTTCTCAGCCACGTTTTCAGCGGTCAAACCCATGTTGGTAAAATACTGTGGATATTCCGAGGCAATGATTGGGTTAGGTGAGAACTTGTAGCCGGTCATCGGCACCATCGTCATCGACTCGACCCCGCCTGCGATTGCAATGTCGATATCACCCGATTGGATGGCATAAGCCGTATGGGCAATGGCCTGCACGCCAGATGAGCAAAATCGGTTGATCGTCTCGGCGGGGACCGAATCGGGCAAGCCCGCGCTCAAGGCGACCATGCGCGCCATATTCATGCCCTGTTCGCCCTCGGGAAACGCACAACCGATGACTACATCTTCAACATCCGCCGGGGCGACTTCTGGCGTCCGTTTGAGCAGCTCTTTGATAACGGCAACAGCCAAATCGTCAGGGCGAACCGTAGCGAGCCCGCCGCGCTTGGCCTTCCCAACGGGAGTCCGCACCGCGCTTACGATAACAGCATCTTTATTTGCCATAATATTTCTCCTTCCGGACACGGATTACACTGATTTCGCGGACAAACACGAATTTCCTTTTACTTTTTCGTCCAATGAAGTGAGCCTTTTCGATCATTGTCATAGACTTTACGTTTGAAAGTTGCCGACTTACCAAAATTGAGGACATAGCCTACCTCGATTGTTGTTGCTTTGAGGTAGTTCAACAACTGCGCTTCATGTTCCTCGAGAAGGGTATTGACAGCCTTCAGTTCAAGTAAGATAACATCATCAACAAGCATATCACCGAAGAATTCACCTACGATTTGCCCGTGATAATAAATCTTGATAGGAATCTGCTCATCTACTTTCAGGCCACTCTCCCGAAGCGCAATTCCAAAAACCTTTTGATACACCTTTTCGCTAAAACCGTAGCCAAGCTCATTATGTACCTGGTAAAAAACTTTTATGATTTTCTCACTCAGGTCAGCGTGCTTGCCTGCAAACGGTTTCCTCGGAAGTAAGTCTTTACGAGCCTGCACAGTCGTGCCTCCACAAAAAACAAAGAAAATCCGCGTATCTCCGTGTAATCCGCCAAATCCGTGTACAGATTCTTAATTTCTCAAGGGTTTCCCTGTATTCAGCAAAGCCCACATGCGCTCCTGAGACTTCTCTTCGCCACACAGAGACAGGAAGGCTTCACGTTCCAGGTCAAGAATGTATTGCTCGTTGACCCAGGCCGGCTTGCTCAGTTCGCCGCCAGCCAGTACATGCGCCAGCTTACTGGCAATCACCTTTTCATATTCAGTGATGTAGCCGCCCTGCGCAAACATCCAGGCACCAACCAGCAGCGCGCCGCGCATATCACGTCCGGCCGCGTAGACCAGTTCCGGCGCAGGTGGGGCATAACCAGCGTTCACCATATGCAACACTTCCTTCTTGGCCTCAGTCAGCAGATGGTCGCGGTTGAGCACGATGCGATCCTGCGGGCCAAAGATGCCCATCTCGCGGGCCTCCCAGGCGCTGGTAGCCACCTTGGCCTGCCCGATTTGCAGGAAAGCGCGCTGCAAGAAGGGTAGTACTTCGGCGTCCTGCGTACGCATGGCTGGATTGATAACGCGACGCATGATCTCTTTCGTGCCGCCGCCAGCCGGGATGACCCCCGCGCCCAGTTCAACCAATCCAATATACGTTTCACTTGCGGCCACTATGCGCGAGGCATGCATACTCACTTCGCAGCCGCCGCCCAACGCCATTCCCGCCGGGGCGATGACCACCGGCTTGGGGAAGTAACGCATGCGCATGTTCATGTCTTGCAGTTTCTTGACGGCACCTTCAAGCGTATCCCACATCTTTTGCTGAGCCGCAACCACTACCATGAATAGATTCGCGCCTGCGCTGAAGTTGTCGGCTTCATTGCCAATGACCAGACCATCGAACTCGGTCTCAGCCCGATCCAGCGCCTCAAGCGTGATGTTGAAAATATCATCGTCGAGGGCATTCATCTTGGTGTGGAATTCCACACAGGCCACGCCGTCGCCCATGTCGTAAAGGGTGGCGCCAGCGTTCTTCGAGATTTCGGCCTGTTCCTTGAGCAGGATCAGGCCCGGGGTCCGTTCGATGCGAACGTAATCCTTTTTAGTGACATCATAGACGCCGACCTTGGTCCCATTATCGTATTGGTAGAACGTCTCTTTCCCGGACTTGAGCATGCTCTCGACCCAATCGGCAGGCGGGTAACCTTCGGCCTTCATCACCTCGACCATGTCTTTAACGCCCAGCATGTCCCACGTTTCGAAAGGACCGGCTTCGTGCATAAAGCCCCAGCGGGTGGCATCATCGAGCGGTTTGGGCGTATCGGCTACCTCAGGGATGATTGTAGAAGCATACTGGAAAGATTGGTAGGTCAAGGCCTGGACCAACCTGGCAGCTTTATCCTCTTCACCGAGCAAAATTTTGAGCTTTTCGCCCAAGGTTTCGGCTTTCTTGGCTTTACCAATCGCATCGAAGCGCGGTTTCTCGGAAGGTGTGTGTTCGAGAGTATTCAAATCCAGCGAAAGGAAGACTTTCTTGCCATCCGCATCGCGCTTCTGCTTGTAAAAGCCGACTTTGGTCTTGTTGCCCAGCCAGCCGCGCTCGACCATTGTGGCGATCAATTTGGCCGGCCTCTCAGAAGACAGGTATTGTTGTCCCAGCTTATCGTGCGGAATAGCCGGAGCCAGGTTCTTGCCCACATGCTCCCAGACATCGATACCAACCAGGTCGATCAGGCGGAAAGTGGCGGTTTTCGGGCGTCCGATGAGAGGGCCGGTAATGGCATCCACTTCGTCAACGGTGTAACCGTTCTCGAGGATGTAGTGCATGCTGAACGAACCCGTACCAAAGGCCAGACGGTTGCCGATGAAGTTGGGCGTGTCTTTGCATAACACAATGCCCTTACCCAGGCGGAACTCGCCAAAGTGGCTGATGAACTCAACCACATCCGGCAGCGTATCACCGGTTGGGATGACTTCCAGCAATTTCAGGTAACGCGGGGGATTGAAGAAGTGCATCCCCAGGAAATGCTGTTTGAACCCATCCGAGCGGCCCTCGGCAATATCCTTGACTGGGATGCCGGATGTATTCGTCGTGATGATCCCGGTCTCCTTGCGGACCTTGTCGATGCGCTCCATCAAGCCCTGTTTGATCTTCAGGTTCTCGATGATGGCCTCGATCACCAAGTCCGCCTCACCGATGACCTCGAAGTCATCTTCCAGGTTGCCAAGTGATACAAAAGTCTTCAAATCCGAAGACATAATATTGGCGGGCTTGCCTTTCAGGCAGGCCTCCCAGCCAGATTGCACAATCTTGTTGCGCGCTTTTTTGTCACCCTCCGGCGCGTCCTTCGGAACAATGTCCAGCAAGGTGACCGGGATGCCCGCATTGGCAAAATGGGCTGCCAGCGATGCTCCCATGGTCCCCGCGCCGATGACAACAGCTTTGTGAACGTGATATTTCATATAATCCTCCTTTTTGAACCGCGAAGGCGCGAAGATCGCGAAGTTTTTTATGAATCTTCGTGTCTTAGTCTCTTCGCGGTTTTCCCTCTACCGCAATTCCCGTCCGCTGTAGCCTAATATCTGCCGCGCCACAACAAGACGGTTGATCTGCCCGGTGCCCTCGTAGATGTCGGTGATCTTGGCATCGCGGAACCATTTCTCCAGCAGGAACTCGCGGCTGTAGCCAAGTGGTCCCATTATCTCAACAGCTTTTTGTGTGATCCTGGAGGTCACATCACCAGCCTTGACCTTGCTCATGGACGACTCCAGGGCGTTGGGTTTGGCATTATCTGCCATCCAGACCGCCTTGATGATCATCAGCCAACCAGAGCGCAGCATGATTTCCATATCGATCACGTCGCGTTCAATGCTGGTCAGTTTATTGCGCGGCAATCCATAACGGATCTCGATGCCGTTCTCGGCCAGCTTCTCCTTGACGAATTCCAG
>JAFGKO010000145.1 GCA_016928525.1 Anaerolineales bacterium | reverse complement strand
AGGCGTCTGGGAACTGATGCCCAGCGCGGAAGTCTGGCACATCGGCATCTATCGAGATGAAAAGACCCTGCGTCCGGTGGAATACTATAATAAACTCCCGCTCGAACCGACCGTATCCGTTTGCCTCATTCTGGACCCGATGCTTGCTACCGGCGGTTCGGCCACCGCCACCGCTGACGTGTTGAAGCGCTGGGGCGTCAAGAAGATCAAGTTCGTCGGCTTGATCGCCGCGCCGGAAGGCATCAAGGCCATGCAGGATGCGCACCCCGATATCCCCATCTATCTGGCCGCCATCGATGACCATCTGAACGAGCATGCCTACATCGTCCCCGGCCTGGGTGATGCGGGAGACAGGCAGTTCGGCACAGGCTAGCGATGAACGCAATTGCCGAATTCACAATTATCCCTATCGGCGTGGGTGTTTCGCTCTCGAAGTATGTCGCGGTCTGCGAGCAAATTCTTGAAGAAAGCGGCTTGTCTTACGCACTGCACGCCAACGGCACCAACCTCGAAGGCGAGTGGGACGCAGTCATACAGGCCATCAAGACCTGTCACGAGAGATTGCATGAGATGGGTGTCCCGCGCATCTCCACCATGATTAAAATCGGCACGCGCACCGACCGCGAGCAAAAGATGACGGACAAAATCGCCAGTGTGCGCGCGGAGTTGGAAAAAGAATCGCGCTGAACGGAGCCACAACGAAGTCGAAGCCTCAGGTAGGAAGATGATTGCGCTTCGACTACGGACTTCACTGTCGTTCAGCCCTCCGCTCACACTGTCCCGGTGTCCTGCCGGGAGCGAGGGAAGAATATTTATGTGGAAACCAATCGCATTTGTCATTGCCACGGGACTGCTGGTTTACATCTCCAGGGCCTCCCTGCGCCAGGCGGGCTCGCATGGCTTCTACCGCTTCTTCGCTTGGGAGAGTATCCTGGTGCTGTTCCTGCTCAACGTCGAGAAGTGGTTCGTCGATCCATTTTCCTGGCACCAACTGATCGCATGGACGTTGCTGATTGCCAGTCTGGCGCCGCTGGCCTTCGGTGTGCAAACCCTGCGTGGGCGCGGCCAACCCACCCAAGAACGTCCCGGCGACCCCAGCCTGCTGGCCTTCGAAAAGACCACCACGCTAGTCACCAGCGGTATCTACGCCTACATCCGCCACCCACTCTATAGTTCGCTGTTGTTGCTGGCCTGGGGTATCTTCTTCAAAGCGCCGAACCTGCCGGGTGGATTATTGGCACTGGTCGCCACGACATTCTTGATCGCCACCGCCAGGGCGGACGAGCAGGAGTGCATTCAATTCTTTGGAAGTGAATATCAAGAGTATATGCAAAAGACAAAACGGTTTATCCCGTTTCTATTCTAGGGTCATTCTGAGTCCCACATGGGCGAAGAATCTCCCCACGCTTCACACGGGAGACCCTCACCTGCACTGCACCAAACGCAGTGCGGTGCAAGTGTCGCTGCGCTCAGGGTGACAAGAAAGTTTTGAAACATGAAAGCCATGTTATTGACCGAACTTGTGGACGTAAGAACGCAACAGACTCCCCTCAGTCTGCGTGATGTTTCCGATCCGATTCCTGGCAAAGGCGAAATCCTGATCAAAGTCTCAACCTGCGGAGTATGCCACACCGAACTGGACGAGATCGAGGGCCGCACACCGCCGCCGGAATTGCCGGTCATTCTAGGGCATCAAGTCGTCGGGGTCGTCGAACAAGTCGGTCGGGTCTCACAGGTCAAAGTCGGTGATCGTGTCGGCGTCGCATGGATTTTCTCGGCCTGCGGCAAATGCGAGCATTGCAAAGCCGGTGAAGAAAACCTGTGCGCGCAATTCCGCGCCACAGGCCGGGATGTAGATGGTGGTTATGCGCAGTACATGACCGTCCCGGCTGCATTCGCGCATCCCATCCCCGAAAATTTGACCGATGCGGAGGCCGCGCCGCTCTTATGCGCCGGGGCCATCGGCTACCGCTCGATGCGGCTGGCAAACATCCACGACGGGCAATCGCTCGGGTTAACCGGTTTCGGCGGCTCGAACCACCTGGTGCTCAAGATGGCAAAACACATGTACCCCCATACGGATATTTTCGTTTTCACGCGCAACCCTGAAGAACAGGAATTCGCCCGCTCGCTGGGCGCGGCTTGGGCGGGCGGGATCGAGGCCACGGCCCCACAAAAACTGAACGCGATCATCGACACCACGCCGGTCTGGAAACCTATTGTAGAGGCGCTGAGGAATTTAGATAACGGTGGCAGGTTGGTGGTCAATGCGATTCGTAAAGAGGAGATAGACAAGGATTATTTACTGGAGTTGGATTACCCGTCGCATTTATGGATGGAGAAGGAGATCAAGTCCGTCGCCAATGTGACCCGGCAAGATGTGCGCGAGTTCCTGAGTCTGGCCGCCGAGGCAGGCATTCGGCCAGAGTACCAGGAATACGAATTGGAGGATGCAAATCGGGCTTTGCAGGAACTCAGGCAGGGTAAAATTCGTGGCGCGAAGGTTTTACGTATTTCGGAACACCCGTTTTCGACGTGGTAAAAGCCAAATTTCTAAACAGCGGTGAGCGGTGCTTGTTGTCCTTGCGCTCATGGACTTGGCGCGACCCGACCAGGCGTAATCTTAGTATCTTATCCTAGGAGTGACTATATGACCCTGTCAATCTTACTGTTGTTGATCATTCTGGCAATCGCGTTGCTGTTATTCTGGTTTGAGTGGATTCCGGCCGATGTGACAGCGCTGGGAGTGCTGCTGGCTCTAATTATATTGGGTCTTGTGCCGCTGGAGCAGGCGTTTGCCGGCTTCGGCAGTGACACAGTCATGCTGTTGCTTGGGCTGCTGATCATGACAGCGGCGCTGATGCGCACCGGAGTAGTGGAGGTAGTAAGCCGCAAATTGCTGCAATTCACCAGCAAACACCCCGGCAGCTTGCTACCAGCAACGATGCTGGCGGTGGCGCTGTTAAGCGCCGTTATCAACAATACGGCAGCAGCAGCGTTCTTTTTACCAGT
Organism: Anaerolineales bacterium; assembly: GCA_016928525.1. Next base: position 3,010 of record JAFGKO010000145.1, on the reverse strand, counting down.
GATTTTGGGCCTGAGCCAACGCTCCAACATAAGCGCCTCGCGCTTGCTGATGCCAATGGCGTTTGCGGCAATTTTAGCCAGTTCGATGACGCTGGTGAGCACTTCGACGAATGTGGTAGTGAGCGGACTGATGACGCAGGCTGGCTTGCCGCCAATAGGGATGTTAGAACTGACACCGGTAGGCGTGCCGGTGCTGGCGGCAGGCTTGCTTTACATGCTGTTCTTCGGGCAACGCCTGATCCCTGAACGCCCCACCCCGCAAACCCTGACCGATACATTCGATCTGCGTCCTTACCTGGCCGAGTTGCGGATCCCGCCCGGCTCGACACTTGCAGGCAACACGCTGGCACAAGCGGGACTGGGGCGAAATTACGACCTGACAGTACTGGCGATCATCCGGGGGAAAAAGCGCCAACTTGACCCACCTGCCAACACCATGTTGCAGGTAGATGATAAACTATTGGTAGAAGGTTCATCGGAATCCATCTTGAATGTTAAGGATATTGCAGGGATCGATATCCAGGCGGATGCCAAGTTTTCAGATGAAGATTTTCAAGATGAAGGACAGCGCCTGGCTGAGGTGGTACTGCTGCAGGGTTCGCCGTTCATCGGCCGCACACCGAAGGCTTTGCAAATGCGCGAGCGGTATCAAATTCAAGTGCTGGCCATCAATCGCCGTACCGGGGTGGTACACTCCAAGATTGCCGACACACGCATGCAATTGGGGGATGTGCTGTTGGTGCAGGGCAATCAAACCCAGATTGCGGCGCTGCAAACCGAAAATGCCCTCGATGTGCTGGGCGTGGTAGAAGCACAACGGTTCAATCGTAAGCAAGCCTGGACGGTGACGGGGATCTTTGTAGGGGCACTGTTGCTGGGGTCTCTGAAGCTCGTCCCGCTGCCAGCGGCCATGCTGTTGGGAGCTCTGCTGGTGTTTGTGACACGTTGTATTACGCCCGATGATGCCTACCGTCAGGTAGATTGGAAGGTACTGATCCTGATCGGCAGTATGCTGGGGCTGGGTGTGGCCATGCAGTCGACAGGTACAGCGGATTTCCTGGCCGAACGCCTGACAGCGCTGGTGAGAACGTGGAATCCGCTATGGCTGCTGACGGGCTTCTTTGCACTCACTGTACTGCTGACCCAGCCAATGTCAAACCAGGCGGCGGCAGCGGTGGTGATTCCGGTGGCGCTGCAAACGGCGGTGCAGCTGGGGTTGAATCCACGCACGTTTGCAATGATGATTGCGATTGCGGCCAGCACGTCATACCTGACACCGCTGGAGCCAGCCTGCCTGATGGTGTATGGGCCAGGGCGCTACCGGTTTATGGATTTTCTTAAGGTGGGCGGGCTGCTAACGGTGGCTGTGTATCTGCTGGCCATCATACTGACACCCCTGCTGTGGCCGCTGTGAAAATATCAGCCGCTCTCACGACAAGGCAAACTCTTGAATGTGAGAAACCCGAAAATAGGGGGGCGGGCTGCGCTCGCCCCCCTATTTTTGGTATCTTTTCGCGCACTGCGTAAGTCCTGAGGAGATTCAAAAATGAAACGATTTCAAAATCCTGAAACAATCCACCCGCCCCTGGGGGCATACTCGCACCTGATCGAAGTCTCCGAGCCAAAACGCTGGCTGGTCCTCTCCGGCCAGATTGGGATGCGAGAAGATGGGAGCCTGCCGGATGATCCGCTCGAGCAGTTCAAGGTTGCGCTGGACAACATCCACAAGAATTTGAAGGCGGCCGGTATGGAAATCCAGGACCTGGTGAAGCTGACGTATTACCTGGCAGGCGAGATCGATACTGCCAAACGCCGCGAGGCCTCGGCGGTATGGCTGGGAGACCACAGGCCCTGCTCGACGCTCTTATACGTCGCCGCCCTGGCTACCCCGGAGATCAAAGTGGAGATTGACGCCTGGGCCTGTGAGTAGGGCACACAGAAAAAATGACCTTTCAAAAAGACCCTGAAAAGTACGAGACCAAAGCCCTGCACAGGCTGGTGGACTTCACTGGCAAGCACGTGCTGGAGGTGGGCTGCGGCGAAGGCCGCCTGACGTGGAGATATGCCGGTTCGGCGCGGCGGGTCACAGGGATAGACCCGGACCGGGATGCCCTGCGAGTCGCGCACTACGACATGCCCTCCGAGCTGCGTAAGACGACAAGCTTGGCCTGCGCCAGTTCGCTGAAACTACCCTTTCCCCACGAAAGATTCGACATCGCGCTGCTCTCCTGGTCACTGTGATGAATCGAACATGAGGGCATGGTGCATGCCCTGGAGGAGATCAAACGGACGCTCGTCACGGGCGGGCTGCTAATCGACCTGCGTCCGCTATTGGAACGTTGGCCGGTCGAAGTCGCCTGGCGAAGCGGATACCGGGAAGTGGGCCAATTGAGAGACCTGCCCGAAGGCCTGTCCGATGACGAAGCCGCCAACCGGGCCATGGAAGAAGCGGCCTACCGGGGCTGGTTTGCGCTGGAGCAGGGAGAACGCTTCTCGCTGTTCTATTCCTGGGATACAGCCAGAGATATGGAACGATTCATCCATGAGGAATGGAGCGGATTCGCGCAGCTGGACGAAGAGGTAAGCCGGGCCACGAAATCGGCCTGGGCGGTCGCAAACGCAGATGCGCGCGTCCGCGTGCGGGCGAGCATGATCGTCAATTGCTGGAGGAAGGTGGGATAGGCTTGCAAAATTTTTCTAATACCCTTTGAGGGTCTTTGATAGCAGCGCGTGATTATCCTTGGTGAAATTCAACCCAAAGGAGAAACAAGCATGTCTTTCACGATCCTGTTCGCCTTGCTGACCTTGATTTTATTGGTCGTCGTCTTTTTAGTCACCTACAAAATGAAGGGCTTGAAATTCGCTCTCATAGTCACAGGGATCACCTTTATTGTTCTAGCCGTAATGTTTATGGTGCTCATTGGAGGGTTGGGCCAGTCAGGACTGGTTACGGTTCAGCGCAAAAAAAGCGTAACCAGTCAATGACTGATTACGCTGGTGGCAGAATTCT
>JAFGKO010000144.1 GCA_016928525.1 Anaerolineales bacterium | reverse complement strand
TCCAGGGAAGTTTATGATACCCCTTCCAACGGTTTAACCTTTTTCTCAGACCACTACCACAGGTAGTGGGTTTCTGTTCTGACTAAACTGACCAAGATCGCTCGCCCTGTTCTGGCGACCTGTGATGGGTGTACTTAACGGCTTTCCCCCCGTAATGCCTTGATTCAAAAGGAGCTCTGGAGGGTAAGAAACAGGCGGAAGTACAAAAAACAGCCCGGGTTCCAAATCTATCCAGGGCTGTTGGTTTATTTCATCCGCTGCCGTTTAGCGCGCTGACGGTAGGCGCTCGAACAGTACCGGCCCCACTCTGTGATGAAGATTCCGGCAGCAAGATGTCGCACATAAGCAGTGCGTATGTGTTCAGGAGGATGGGCCGCGCCGGTCAACCCTCCCCTTCACTCTTACCCACTCACCCCCCAGGACACCCGTGGTTTACCCCTTGAACGCATACTTAGCCACGACCTGGGCAGGGTCTGAACTGGCCTTATTTCTCCAGTGACTAAGGGGGTTTGATCCTATGACCTATACAGGCAGCCTGATACTAAACACACTACCCTGTCCCAATGTGCTTTTGACCGTAATCTCGCCGCCGTGTGACTCGACGATCTCTTTGGCAATGCCCAACCCCAGCCCGGTCCCTGTAATAGCATTTTCCTCAACCCGGAAAAACGGCTCAAAGATTTGCGACATATCTTCTGGCGCAATGCCAATTCCTGTATCATAGATGTGTATGTAGGCATTGTGACTATTTGAAACCAGTTGCACGTCAATTTGACCATCTTCGGGAGTGTAGTTGATGGCATTGCCCACCAAGTTAGTAATCGCCTGAAATATGCGGTCGGGATCAAAAAAACCATACACCGGCTCTGCGATCAGATCAGACGCCAGGTGGATATTTTTGTCGGCGGCAAATGGAAGCTGCGATCTGATGACGTCATCCACAAGCTGCTGTAAAAGCACGTTTCGTTTTCGCAAATCGATCAACCCTCGCTCGAAACGCGAAATGCTCAACAGGTCTTCCACCAATCTCTCCATACGCCCGATCACTTCCTCAAAGATGTCCATTTTCTTTTCCAAGGCGTGAGGGTCTTTTCGCAGCAGGTAGAGATGCAGCTTCAGCGAGGCAATTGGTGTACGAAGCTCATGAGAAGCGGTGGCGATGAAGCGATCCTTTTGAGCCTGCAATGTTTTCTCTTGGCTGATATCGCGGACCAGCGTGACACCACAAGTACTTTCGCCACTTGGATCAACCAGCGGCGTATAGGTCAAGGCGGCATCGAATTCTTCGCCCTGCTTGCGCCGCAACCCAACTTCGCCCCGCCAGACGCCTTCTTGCGCTACATGCGTACGAATTTCCTTTGTCAATTTAGCCAACGCTTGCGGGGTCATTCCCTTGCCGGTGAGGGGATCCAAATACCCGGCCCACTCTTGCAAGGTATAACCAGTCATCCTCTCCAGTGCCCGGTTGATATACTGAGCCTGAAAATGTTCATCATAGATCACTCCCTCGCCTACCGAATCCAGGATCGCCTGCAACTGCGCACGTTCGTAAGCCAGCTCGGTTGTGCGTTCAGCCAGCTTTGCCTCGGTTTGTTTACGCTCGGAGATTTCTTGCTGTAATTGCGTATTTTGTGCCTCGGCTTGTTTGCGCATCGCGTGCAATTGCAGATGTGTTTTGACACGCGCCACAACTTCTTCGGGTTGAAACGGTTTGGTAATATAATCCACCGCCCCTAACCGGAATCCCATCACTTTTTCATGCGTGCCGGTCAGTGCCGTCATAAAAATGATCGGTACGTCATGGGTCTTCGTATCGGCTTTGAGTTGACGACAGGTTTCAAAACCATCCATCCTTGGCATCATCACATCTAGCAGAATAAGATCGGGTTGGGCATATCGGACTTTCTCTATTGCGCTCTCCCCATCCTGCGCCACCAGAATTCGGAAGCCAATGTCTGCCAGGTAGTCGGAAAGCAGTTTAAGATTTGTCGGGTTATCATCTACCACCAGAATCGTATGTTCGTCAGAAACAAAGTTATTCAGCATTGAAGACCTCAATATTCTTCATAAATACTGCTTAATCAGCTCTAGGACTTTCCGCTCCTCAAAATCCTGGGCCAATTGTTGGAGCAGGGTGGCAAATCGAATATATCGAGAATCCTGAGCTTCGACCGCAACTGCGCGTTCCCGGATGCCATACATATCACCGCGCAGTGCCAGATCGAGTAAAATCTCCAGTTCTTCTCTTAGTGGAGGTACAATATCGAGTGTCTCAAAATCTATATCCGGCTTATCCGGGACACTTTCGTAGACCCATTCAAGCTGCAAGAATGACTTCATCAGTGCTGCCAGCCTGGGCCAGTCGACAGGCTTAGGTAAAAACGCATTATAGCCCACTTCTTGACTCATGATCTGATCTTCTTGTGACACACTGGCCGAAACCGCGAAAATGGGGACGCCCGAAAACTGCGGAATTTGTCGTAGTTCATGCACTGCTTGAAAACCATTCATCACCGGCATGCGCCAGTCCATCAGGATCAGATCAGGCTGGTTCTCCCTGGCCCGATCGACAGCCTGGCGTCCGTTTTCCGCTTCGATGAGGTCAAACCCCATCGGTGCCAGCAGATCAGCCATCACAGCCCGGTTGGAAGGAATGTCATCCACGATCAGAATCTTGCGCCGCCGTCCTTGATACCCGGTGATGACCGGACCTGTTGACGGCGCCGCCTCTATCGTGGCTGCCACCGGCAAAGTGATCTCAAACCAGAACTGGCTGCCCTGCCCCAGCGCACTTTCAACGTGTAGATCGCCTTCCATCAACTGGACCAGTTGGCGACTAATGGAAAGCCCTAGACCCGTCCCCTGCATGCGCCCTATCACGTTGTTGGCCTGTTCGAATGGGCGAAAGATGCGCCCCAACTGGTCAGGCGGAATGCCAATGCCGGTATCCTCCACGTCAAACCGGAGCAAGACAGCAGGTGTCTCGTGTAAAGCGGCAGCGGATTGGCAGCGGACCCGGAACGTAACCTGGCCGGTATCGGTAAATTTGATAGCGTTGCCCAGCAGGTTCAGCAGAATCTGTCGCAACCGCGTTTGATCGGCGCACACGCCTTCCGGGAAATCCCCCTCCTTTTCAAATGCAAAAGAGAGGGTCTTGGCCTCTGCCCGCGAGCGAATGATGCCCACGACTTCCTCAAGAAAGTCAAGAAAATAGAACGACGTAGGAACAAGTTCTGTCTTACCGGCTTCGACCTTAGAAAGATCGAGAATGTCGTTAATGAGCGTGAACAGGTGTTCGCCGCTTTGTTGAATGGTGTTCAGCCCGTCGACAATGGCAGCGGGTGGTGACTGCCGTTTGATGATCTGCGCATAGCCCAGGATGGCATTCAATGGGGTGCGTAGTTCGTGGCTCATATTCGCCAGGAAAGTGCTTTTGGCCAGACTCGCGGCTTCGGCGGCTTCTTTGGCTTGCTGCAATTCTTTCGTTCTTTCGGAAACCTGGGTTTCGAGCTGGCGTTGGCGCGTGTTGACAGCGCGTATGCGTATCCCAATCCCCCCAATAACGATGCTAAGCAGCAGCACAGCGACAGTCCCTCTGAACCATCCTGTATGCCAAAAGGGTGGAATAACTCTCACGCGCAGAGAAACGCCTTCCTCATTCCAGATACCGTCGTTATTCGACCCGATGATGCGCAACGTATATTCACCGGCAGGCAGGCCCGAATACCGTCCAAACCGTTGCGTGCCAGCAGCATACCAATCGCGGTCAAAGCCTTCGAGTATATACTTATACTGGTTTTTTTCCGGCAGAGAATAATTGAGCGCGGCATATTCGAATTCGAAAAAGTTTTGCTGCCAATCCAGGTCGATTGCCGTCACTTTTTCCGGGGCCTGGCCCAGGTTCATTGTTTCGCCGCCCTGCTTGAGAGACGTGATCACAATGGGCGGGATATGTGGATTGTCAACAAGTTTCTCAGGATTAAACTGGTTGGCGCCATTCACTCCCCCAAACCACATCAGCCCATCGTATGTTTTCACCGCGGCCTGATCAACAAACACATTGTCCAACAAACCGTCGTCCTGTTTATATATCCTTGTTTCCCCAGTATCAGGGTTAAACTTGACCAAACCTTCATCGGTCCCCATCCAAAAATTGCCACGGTCATCCTGACGAATCGTTAAGATCGCATTTGCCGGGAAACCGGTCTCCTTCGTGTAACGGGTAAAGATTCCCGTTTGTTTGTCGAACCGGTTTAGCCCGCCCCCGCCGGTAGCAATCCATAATACCCCAGGTGTAAATTCGTGCACTTCCCAGAGTTGATTAGAGCCGATACTGGTAGGGTCATCGGGATCATACATGTAATGGGTGAAAGTCTCGGTGGTCTTATCGAACGCATTCAGCCCTCCCCCCAAAGTCGATATCCAGATAATTCCGTCTTCATCCTGGTATAAATGAACCACAGTGTCGCTGTTCAGGCTTTGGGGATTATCGGGGTTGGAAGGATAATTAGTGAATACGCCGGTTTTTTTGTCGAGCTTGAAGAATCCCCCAAGATACCCACCAAACCAGAGTATGTTTGGATCATCACGGTCTTCTATTATTGACCGGATCGAATCGTGAAATGGAATACTATCTGGATTGTCAGGATCATGCTGGTAGTGTTGCGTGCACTGTCCGGCGACTCGATCAAAGATGCTTAGTGTCCCGCCGCGTGTTGCCAGCCAGAATGTGCCTGTACTGTCCTCAAAAATATGTGTAACGAAATTGTGTCGAATACTGGTGGGGTCATCGGGATTATACCTGTACGAGGAAAAAGTATCGGTTTCGCGATCATATCGGTTCAAGCCCCCTTGAAACGTTCCAATCCAAAGGGTACCCTCCCGGTCTTCATAGTACGGAACACCCAGGCTGTCGCTTAGGCTATTCGGATTATGGGGATCATGTTTATATGAAACAAACCGTGTGGTCAGAGGATCATATCTATCAAACGCCCCCGACAAGTTGCCAAACCATATGCTCCCCGTACGATCCAAGTAAGGACTGGCAACAACGTTACTGGTTAAGCTATAGGGATTGTTGCTATCGCTTAAAAAATGCTGGCTAAAAGTCTCCGTATGTTTATCAAACAGAAAAACGCCGTTCGACGTATTCCACGAGGCTATCCAGATTCTACCCGCATTATCCTCGCCGAATGCCGACACATCGTCCGTGCCCATATCTCCTGGTATGGCAGGGTCCTGGCTGTAGCGGGTAAAGGTTTCGGTGGTTCTATCAAACTTGTTCAGGCCGCCGCCCACTATTCCAATCCAGAGAATGTCAGGATCGTCTTTATCCTGGGAGATCTGGCAAACTCGTCCTTTCCCAATGCTCTGAGGGTTGTCGGGATCATGGCTATATTGGGTAAAGGTTCCGGTAGTTCTATCAAGTTTGTTCAAGCCGCCGGTTTCTGTGCCCACCCAAATCATGCCATCCACATCTTCGAAAATCGAAAAAACCACATTATCGCTCAGGCTGGTGGGATTATCAGGATCGTGTTTATATCGTACAAACGTGTCCGTACTTTCATCGAGCCGATTTAACCCACTCCCTTGCGTTCCCACCCATACAGTTCCGGCGCTATCGACATATACTGCTTGGGGCCCAATGGGGACAGTATCGCTGCTCAGGCTGTTGGGATTATCCGGGTCATGCCGGTAACTTGTGAAGGTATTGGTTGCCTTATCATACTTATCAAGCCCTCCTCCATAAGTGCCGATCCAGATTACACCATCATCCCCCTCGACAAGTGCCACGACAAAGTCGCTAGATACCGAACCCGGTCCCGTCCGGAAGATTTTTTGCTCATATCCATCGTAACGGACAAGACCGTTTTGAGTGCCTATCCAAAGAAACCCGTCGGAGTCCTGCAAGATAGCCCCCGTGAGCGCAATGTTTAGGTCCAGCGGGTGGTCAAAATAAAAGGCTTCCGGTTCTTGCGCCCGGACGGACGTCAGGGCCTCAACACTGCACAGGAACAGCATAAGGACAATGGCAATCCCTTTGATCAAGGTCATTGACTTCATTCTGGCCCTCCCGTTTTGCATTCAGCGATCCGCCTTTAGTGGTGTATGATTTGTTGTGTATCCGGCAGTACTGGCTGGAAGGCAAATTCACCGTGCTGCACATCGCGCGTCAACCAAGCAGGTGTATCCGAACAGACTTTGCATGTAACGGGCATAAAAGTTGTACTGCATATCATTCTAAATATATATTACTGTTTGGACTCGATTTTAGACAAGCAAAGCGGGCAGCACACAAGAAGCTCAAAGTACGTATTCAGCGGGATGAAAAAGGCCCGTAATGATCGCAGGCCCCCAAAATCTATACCAATAATGTTCAAAAACCAGGTGGTTCCTGGCAGCCGCGTGGGCAATTCCAATCTCCCTTACGAAGACTTCACGCGATCAGGGTCGTGCTGCTCTCTTGGCCTGTTCCTTGGTCCGCCATGCAAAACGCCTGGACCATGGTCGTCACAGGCGTTTTTGTGTAAAGATTTGGTTTTTTTCGGCTTCCCGCGAATTGCCCGCACTTCGGTGATATCAAAACTCTTCCACCTCAAGATCGAGCACGGTAGCAATCATGCGGATAGTCGCTGCGTTGTGCCCCGTCATCAAGAGATAATGGTGTGAGGAGAGATGGGTCATCAGTTGGCGTCCGTCCGGCACTTTAAGAATGGCGCCATTCAGACAATCCGAGCCAGGATACTGTACATAATCTTCGAGCGTGCCTTCGATCACCGTAATTTTCTCGAATGAAGGGTGGAGTTTGGCAAGGGTCATCTCTCCAACCGGGAGACGGGCGTCGATCGCAGTCGCATTATCATCGACAATCGCGAGAACTTTCGGGCGAAGTGTCCATTCGGTCGCGAACGATTGTGGCAGAACCCCCAGATAACCACAATGCGCTACCAGCAAGTGATTCTCTGGTTCCTCAATCTTCGGGAAGTCACTAATCCTTTCGTGTTTCAGGGCCGCTTGCCCCATCAGAAAGGGGTAGAGATTGGTCATCATGATTGGTACATGCAGCGATTTGTGGAGGAGATACTTGGTTAGCATAGATACCGTATCTGCTTCACACCCCCAGATTAATCCCTGCTCTTCATACAGCATGTTCCATGCCAGGCAAGGTGTCGTATCGGAGAACTGCGATTCGTTGAGGCAATTGATGCCCATCCCACGAATGCTGGAATCCTGCTCCAGCTCGCGCTTCAGGGCCAGGTAGACCTTCAACGCACTGTTGCGCGCCCGTTTGGTGATCCCTTCGAGGTTAACCCTGTACTGCCAGTCTTCCCAAACCAAATCGGCTTCCTCATCAGGGATTTGCTGCGCCCGTTTTCCAAACTCCTTAAAGCTCTTTTTCTTGATCGTGATGCCGAACTTGTCGAACATCCGCTGAGTGCATTCGTTTTCCCACCAGTAGAAGCACTTGAAGATATCGGGCTGGAATCCCTCTCCAGGATTATCCTGGAACACAAGAAACGCTGCCTCCATCAGGTCGCGCTTGACCCCCAGCGCCCGACAGACGCTTTTTGTTTGATCCAAATTGTAAGGCGCAATTGGGTCCAGGCCCTCAGAACGTAAGTAGCTGCCGATTTCCCAGTCCCACATGGACACCGTGCCGAACTCGGACGTAATGAACAATAGGGGCAGTTCAAGCGCCTTGATGTCGTTGAGTTGCCGGTATGCGTCGCCTAACACCTGCGGGAATACAACCGCATCCGCTTCCGGCAAATCGGCTCCCAGCGCCACCGGTTCTAATATGTCGGCTTCTTCGGCCAGCAAATTCCGTACCGTCTCGACCCGCTTCAAAAACTCGGCGTTCTTACCCGATTGGAAAAACAGCGGCACCAAACGTGCTTTCATAGTATGTCCCTCCCACGCATGACCAAGCTTTTCCCCTGCGGCAGTTATGCCCTCTGTTCGCACGCGCCCGACATAAATGACCGCCGCGGTCTGATACAAAAGCGGCCATCGGGCCAATCGAAAATCTCTATCGACATACCGCTGCGATCCGGCTCCGCATTGGGGGTGCCGGTTCCCAACAGGACAGTACACGTTTGGGCACATGTTGCGGGGGCGTCCATGATTTCTGCATCCCCAAAAGGCTCAGCGCGGAATAGTAGGAAAAGGGGCGTTCCCGGCAAGGATAATTTAATCTGCCCAACTGAATGTCAAAATGGTCGAGGCTGAGCCACACCACGCACCTCGTGAGTGCAACGATACCGCAGAAGGCGATGAAACTCAACTGTTTTTGATCGTGTGGCGAGTGAAGAAACAGTCCAAACTCGTCCGTTATCTTTCGCCAAATTGCATTCGGTTGCGGCTTAGCTCAGGTTCGCTAACAGTATCAGCTTCGGAGGGAGGACCCAACCACAGCCTGCCCACTTGTTCGTGGGCCTTGCGTTACATGTTGGTGTTGACATTGCATACCGCATCCCCTATACTCTGCAAGGTACTCCTTTAGGTGACGATTCCCTTTTGCTTGCACAACATACAGCACAATGTAGTTGGTAAAGTCGAAGTCCTGGCATCGATTTGGGTTGCCCAGGAGCTTTTGATTTTTGGCGTTGGGTGTGGCGAACCACACAACTTTGGAACGTATTGATAGGAACACAATGGCACAGAAATTACGGATCATTCCCCTGTGTCTATGGCAATGGTGCCGAAGAACTGACCGAAACCAGCGGCAGGAACTCAAGCGGCAATATAGGCGCAGTGTGCACAAACTGCGCCGTGTACTCGAAGACTTCTTCTATCGCGAAACGCAGGTGCGGCTCGCAGCGCTGCCCCAGTTCATCCAGGGATAGGAATGACCATGACAATACACTCGGCACGTTTGACCGGCACTATTAAATGGTATAACCCCAAAAAGGGGTTTGGTTTTGTCTCCCCAGATCAGGGCAACGCGGATATCTTCGTACATCACACCGCGCTCCCGGAAAATATCTCGGCAGCTTTGAATACCGGGGATCGCATCACGTTCACGCTGGACCAGGGCAAAAAAGGCCCCATCGCTACTCAGGTGATACCGCTCACCGCTCTCCCCCCGGCTGAACCCATTGCTGGCCCCATCACCGGTTTTGCCGAGCTGCAACTGGACGACGCTTTGCTCCGCGCCGTGGAAAAAGCTGGATATACCGCGCCGACTCAGATTCAGGCGCAGGCTATACCACATGTGTTGGCCGGGCGGGACCTCTTGGGCTGTGCCCAAACTGGCACCGGCAAAACAGCAGCGTTTGCCCTGCCGATTCTCCAGCGGCTCGCTCAAAATACGAACACCTCCGCCTCACAGACCAATAATGGGTCTCGTCGTAACGGACGGAAAAAAGCAGCGGCGCGCCCGGCGCGCGTGTTGGTCCTTTCACCCACGCGCGAACTCGCCATCCAGATCGGAGAGAGCTTCAGCACTTACGGGCGCTACACCGGGCTGACCAACACGGTCATTTATGGCGGCGTGGGGCAGAATCCGCAGATTGAAGCGCTTCAACACGGCGTTGATGTGCTGATCGCAACACCGGGCCGGTTGCTCGACCTGATGGGTCAAGGCTTTGTCAAGCTGCACGATATTGAGGTCCTGGTGCTCGACGAAGCCGATCGCATGCTCGATATGGGCTTCATTCGTGATGTGCGGCGCATCATCAAAGCGGTACCCACTCAGCGCCAAACGCTGTTGTTTTCCGCCACCCTCCCATCGGAGATCGTCGAACTCGCAGAAAAAATCCTGATCAACCCGCTGGAAGTCTCCATTACGCCGGAACAACCCACCATCGAAGCAATTGAGCAAGCCGTGTACTTCGTGCCCAAAAAGCGCAAACAAGCCTTGCTGGAATACGTCCTGCACGACAAATCCGTGACGCGGGTGCTCGTTTTCACCCGAACCAAACACGGCGCTAACCGGGTGGTCAAGCTCTTGACTCGCGCCGGTATCAAAGCCGAACCAATTCACGGCAACAAATCGCAAACCGCCCGGCAGCGCGCGCTGAAAAACTTCCGCGAAGGATCAACCCGCGTGCTGGTCGCAACGGACGTAGTCGCGCGCGGCATCGACGTGGAAGACATCTCGCATGTCATCCAGTTTGACCTGCCCAACGAGCCGGAAACCTATATCCACCGGATTGGGCGCACGGGGCGCGCGGGCGCGGCTGGCATCGCGGTATCGTTCTGCGCCGATGACGAACGGCCTTATCTCAAAGATATCGAACTGCTGATCCGGATGAAGCTGTCGGTCAGGCACGACCATCCCTTTATCGCCTGAACAGCGCCTGGTCTTCCGGCGGGGCTTGTTGAACTGCTCATCCGGTCGGTTTTTGGGGGAAAACTCACGTCCGAATGCGTTAGGTACGCCCTATAACACCTTCAATTCTCGCGCGCACGAAAATGCTGATTATGCTGCAAACTGGTCACAGGTTGGTTTTTGAGTCCGCAATATCGAGCGACCACAGGTAGGCGTAATCGCCATCATCTACCAGCAGCGTCTTTCCGTCAGACGATATCAGCACATGGCCTGCACGTGGCACGACAATGTGTCGCAACTCCGCCCCGGTTTCCACATCCCAAAGAACCAGCCATCCGGCGAAAACGAAAGGCCAGAGATCGGGTGTGTTTCACGAGGGGAAAAGACTATCTCGCCGGTGTCAGCTACGAGACGACCGGATTCTGATATCCAATTGTCCTGTGTAGTTGGCAGATAGCTCTCTCTATCAGCAGGCTGGGAGAACAACACTTTTCACCATAAACGTTTGGCGCCGACCACGCATGAATCATTGGTGACCAAACACCAAGATTCCGCTTGGCCGGTGCCCCACACTACATGGACGTAGGTCCGCAGGCGCCCGCGCTGTTTGGAGGTACAGGCGCGGCCAGATTGGTAGTGCGTCATTGTCTCATCAGTATCCCGATTAGCCTTTGAGAGCCCCACTGGTGAGTCCGCTAATGAACTCCTTTTGCATTGCGAAAAAGAAGATCAGCATGGGCAATGAGGATAAAAACATCAATGCAAACATCTGGCCGTAATCAATGGTGTATTGGCCGATAGCGAAGTAAATGCCGGTCGTGATGGTGATGCCCTGGCTCGGCCCCAGGATGATCAGCGGCGTCAGAAATTCGTTCCAGATCCACAGGCTGAGGAAAATTGACGCTGTGGCTGTGGCCGGTCGCAAAATGGGGAAGATTACCCGCCAGAAGAGTTGAAAGCTGCTCGCCCCGTCGATCAAGGCCGCTTCATCCAGCTCACGAGGAATGGTCTTGATAAAGCCGGTGTAAACGAACACACCAAACGATAGAAGTCCTCCTCCCGAAAAATAGAGAATGAGGGCGAAATAGGTGCCTATGATGTTGAGGGCCTTAAAGAGCTGCACTATGGGGATAAGAATGACCTGGGGCGGGATCATCAATCCGGCCATAAAGCATAACAGGATAATGCGTGGATAAACATTGTCATGCCTGGCAATATGATAACCGATCACGGCAGATAAAACGTTCAGGATGAGCACCGAAATAATCGTGATCAGAAAGCTGTTTTTTAGCCCCTCAAACAGCAGATTGTCGGGTCTGTTGATCACCGAATTGATGTTGTCGAATGTAAAAGGCGCAGGCAGTTCGATTGGACGGCGGGTGATTTGTTCCTGGGTTTTGAATACGTTAACAAACGCCAGGTAAAGCGGCATAGCATAGAGTATCGTTATTAGAAGCGAGAAGCCGATTCGCGCATATTTTCTGATCATTAGTATTCCACTTCCCTGCTGCGCAGATAGGTTACCACTACACCAGAGATCAAAGCGATTAGGAGAAAAAGGACAACCGCCATCGCCGATGCATACCCGGTTTGATTGACTGTAAAGCCCATACGTATGATGTAATACGATAATGTCTCTGTTGTGCCGGCAGGCCCTCCCTCCGTAAGGACAGCAATCTGATCGTATAGCTTGAAGGTCATAATCAACATGAGCACCATGTTGATGGTGACCCCAGGCGCGATCAGGGGAAACGTCACACGCCCGAAGGATTGCAGGAGATTGGCGCCGTCAATCTTAGCCGCCTCGTGCAGCTCCTTAGGTATTCCCTGTAATGCGGCGAGATAAATCACCACACAAAAGCCAAGCATCTGCCATGCAATAACTAACACAAGCGACTCGAAGGCCAGGTCTGGTAAGCCTAACCAAATCATCTTCTTTTCGATGAGGCCCGCATCGAGCAGAATCGTATTCAGGAGTCCGCGGGTGTTTAGAATGATCGACCAGAAAAACTGACGATAACGGCGCTCAACACCTGAGGAACGAAAAAAAGGGTACGCAAAAATGCGTAAAAGGGTCCCTGATGATTCAATAGCAGTGCAACGAACAAGCCAATCATGTTGGTTAGTAAGGTGACGCTAATGCTGAGACGAGTTGTCATTTTTAACGATTGCTCAAAACTACGGTCATTCAGCAAATCCATGTAGTTTTCTAAACCGACAAAAGCTGAATCAGGATAGAGCGGGTTGAGATTGGTAAGGCTGTAATAGAAACTCAGAAAAAACGGGAGAACAAGAACCAGAATGTAGAGCAAAATACCGACCAGCAAAGTCACATGTACGAAATCTAACTTCAACGACCAGCGCACGGCCCGTGTACCAATATTCAACATCTTGTTGCTCTCTAACCCCGGATGTCTTAGCTTGCCCTGTATGTTGTTCGTCACCATAGCCTCCAAAGGCGGTTTTTGATAGGAACCGCCCAAACCTATAAAAGCTAGCGCTCGCTGCGTTCGGCAATCTCATCCCAGAGATCATCAAGGCGTTTCATTTCGTCCTCAACCCCAGCCCCCAGGAAAATGCTCTGGTAAGATTTCCAAAGTTCGTCATTCATGCCCGGCAGCAAGGAATAATCGTTCGTGGTCCACGTAAACGATTCCGCCTTAAAACCGTCTTCGTCGAGCACATAATCATAGCCTTCCATGAACAAGTCACTCACGTCTGCGCCATAGTCTTCGATCGTCAGGCCCTTGAGCATGGGAAAGGCTGCGTCACCTTCGATCAGGGCCAACAGGTTGGCTGGCGCGAGCGCCCAAGCCTGGGCATACATCATGGCTTCTTCCGGATGTTCTGTTAAGGCACTGACATGCACGCCCTCGCCGACATTGAAGGGAATGACCACCTTGCCGTCGTTTCTGGGGACGAGGAAAGCGCCGACTTCGAAGGGATGATCCTCAGGTATCGAGGCAATCAACCAACTGCCCATGAAGTACATTGCCGCATCGCCGTCCAGAAATTGCTGGTTCGTGCTGGCGTAATCCATGCCCAACGCACCTTCGTCAATGTATCCCTTGTCGACCAGTTCTTTGTACTTTTCCACTGCGGCGACGAAGTCCGGGTCGCTGAAGCTAACTTCACCGGTATAGCGCTGCAAGACCCAGTCCGGGTTATCGCCAACGACGTCTGCGGTAATGATGCCGATCATCGGAAAACTGCCACACCACAACTCACCACCGCACATCGCGATCGGGACGTGGCCCGCATCTTTGATAGCCTGCGCAACGGCCAGGAACTCATCCCAGGTCGCAGGTGGTTCGACCCCAACTTCCTCAAAAATCGCCTTGTTGTAGTAGACAAACGGGATGATCTGAGAATTGGTAGGCGGTTGCCAGACGATGCCACCTAATGAATTGCCATAGGGCAGAATGAAGTTTTCTTCAGCCCAGGCACTATCAAAGGGGAGCAGCACTCGGCTTCGATAAATTCGGCTGTGTTGATAGATTGCAAAATATCGGGCAACTGACCGGTCGCTAGCAGTTGTTTCGCGTAGGCTGTACGATCCAGACCTGGCGTGGTGATTTTCTCGACCTTGATGTAATCCGGCAAGTCTGCCAACGCCGCTTCAATTGAGTTATCCCAGAATTCCGCGTTTAGATTAGGCGTTTCGAATACCATGTGGCGAAGCACCACTTCATCGTCTTGGGCCGTGACGAGCGGTACCGAAACGAGTAGCGCCGCCATCAAGATAAACAGGAATTTCTTCATTTGTCGTGTTCTCCTTCATAAATAGGTTGTGATTTGCGACAAGCGGAATTGTGATAAAATAATGTGGGTCTTCTCTCTTTTCAGTTCTTGCCTGGAATTGGACGAGGGGAAATCCATCTACAGCACCCTGCCTGTTATGAGGGTGCTGCTCCCTTTTTATCTGAGTGGCGTGACGTCCATGGGCACAACGATGTGTTGGGCCTCTCCGGTCACTGTTCCATTCAAGCGCCCCAGCAGCAACTTTGCCGCGTGGCGACCCAACGTCTCACCGGAGTGAACCGCGACGGTCGTCAAATAACCCCCATCGGCCACGGCCTGTTTATGGCTAAACGTGGCAATCTCAAGATCGATCTCATACTGGACAGGTTGTGCGTTGTCCTCAATCACACGGCGCATTTGTTCTGCGTTGATAGTCATCAGGTCCATCATGACACGCTCAGCGATATCGATGTTAATTGTCAACAGGGCGGTCGGGTTCAGTTGTTCGATCTGTTGCTGAAACTGCTTGAGATACGCCTCGCTGGCAACGCTCAGAAAGATGGTCCTGAACGAGGAATAAAGATCAAGCCAGACCAAGTCCTCATCATACGAGAGATCATGATCTTCTAGCGCCCGACGATACCCGGCCAAACGATCCCAAACACTCGTCACACCCATTTCGGCGCCCGGCAGCACGACGATCCGTTGGTGTCCTTTTGAGATCAGGGTGCAGGTGAGTTGATAAGCCGCATTTTCGTCGTCAAACACAACAGCATCCGTCTTGAGTTCGGGGAGATAACGATCCACCATGACGATAGGAATATCGCGCTTGAGCAAATCCTCATATATCGCAACATCGTTCTGCCCCACATGCGGGTAGACGATAAGCCCCTTGACGCCATTGTCGATTGACATCTTCAGATACTCTGGATTGACGCTGCTATTTATATCCGCGCCGATGATCTGGAGTTGGCACTGGTGTTCAAGGGCAACCTGAGCGATCCCCGTCTGGATGCTGAAGATGTGCGGATGGCTCATCCCGCTGGTCAAGAATGCGAAGGTGTTGGTTTCCGACAATGCTGATTCGGTAGGGTCCAACACAAAATTGCCACGTCCCTGTTGGCGTTCAATCAAGTTCTCATGGTCTAGCAGATCAAGAGCTTTGACAACCGTCAGGCGTGCTACACCATAATCATCGGCAATTTGACGTTCGGCAGGAAGGGCGGTGCCGGGCGGAAACTCACCGGACCGGATGCGGTCTATTAATGATGTGTAGATTTGGTAATAGCGCGGTATTGGACTTTTTGGATCGACACGATACTGCGACACAATGCACCTCAAGAATTTATTGGACTAATCCAATGCTGGACAAGTGGACTAATCCAATTTATAATACAAAACATCGCATTTGTCAATCGAATGGCACAGTTCACTTGTGTGCAATGGGAGTGAGCAGCTATGGATGTACGGTGTTTGACAGAACAACCATTGGCCCTGGCATCACCTTCGCGCCTCCCGCGCCGCAGGTGGACTCTGCCCTGGACCGAAGCGCATTTCTTAACTGAATGGCAGAACGTACGCAATTTGGGGTTTGGGCCACTCATGCCATTTCGCCAGTTTCGTTAATCGCCGACAGTTACCGCCAACACAAACTGTACTCAATCGTGCTTATCGGTGAGTTGCCGCAAAAAAGGATGTTTTTATGGGGATCGACGTAAGCGCAGACGGCGTCGTCAAAACGTGGCGTCAGGCCATCAAAAGCAAAGAACGGCGAATTTTCCGGCTAGAGGAACGCGTTGAGATTCGTCTCGGGGCCATTCAAAAACGCCTGTTTACCTCATGCAAGCCGCTTGATGAATGGTTGATACGCCAGGCGTATTATCGTGATATTGGCACGTATGAATTTATTGACGCGGACTGGCGCCCCATTCGAGTGGGCGAAACATGGGGAGGGCCGAATGTCAGCGCATTTTTCAGGCGGCGCATTCAGATTCCTCCTGAGATGGCAGGCCAACCGGTCACACTGCGCTGCTATATTGGCGGGGATTCATTGTTATCGCTCAATGGCGTGCCGTATCATGGGCTTGACCCATTCCGCAATGAGGTTTTGTTGACGGACTCAGCTAATCCGGGCGAACTCTTTGATGTCGAAATCGAGTCTTACGTCAATTGGCATTCGGGCGAAGCGGTTTTTAATACGTTCCAGTTAGCCGAACTGGTGGTCGTCGATCCCGATATTCATCGCGCCTATTGGGATTTTCGGGCTGCGGCCAAAGTCCTGGCGATAGAAAAACTTGATCCCAGGCTCAAAGATTTTCTCGAAGAGCACTTGTGGGACGCGCTTAAGCAAGTATCGATTCATGAGCCAGACGTTGCCATTTTTAAGTCAAGCCTTACCGCGGCTGCGCAACAGATCCGTGACACAGTGTATGACACGGATATCTTCCAGGTCGATGGCCTGCTGCACCTGGTTGGTCATTCGCATCTTGATCTTGTATTTATGTGGCCCTACCGCGAGTTCATCCGCAAGGTAGGGCGAACCCACTCGACGATGTTACGCCTGTTGGAACAATACCCTGACTTCAAATTCTCGCAGAGCCAGGCCAAGCTCTATGCCGATATGAAGGAGCACTACCCCGCGCTCTACGCCCAGGTGAAGCAGCGTGTCGCCGAAGGTCGCTGGGAGCCGATCGGGGCGTTTTGGGTTGAGCCTGACTGCAACCTGATCTCCGGCGAGTCGTTTGTGCGCCAAATCATCTACGGCCAGCGCTTTTGGGAGACCGAGTTTGGCATCCGTTCGCGCACCTGCTGGCAGCCGGATGTCTTCGGGTTGAGTTGGGCCATGCCGCAAATCCTCAAGCGGAGTGGCATCGACTATATGATGACTACCAAGTTGTTTGTCTGGAATGATACCAATCCCTGGACGCATAACACGTTCTGGTGGGAAGGGCCGGACGGTTCGCGCGTGCTGGGAGTGATTCCGCCGGGGCACTTTATTGGCATGGTCGATCCGGATCACATGGACATGCACTGGCATGATTTTTCAGATCGCAAGACGATTGGCGAGTCGATGTACTGCTATGGCTGGGGCGATGGTGGGGGCGGGGTTGATCCCGAAATGCTCGAATGCGCACAGCGCTACCAGCGTTTTCCGGGGATGGTCACCACCCGTTTTTCCAATCCGGAAGAGACTCTGGACAGCATTAACAGGAAAGCCCAAGATGCCGATCTGCCCATTTGGCGTGATGAACTCTATCTCGAAGCGCATCGCGGGACATATACCAATAAGGGTCGGTTAAAGAAGCTCAATCGCCAGTCCGAACTGCTTTATCGGGAAGCAGAGTTGCTGGCAGCGCTGGCCTGGTGTAATGGGGCTTCCTATCCAAGCCAAAGATTGGATGTTGGCTGGAAAGAACTCCTGACTAACCAATTCCACGATTCATTGCCCGGCACGCATATCCATGAAGTCTATCCGCAACTGCTGGCAAGTTACGACAAAATCACGGCCATCGGACAGGAAGTGCGTGATAGCGCCCTGAGCGCGTTAGCACAAACAGGCGAGGCTGAAACTCCAACACACCTCATCGTTTTTAACTCGTTTTTGCATCCCCGGTCAGATATCATTCGCCTGGCTGCCAATGACCTGGATGATTTTGTTCTGACCAACGAGGATCAGACACCGCTGGCACAACAACCTGTGGTCGATCTGAATGGTGTGCCTGAAGTGCTGATTCAGATGCCAGAGATCCCTCCGGTTGGTTATCGCACCTTGAATCGTGTTGTTGGCCTGCCCGGCGTGCCCGTTCATTCGCCGCTCAAAGTTACAGACCACACGCTCGAAAACGAGTTCATTCGTGCCACCTTTAATCGTGCTGGCGAGATCACCTCGCTGTGGGATATCGAGAGCCAGCGTGAGATCATTTGTCCGGGCCAGGTTGGCAACAGATTCCAACTTTTTGAGGATCAACCGGGCAAATACGATGCCTGGGATATTGTCGCAACGTACGTCGAGCATGAATTAGAAATACCGGACAGCGGCCATCTGACGATCGCTGAACCCGGCCCCCTTCGCGCGTCCCTGCTACTTGAAAAGCCGTTGATGGGATCCTCGATCAAACAACGCATCAGCCTCTATGCAGGCTCGCGCCAGCTTGTGTTCGAGACGGTTATTGACTGGGTCGAACGGCAAAAGCTTCTGAAGGTAGCATTTCCTGTCAACATTAATACGCTCACGGCGACCTATGACATTGCGTTTGGGAACATAAAACGCGCGGCCCACCGTAACACGTCATACGACGCGGCTCGTTTCGAAGTGCCTGCTCACCAATGGATGGATATGTCGGAAGGGAACTATGGCATAGCCCTGCTCAATGACTGCAAATACGGTCATGAAGCGGACGGGCGCCTGATGCGGCTAACATTGCTCAAAGGCTCGATCTACCCCGATCCGGCGGGCGATCTGGAAACACACCACTTCACCTACAGCCTGTACCCACATAGGGGCGATTGGCGCAGCAGTCATGTCATTCACGAAGCGCTGAATCTGAATAACCCGCTGTTGGCTCAGGTTGTTTCCTCAGGAAACAGAAAACGAATCCCATCGACCGCGCACTCGTTTTTTCACTGTAATGCGGATAATATTACCTTGGAGGCAGCGAAACGCTCTGAAGATGGACAGCATCTGATTTTGCGATTTGTTGAACGTCATAATCAACATGACCTGGTGACTTTGACGTTTGATCGTCCGGTTCGACATGCGTGGATCTGCGATCTGATGGAAGATATTGAGGAAGAGCCGGTATGCCATGGGGCAACAATCGCGTTTCATATCAAGCCATACGAGATTGTGACCCTACGCGTTGAGTTCTCGTGCGAGAATGAGCCGCGTAGATACGGTTAGGAGTTTCGCTGTTGACCCTAAGATGATGGTTCTGTTGAAAAAAAGGCCAAAAAAAACTCCTGTGCCATTACCGATGTCGAGTGCCGCAGAATATCGAGCCGGAATGTAGCGTGAAGCGCCCTGATTCTGTGGAATGTTGCTGCCAGGAAAGTTTTGCGCCGATTGTTACCTGTCGGCCTGATCCACATACACCGTTTGGATCTGATCGCTCAAGCCCATCGACTTCAGCACCGCGCGCATAGCCGCGCGCATGGCTGCGCGCTCACCGCACAGTATCCTGGTATACACCCGCTGGGGACCCTCTCATGATCTCAATTCTCTGACCAGTACCCGCACGCCATACGGTTCCAATGCCAACCTGTCAGGTGCGCGTTCTCCCAACATAATATCCGTGTAGGTCTGGCGGTCGAGTTGGACCTCAACAGGGTCCGGTGAGAAGTTCATCACAAAGACAAAATCCTGGCCGTCGCCACTGCGTTTATGCACGCTGATCGCTTCCGGCAGATCAGTTTCGAGGATGGGCCGCATGTTCAACCTGGCACCAAGCGCACGGTAGAAATCGACCAAAAAACGGCGGTCATGACGCGCGGCCATATAATACACTTCGCCCAAACCGGCTGTGTTGACCGTCAGCGCCGGGCGGCCTGCATAAAAATCCGTCTTATACGTCGCCAGCACGGCGGCGCTTTTTGCATGAATCAGGTCGCACAGGTCAAAAGCGGCATACTCGCCAGATAGCCCCAACGGATTCCCGTCAGCCAACACGATGCTGTTCTCATCACCGGGCGCGAGCGCGTCGATTTCTTCGGCCCATATACCCGCTAACTGGCGCAGCGGACCAGGGAACCCGCCCTGGAAGCACAGATCGTTTTTGTCCACAATGCCGGACCAGTAGGTCAGGACCAGGGTTCCGCCCGCTTCCACAAAGGCGCTGAATCGCTCGGCCACTCCGGGTTTGACCATGTAGAGCATGGGGGCGACCACCAGGCTATAACCAGCAAGGTTCTGCTCCATATCGATCACATCAACGGGAAAACCCTGCTTCCAGAACGCATGGTAATGATCCAGGCAGGTATCCCAGTACCCTTTGTCACCCCGGGCCAGACCCTGGGCCTCGTCCAGCGCCCACCTGTTTTCCCAATCGTAGATGAGCGCGACCTGGGGCCGTACGGTGGTGCCAATCACCGCATCCAGCCTGGTAAGCGCCTGGCCCACCTGGCTCACATCGCGGAAAACGCGCGTGTGCTCGTGCCCGGCGTGATCCACCACTGCCCCATGAAACTTCTCGCTGCTGCCCCGGCTTTTGCGCCATTGAAAATACTGCACCGTATCGGAGCCGTGCGCGACCGCCTGCAGCGACGAAAGCAGGTGCATGCCGGGCCGCTTGAGTTTGGCATGGGGATGCCAGTTCGTCACGCTGGGGGTGCTCTCCATTAGCATAAAGGGCTGGCCCTGTTTCATGCTCCGGTTGAGATCATGGGCAAAGGCTGTCCTGACCGCATGTTCCGTATCCGGTGTTTCCTGGTGCCAGAGTGGGTAACTGTCCCAGGAGATCACATCCAGCGCCGGGGCCAGTTTCCAGTAATTCACACCTGGGAAAAAGCCCATAAAGTTGGTGGTCACCGGGACATCGGGCGTGAACTGCCGCAGGGGAACCATTTCATTCTGCATGAAGTCGAGAGTCTGGTCGGTCATAAAACGTTTCCAATCCAGACTCAGACCGTGTACGCTGGTTTCTCCAACCGGGCTGGGCGGATCGATCTGCCCCCAATCCGTATACGTGCGATTCCAGAAAGTCGTCCACCAGGCATGATTGAGCGCGTCGAGCGAGTCATACTGACGCTTGAGCCAATCGCGAAACGCCGCGCAGCACAGGTTGCAGAAACACTCGCCGCTGTACTCATTGGAGACATGCCACACCAGCAGCGCCGGATGATCCTTGTAACGTTCGGCCAGGCGGGTGTTGATCAGGCGGGTCTTGCCGCGATAGACCGGCGACGTCGGGCAGTGATTGTGCCGCCCGCCGTGCAGGTTGCGGCCTTGATCGGACCGGACGCGCAGCACTTCCGGGTAGCGGGACGAGAGCCAGGTCGGGCGCGCGCCGCTGGGCGTTGCCAGCACGGCATACATGCCGTTGTCGGCAAGCAGGTCCATCACCCGATCCAGCCAATCGAAGGTAAAATGGCCTTCCTCTGGTTCAAGCGCTGTCCAGGCGAAAATGCCAACCGCCATCGTGTTACAGTGGGCCAGCTTCATCAGGCGCATATCTTCCAGCCAGATATCGGGCGGCCACTGGTCGGGATTGTAATCAGCGCCGTGCAGCATATGGGGAAACTTCGGGTTGATAGGGGGATATTTTGTCATCATACATCATCACTTTCAAATACGAACTGGCCTGCTAAACCTGCGCTGGAATCGGGCGCGACCCATACCTCAAATTCCCCTTGCTCAAAAATCCACTGCCCGATGTAATCGTAAAAAGACAGATCATCCCGTGTCAACTGGAACCGGGCGGTCTGGGTTTCGCCGGGCGCGAGCGAAAGCCGGGCAAAGCCCTTGAGTTCCTTCACCGGGC
>JAFGKO010000143.1 GCA_016928525.1 Anaerolineales bacterium | reverse complement strand
GACCGTCGTGCCCATCCAGGCGATTTCACTGACCACGACATCCAGGTAAGCGGCCTGGGGGGACGCACTGATCTGCAACTGCACTGCCGGGATAGAGGGGGCGGTGGTTACCGGGGATGCATAAGCCGTTGCAGTCAGGGCCGGCCACAGGGAGAGCCATAGGCTCAGCCACAACGAAACCAAAGCCACTACGTTATGTGAACGCTGGCTTGTATCCATCCTAGCACCTCCTCAACTATTACAACAAGGACAAGCACTGGCGCGACCCGCGAGTCGCATCATACCAGGCCCACTCTACACTGACGGCGCGGCATCAATCCGTGAAGATCGGGGGCATTACCGTAGCCTCAGCCAACTCTGCTGCCGCGTCAGCCAATGCCCCGATCAAATGGCGCACTTCAGAGAGACGCAGGGGTATCTCACTGTCGCCGCGCCGCAGCTTCAAGGCCGGTTCGTCGTCTGTTTCCCAGGTCTCCCATAGTTCGAGGGTCAGGCCGTGGTTGCCAACAGGGATGGATTTCATTGGGTGCCTCCATTGGTTATTTTCATTGTCTTGCACTGAGATTCAGCCCTATCTTTCACTCTTTGAGGCAACAAGGAAAGAGATGGACTTCCAGATCACTGCCGTCCTTTTCGATTGCCAACAAGACCACCTGGTCTTTGATCCAGACATAGGAAGAGCCGCAACCAATTTCACCACATCGACAGATGCCCGCTAGACCGTAAAACGTACCAGTGTGTTTGATCGCTACGCGGGCCTCCCTAGTGGGCACAGTGCCCATAAACGACCAGTGCTCCCAGAACTCATACCAGCGTTTCTTCGTCAGCGGAAGTCTTGGAAGGTGCGTTGTGGCTTCTGGTAAGGTGCGGAGTAATACCTCACGCAATGGCGCGGGGTCGGCAAGGGCTAATGCCGGCACTGGATCAAGCAGGTGCGTCACTATCCGGGTACGATTGAGGAATATGTCCAGGCTTGCTTCAGGTTCGTATTCGAAGTCGAGATCGTTCACGCTGGCATCATAGGCAAGTGCTACAGTCGAAGCGCCCATTCCCTGCATCGATGTCCATTCTAATCGACCCTCGGTGAGCAGACGTTCAAAATCCGCTGTGGTGAGAGCTATCAGCGTCTCATCATCAGCCCAAAAACGTGTTTGGAGCAAGTTCAGGGCCATCGCTTCTCCTTGTAGACTCTTTGTTTATTGGTGCTAGCCGTGATATGATGACGAATAGGCCGGCATATCCTAAACCTCGTCAGGCAGCAACAACAGATCGGGGTAACGTTTCACGGCCTTATATCAACTCTAGATAGGATTGCTTGCCGTTTGTTTTATATCTCCAATAACAAGAGCATAGTTACATTTTCATACTATGAACAGTGGGAATACCGTTAGCCAATTTCCTTGCCATCGATGGTATCAAGGATTTTATTCTTGTCTCATATACTTCAGCCCATATTTTACGGAGTTTCTCTCGGGCAGCTTCGTTTTTATAGGTCTCACCCTTTCTTGTCAGTAACAACATTGCCGTACCATCTGAATCTATGACAATGACGAAAAGCATATCATCCTGCTTTTGTTTCAGCTCGTTGCGCCAACAATCTATACCTTCAGCTAATTCACGTTCGTAAAGTGCATCGTCCATCTCGGCATCTAATAAGAACACTCTACGCAGCCGGTACATTATTGTAGGACGTAAATGATCTGTACCTTTCAGGCGCAGCGCCCCATAAGCTTTAACCGTGCCAATCCTGCCTAATATGACGCGCACTAACTTGCGTACTTCAATATCATCAACCGAAAGCAATGTCTCCAAAGCATCAACTGCTCGATCTCCCATTTTAACCAACGGATCTACTATGGCCTCTCGTACACTCCATCTAGGATCCTGTATTGCTGTGATCAAAGCATCAACCACTTCGCTATAGTCCATATTTGAGAGCGCCAATCCAGCAATCTGTCGCAGCTCTCGATCTGTCTGATACAACAGAGGAACTAAATACTCAATAGCTGATGTTTTTTGATTCTCAAATGCCTTAGCGGCGCAAGTCCTTACACCCGGATCGGGATCACGAAACATGGCAATCAACAATTCAATACTCAGGGATGATGATGTTCCTTCTAAGCGCCGGATGGCAGTCTCACGAGTATGTGGATTTTCATCTGCCAGCTCAACAATTACCGGATTACTCTCAATCTGTCCAAGAGATATGATTGCCTCCCAGCGAACTAATCTATCTTGGTCTTTGAGCGCGGCCAATAAAATGGGTTCAATGTGGCCGGTGTCCAATGATTGTTGCAGTTTCTTAATCGCTGATGCACGGGTATGCGGATTAGGATCGGCCAATTCACTAATTTCGGGTCTATTCCACGTTGAACCCAGTGCCACCAATGCCTGCATTCTAGTCGCATCATCAAATTCTTTCAATCCATTCAGTAAAGACTGGTCCGTAGATTCACCCAGAGATGACAAGGCCTGTGCTATGACAGAACTTTCGTCAGAATGATCCTGCGCATATGAGCGTTCAAGGGCTTGCATAAGCGGCGCAATAGCTCTCGAATCTCCTAATCTACCTAGCGACTGCGCAACTTCAAGACGGACATCAATATTGCTGTCCGCTAAAGCCGCAAAAAGTGGCACTAAGGCTCGTTCATCCCTGATGTGACCTAGAATTTTAGCCGCTTCACAGCGAATATGAACATCCCCTGCACCTAGTTTTACTAATGATGGAATTTGCCAGATTTCACCTAGAATTCGGGTTACAATTTGTCTGAGATTCTCACTGGATACTGCTAAAGAATCAAGTAGCGGATTAACCGCGGGTTCACCTAATTCAATAAGGGTTCGTTGGGCCATTTCAGTGACTGCAACAGTAGAATCTGATAACGCCAAAATGAGAAATTCAATGGTTCGTGGATTCTCCATGCGCGCAAGCTCGCGCACGACACGTAATCGCTCTTCACTCTTCGATGAATCCAGTTTGCGCACTGTCTGCGACTCAATCCGATTCTGCAGGAGTTGATCAAGGGGTGTGCCCTCAATCGAACACCAGTATGCCAGCCACGGATTCGAGATGAGAACTTGTTTGGCGAGGAACATCGGATCACTGGTAATTCCTGCCAACTGTACAAATACTTCTGCCCACCGGTCGTCTTTTGCCCAACCACGTAGCCTCTTTTTTAATGTTAAAGATGACGAATTGACCAGCTCTTGCACTCTAACGGCTACAAAATACTCAAATAGCGCCTGATGCATAAAGTTTACTTGTTCTCCGCCCATCAACAGGCCGTTTTGTAGAGCCTCATTGATGACCAATACAGCTTCCACATCTTTGTATGAATCCTTGACGATTTTTATAGCCTCATCACGACTACAGCTCAAACGGCGGTCACTTTGTAGATGGAAAGCAAGGTAACTTAGCGCCTGGATTTTCTTCGAGCGCGGCACGATTGTCAGGTCGGGCTGTTTTTGTTCACGAGTAAGCGCCCGTTTAACAAAACGATCAAACAGTGCGCCTCGATTCCCCGGCAACTCCTCACCGGCTTGGCCGACTTCCTTTATCAACCATAGGAAAAGAGGGACACGGGCCAACCCGCGTAAGGCCTCGTTAAGGCGGTCATAAAGCTCCTGTCCCTCTCTTTCACCCAAATGAGCTTTGAGATACTCGACTATATGATCATCACTAATCCGGTCTATAACCACCGCGTTTTCTATCATTTCAGGTGAATGAAAACGTTGCCAGAGATTATCTTGAGAGCGACTAGTGATGACACAGGAACACGAAGTGTATTTACGTAGAAATGCTGCGAGCTCTAAATAAAGGCTATCCTGAGAATCTCCAGCGACTTCGTTCAAACCATCGAACAAGAGAATACACCTATGGTCTTGCAGTACACTCTCCAAACTGGCAGGATTTGCGATGTTTAGGACGCTAGTTTCGTTCAACGCAGAGATGATGTCAGATGCCAAGTTATTCCTATACTGAATGAGTGGCACATAAACAGGAACAGTCTCGACGTCATCTGATGAGAATTCCCACATAACCCGTTCTAATGTCACAGTCTTGCCCATTCCCGGCTCCCCAAGAATCAGTAATCTTTGGTGAGAACGGATAGAGCGAATAAGCAATTCCGGTTTCCTATGCGAACTTTCATAAGGCGAGGCAAAAACCGGCAAGTGAAAGCCGGTTGAAGAAATGTATGATTCGTCCGATGATCTGTCGGCCCATTTCGCGTATCGTGGTTTTTTAGCCAAGCGTCGCCGATGTTCGTTAATCAAATCGTCTGTAAGAGTTGGGCTGGTACTACCAAACCGCTCCTCAACGGGTAAAGGGAAATTGGCCTTTTTATCCTCCCGAATCGCTAGCCGCTCATCTGTTGAGGCCACTGCTATAGCTTCTTTGTGCCTAATGAAAACGGTGTTTTCGTGATAAGTTGTTTTAGGGGTAACTATGGGTTGAGTTGTTTCATGTAAATATGGTGTTGGTGGAATAATAAGGACGTAGATGCGCTTACCCTCTACTTCAATTATTTCACCATGCAGATCCGGCAGCTTTGGAGTGCAGGCACTATTTACCTTGCTAAGAATTTGTTGCGTTGTGACACCTATATCACCGACATCATACAAATCTCGAGTCCCGTACGCGTTTCGTGCATCCGAAACACCTATCACAAGGTAACCTTCCTGGTTAGCCATACCGACATTGCCATTGGCTAAGGCAAGAATATCCTTGATGAGTTCACACCAGTGCATCTTTTGAACTTTAGGATCGGAATGATAAACTTCATAGAATTTCTGTTTGAAATCTAGTTTGAGGTTCTCTGGCTCTGGCTGTTGAATCAGTGTTTGTAATTTATTGGCATCCATTCCCTCATTCCCACTACTACCCATGTCAAGGCTAAACTGCTATTAGGTACACACCAACGTCTGCTTTCACCGAAATGCTGATGCTACTCAATCGCAGCATCTATCATCCATCGCTTCCTGTTTACACCCCAAACACGCGATCCTTGTGCCGTCCCTGCACATAAGTCTTGTCGAAATTGTACGCGGCCTTGAATTCCACTACTGGCAGCAAGTTCACGGTCTCCATCGTGAATTCCGTCGCCGTCACTGTGAATACCTTGAACTCGAAAGGCGTCTCGGTCAGCGCGCTCACTGTGATTAAGTGTGCGTTACCTTGCACACTGTGTGTGTTGATATGATTGTGCGCCGACAGCACCCCGCAAAGCTGCGGATACGTCCGCGTGAGAGCAAAGATCATCTGCGTAAACGCGGGAAGCGGCGCGTGGATTGGCTCCGCCAGACCGGTCTGTTCCGGCGGCACGCCCAGCACCTCACTGTGGGTACAAAGTAAATGTCGCCGGTCAGTGTGACATTCCAAAGCTGTCGCCAGGTAGGCGCGCTGTTCCGCCAGGAAGTGCGGCGTCTGTTCCTCTACCCAAAAGAACGGTGTGGCGCACCATTGTGTAGGCACAACGTGGATGACGCAGTCCGGCAAGGTGAGGGAATAGGTCAGGCGTTGCTCAGGAAAGAACCCTGGCGCTTCCCTGAGCCACAGTGTCGCCGCGTCTGGCACGGTCAAGTCGTGGTTGCCCAGGCATAGATACACTGGGACAGACAGCCGGGATAACTCCCGTGCGGCGCGCAAGGTCGTTGGCGTGGCCTGATCCACCATATCGCCTCCGTGTAGCACAAAGACAATGTCACCCTGCATCTGAATCCAGGCATCCAGCGCGGTGAGTAACGTTGGGAGTTGCGCTGCGTACCGGGGCTGTTGGTGGTAGCCGTCTTCGGTCGCGCCTAGGTGTGTATCGGCGATGTAGACGAAACGGGTCATAGGGTAACTCCGTTCTTCAGTGTATGGCCCATAGTCTAGTGCAAAACGCCCAAACGCCAAATCCAATCCCGCTCGGCTCCTGCATCACACTCCTGGCAGCCCCACATCGCAGCTACACCCAAAATATGTGCCCTTTGCCTCAAAATGTGAATATACTTGACCGTCACTTGTTGGCTCGTTATAATGAAATAGAACTTATGTTCTATATTGTTGGAGCCAAATCATACAATGAGAATCATCTGCCTGTTTGCTGCCCATTTGCCGGTCCAGGTCGAACAACAGGCCGGAGTGCCGGACACCGCGCCGCTCATCGTGGGAGGCCGTCCCTGGGACCCCGGCGCGGTGCTGGACTGCTCCCCTGCCGCGATCTCTGCCGGGGTGCGCCTGGGGATGCGCCTGGCGCGCGCGGCACAGGTATGCCCCGGCGCCACCTTCGTCCCGGCGCGGGAAGCCATCTACCGCGAGGCCCACGCCGCACTCGAAGCCGTGCTACGCCAGCACACCGACCGCGTCGAGACGGCGGGGTTGGGCTACCTGTTCGCCGATGTGTCTGATCTGCGTGTCCCTGCGGGGCGCGATCCCGCGCAAGTTGGCGTGGAACTGGCCCGGTCGCTGGCGCGGGAAGTACAACAGGTCAGCCCCCTAGATGCCCGCATCGGCCTGGCTCCCCAACGCTTCACCGCCGAACAAGCCGCGCGCGCGGCCCGGCCTCACGGCTGGTGTCCGGTGCAGCCGGGCCAGGAACGCACCTTTCTTTCTCCACTGCCCATCGAAACCCTGCCCCTCGACCCTGAAATGCACCGCCGCCTGCACTTGCTCGGCATTACGACGCTGGGCACACTGGCGGCCTTGCCTCGTGCCGCCATCGTGCGGCAGTTCGGCACGGACGCCGGGCTGTTCCACGATCTGGCCGCCGGACGCGATCCACGTGGGATCTACCCCGATGCTCCGCCTCTGGTGGTGGAACGTAGTACGCTCTGCGAACCGCCGTTGCGCGATACCGGCCCCCTGATCGCGCGCGTGGCGCGGCTGGGCGAAAGCCTGGCGACTGACCTGGCGCGGCGCAAGCATCAGGCACAAGGGATGACGCTGACGCTCGAAGACGAGATCGGGAAGGCGCACATCGTCAGCACGGGCATCGAGCCACCCATGGCGGACGTGGATCAACTCAAACGCCAGGCTGTGGGACTGGCCACGCGCGTCACCCTCACCCGCGCCGTGACTTACATCACCCTGATGATGTATCCCTTGCGTCCGGCCTACCTGACGGCGACGCAACTGGCCCTGTTCTCCGCGCCCAGCGACGCGCGCGGGCGCGCCTTGCAGGAGACATTGCGGCGGCTACGCCAACGCTTCGGCGAACTGATCGTCATCGTAGCGTCGCTGCTGGCCCCGCCCGGCCCGCGCACAATCCAGACCACACTTGACGCTGCTGGCCAACCGTTGGCATTGGTATGGGATCAGCGGTTTCACCCCGTGGCCCGCGTCTACGAACACTGGCGCGAGCGACGGCGCTGGTGGACGCAACCGGTGCTGCGCGACTACTACCGCGTTGAACTGCGTGATCATCAAGTTAAGATCGTGTTCCGTGACCTGGCCAGCGACGCCTGGTATCTCGAACGGCGGTGGCGCTCGTGAAACCTCAATACATCGAACTGCACGCCCATTCCAGCCACAGCCTGCTGG
>JAFGKO010000014.1 GCA_016928525.1 Anaerolineales bacterium | reverse complement strand
TTGCTGTCCGGTCTTCCTCCCCAGAAGAGGACTTGGAGGGCGCTTCCTTCGCCGGCGGTTATGAGACCCACCTGGGTGTGACCGTCAGACACTTGGAGGACGCCATCCGCCGTTCGTTTGCTTCGGTTTTCGATGCCCGCGTGTACCTTTACAAGAAGGAGCACGGTTTTCAGGTTGAGGAGCCACGCATTGCGGTGGTCATCCAGGAACAGATTGCCTCCGAAGTCGCGGGCGTGGCTTTTTCTCTCAATCCACTGAATAACAGCTGCGACGAAGCAGTCATCACCGCCAACTTCGGATTGGGCGAGTCGGTCGTCTCCGGCCTGACGTCACCCGATACATGGATTATTAATAGATTGTCGGGACAGATCATCGAACAGAAGATTGGGAAGAAAGAAACATCGATCTGGCTGGCCCCGGATGGCGGCACCTTCTCAGAACCTGCCAGGGATAGAGATCGATGTTCGCTCTCGCCCGATCAAGCCCTGGAAATCGCAAGGCTGGTGTCAACAATCGAAGATGCTTATCAAAAGCCGGTCGATATCGAATGGGCAATGGATCGCGGAAAGATCTACTTGCTCCAGGCGCGACCCATCACCGCTTACTTCCCGCTGCCTGAAAGCCTGCGAACAAAACCCGGCGAGCCCAAGATCCTGTATGTCGATCTCAGCCTGACCAAGTGGGGCATGAACGAACCTCTATCGGTGCTGGGCGAGGATTTCCTCACCCTGGCAAGCGCGGCCATGCTGCGCACTACTTTAGGCGATGTCACCCCAGAGACGGTCAGGGCTTTGCGGGTCAGTGCGGAGGGACGCACTTACATCAACCTGACCAACACCATCAAGCTGCAGGGCAAGCGGAAATGGGTCGAGGCTTTCCGTACTCAGGATGCGCTGGTAGCAGAAATCATCGATCAACTGGATGAGAGGGAATATAGCAGGCCGCAAACGCCCCCAGAGCTGAAGGGATTGGTATTCAAAGCGCTGCGCCAGAACTTGGGGACAGGATGGCAGGTGCTCCAGGGCATTCGGAATCCGGAAGCCCTGGCCCAGAAAACCCTGGATGAAGGCGAACGCCTGCAAAAAACGCTCGAAAAACTAGCCCAGGACAGCAGTGGGCTTTCCTGGCTGGAATTCGTCCAAGCGAGCATCACAGCCCTGATGCGCTACATCAATACCTTCATGCCGACCATCTACGCCTCGGTCCTGGCGATTAACCGCCTGCGGGCGGTCTTTGCCGGCGATCCAGAGTCTACTCAGCAAATCAGCTACCTGGAGCGGGCTTTACCGAATAACATCACCGTCCAGATGGGGTTGGTAATGTACCGGCTATCCCGATACCCGGAAGTGCAAGCTGGCCTCGCCCCTGAGATCTTCATCAGCCGGTTGCAGACCGGCGACGTCTCTCCTGAATTTGCCCATGCCTGGCAGGATTTTCTGCAAGTCTATGGATTCCGTAGCCCGATGGAGATGGATGTTGCCGCTCCCAGGTATCACGACCAGCCGGAGCGCCTGTACAACCTGCTGCTCCGCATGGTAGAAAACGCGGGAACGGAGGGCAGCCCAGAGAAAGTGTATGAATACGCACGGGTCAGGCGTGAGGAGACCGCAGAAGAATTAAAAGCGGTTGCTTCCAGACTCAGCCGGCGAAAAGCCAGGCAGTTCGAGAAGTGGTACCAGGTCCTGGTCGCCCTGGGTGGATTCCGAGAGACGGGTAAATATTTTTACGTCCTGATGACCGACAGCGTTCGCCGGCGGGCTCTGGCTTTGGGGATCGAGCTGGTTGCGGCGGGGCGGCTGGAAAAGCCAGAGCAGGTTTTCGACCTGACCTTCAACGACCTGGACGAGGCAAGCAGGAATCTCGACCTGGATCTGCGCAAACGGGCGGTTAAGAACGCGGCCTACAAGCAAAAATTCGCCCAGGTGCGCAATTTCCCCCGCGTGATCGACTCGCGCGGCAAGATACTCAAGACTCCGGCCAGGAAAAGCAGAGAAGGAGAGCTATCGGGCGAGCCCATCTCGCCAGGCACAGCACGCGGCAGGGTAAAAGTCCTCCTTACCCCTGATGAGAAACCAGTGCTACCTGGAGAAATCCTGGTCACCCGGGCCACTGATCCGGGATGGACACCGCTGTTCCTGAACGCGGCTGCAATTGTACTGGAGGTCGGCGGCTTGCTCCAACATGGTGCCCTGGTGGCGCGGGAATATGGGAAACCCTGCGTGGCTGGGATCGAGAATATCACCTCCCTGCTGAAAGATGGGCAAATGATCGAAGTGGATGGCTCGAATGGAATTTTATATCTCACCGGCACGAACGGTCGTGAGCACGAAATGAAGGAGGTAAAAGATGGAAGCTACATCACGCGTTGAATGGACCCTGCCTTTGATGAGTCCTCAGGCAACCCTGGAACGGGTGGGCGGCAAAGGCGCCTCCCTGGCCCGGCTTGCAGCGGCCGGGCTGCCTGTTCCGTATGGCTTTCACATTACGACAGAGGCGTACAACCGGTTTGTGGATGAGAATACCCTGCAAGCCGGGATCCAGGCTGCCTTGGAGCAGGTGGATCTCGATAACCCAGCGACCCTGGAAGCTGCATCGACAGTCATCCATGAAATGTTCGCAAGGGCGCGTATACCTCCTGATATTGCCAGCGCCATCGCGCTGACTTACGCTGAATTATCCGGGCAAAATCCTGTCGTTGTCGTGCGCTCCTCTGCAACGGCCGAAGATCTCCCCGAGGCCAGTTTCGCCGGACAGCAGGAGTCCTATCTCAACGTCCAGGGAACCGAAAAAGTGATGTCCGCCGTAAAGCGCTGCTGGGGTTCCCTGTGGACGGCGCGCGCCATCGCGTATCGAATCAAGAACAACATTGACCAGAACACTGTTGCATTGGCTGTTGTTGTTCAAGAGATGGTTAACGCCGAAGCCGCAGGGATTCTCTTCACAGCGAATCCCATCAACGGGCGACGCGACGAAATGGTCATCAACGCCGCGTGGGGACTCGGCGAAGCCATCGTCGGCGGACTCGTTTCGCCCGATACCATCGTCGCGGACAAGGGGACGGGAAAAGTCAAACAGTACGAGGTCGCAGAGAAAACCGTCATCACGGTGTTAGCAGAAAAAGGCACGCGGGAAGAAAAACTCGAAGGTGTACGAAGCAGATCAAAGGTCATGAATGAAGCGGATGTCGTCGAGTTGGTGAATATCGCGCGCGAGATCGAATCCTTCTACGGCAGTCCACAAGACATTGAATGGTGTCATGCAGAGAGTAAGTTCTACATCGTGCAGTCGCGCCCCGTCACTGCGCTACCCGAGGCTCCTATCGAATGGACGCCGCCAGACCCGAAAGGGGTTTATATGCGAACCGGCGTGGTGGATTTGATGCCAAATCCGCTCAGCCCGCTTTATATCACGTGGGCAATCCCGACATTGAAGAAACAAATGAAACCACTCGGCGCGCGCCTGGGGATGGGTTTGCCAGTATTGCAGGAAGATTATTACACATCCATCCACGGTTACGCCTATATGAACGCGGCTTTTCCCGCAAAAGCCTGGTGGTGGATCATCACTGGTATGTTGCCTGCGTACCCAAGGCTGTTGCGGAACCTGGTGCCATTATGGCGCGATGAATTACATCCTGAATACCTGGCGTCTGTTGCAAAATATCAAACGAAGAATCCTGAAAAAATGTCGGCAGGCGAACTCTGGCGGGACGCACAGGAGATTTTGAATGCCGCCATGTATTATGCCTGTGGGCTGTTGTTCGCCACAATGGGCGCCTCTGCCGGCTCGGAAGGTTTGCTGACTCGGGTTTATAACAAATTCGCCAAACAGCAAGGCGACCCCGAAGCCAACGCCCTGTTGATGGGCTGGGACAATATCCCCGTCCGTTCGGAGAAATCGCTATATGACCTTGCCGTGTGGATTCATGAAGATGAAAAGCTGAGCGAGCATATTCTCAACCAATCGTCACACAAACTGGTTGCGAATCTTGAAAAGCCCGATTCTGTTCACGTCTCTTCGTTCCCCGAATTCGCCTCACATTTCAAGACGCACCTGGATAAATTTGGGCACCTTGTATTCCAATTGGATTTCGCCGAGCCGCTTCCGCGCGATCATCCCGAAATGCTTATGGAAACAATCAGGATGTACCTGCGCGGACAGGGGGTTAATCCGCACGAACGACAGAAAGCCAGCGAAGAGAAGCGCATTCGAACAACTGAAACCATGCACAACCGCCTGAAAGGATTCAAACGCTGGGTGTTCATCAAGGCGCTCAATTGGGGACAGTCCATGGCGGAGGTGCGCGAAGACGCGCTATCTGAAATTGGATTGGGATACCCGATCCTGCGCGCCATGTTGCGTGAGTTGGGAGGTCGCTTCGTTAAAGCAGGAGTGATCCAACGAGCCGATGACATCTTCTGGCTGGAGAAAGATGAAGTGGATGTCCATGTACGCAACCTGGAACATGGCGCCGAGTTGGAAAAACTGTCAGCGCGCGTGGAGCAACGCAAAGCCTTCAACAAAAAAGCAGGACAGGAAACGCCGCCGCCCATGATACCGATGAAGAAAAAATACATGGGCATCGCTACATCCGTCT
>JAFGKO010000142.1 GCA_016928525.1 Anaerolineales bacterium | reverse complement strand
CTCGTAGAAGAATTCGAGCGCGTCCCTGGACAATACCTCAGGAAGTTGGTCAACACACAAGGCATTTTGGAAGTGCGGGTGCAATTGGCTAATGCTGCATTTCGCTTGTTAGGGTTTTTTGCCCAACCGACCGTGTTAGTGTTGCCCAGTGGATTTGCCAATCAAACGCAGAAAACCCCCGCGCAAGAGATTGCCACTGCCATCCGCCGCCGAGCTGAATACTGGAAACAGAGGGCGTAAGAATGCGTGATGTGGCACGCTGCATAGAAAAGCGGCAGGCCGTAGATACGGAGTTTGCGCTCAACTTTGAGAAGGGAGTTGCCAGTCTCAAAATCGGCGTGTTTCTGCGCCAGGCACGGGAAGCAGCTGGGTTGACCCAAGAAGGGGTGGTGCATCGTCTGCAAACGCAGAAATCGGTAATTTCCCGAATCGAGAATCACGCGGATGATGTGCGGTTATCTCCCGTGCGGCGGTATTCTCGCACCATCGGGGCGAATTAGCAAATTCGTCTGGCGCACAGGCGAGCACACAGGCGGACCGCCCCTGACAGTGTCCGCTGGGCACAAGTACACCTGTCACCGCGTCAACCTGACGGGGCTATCAATGCGGCTATCGGCGAGGCCACGCGCGCGGAGGGGTCTGCTCTCACAGGTACGTCGCTGCAGCCACCCCGCAGGTTACGCTGGCCGCTAGGCGTAGTTCACCGCCTCTCAAAACCAAAAGGAGCGACAAAGTGAAAAGGACGCTGCTTTGTTTCTTGATTATGATCGTGTTTTTCACCTTGCTTCAGTTCC
Source organism: Anaerolineales bacterium (assembly GCA_016928525.1). The sequence continues at coordinate 2,295 of JAFGKO010000142.1, read as the reverse complement.
CCGTTATGCCAAGCCAATCTGCTCCAACAACCTGGACCCCTGACGATAAGCTTGTAGCAGCTTACTACTTTTACTGGTACAATATCTTTACCGGTGAACATTTCATAACCCCAGATGGTTCTGATTACATCACAAATCATCCCCCCGACAGCTATTTGGCTAATTACAGTTATACCGAAGTGAGTTGGCACCGGCGCGAACTGCTCGAGATGATGACCGCCCAGATCGACATTGTATTGCCAGTCTACTTTGGCAACGAGGATAATTTCTCCTGGAGCAAACCCGGGCTGCAAACCCTGGTATCAGCCACCCAGACCTTGATTGGTGAGGGGCGCACGCCTCCGAAGATCGGTATGTTTTTCGATACCAATGCTTTGCTGCAGCAAAACAATAACATACCGCCCGATCTGACCACTGAAACCGGCAAAGCCAATTTCTACAACATGATCTTCGATTTCTTCGAGATGGTGCCTAACAGTTTGTGGGCTACGATCGATGGTCGTCCGATCATATTCCTGTATGTAAGTACAATAGTCGGCGACTATAATCAGTCCACTTTTGACTATATCAACCAGCACTTTCAGACTGACTTTGGAACGACACCCTATTACGTTATGAATAACTCCTGGCAGGGCGTAACCACGGACGAAGTCTGTATCTGGGGCAGCGCACTATACGGCCCGTCGACGAACGGCCGGGTCGGAACACTTGGACCGGGCTTTGACAATACGGCTTTGGCCAATTATTTGGGCCAACCCCCAGGTATCCGAGCCCGCGAGTGCGGCGAGTTCTACAATTCCGGTTGGGAAGCGATGATGAGCACAGGAGTAACCCTGGTTGTGATCGAAACTTGGAATGAACTGTACGAGGCAACCGAGATCGCCGCCAGCCGCGAATACAGCACCACCTACATCACCCTCACCGCTGAAAACGTCTTGCGCTGGAAAGCAACAGACTATGGCGCTGCGGAAGTTGTCTGGCTGGATTTCGGAGCGCGTCCATACCAACAGGGGCTGCGCTCAGCCTTCAACTTCCCCGACGGCGCCTGGTTGGTGACCACGCTGGCTGGCCGTGAAGCTGCTTACCCGGATGATACAACCACGCCAACCTCCAATTACATCTATTTGGATGTGATCGATGCCTTCGCCCATGCCACCCCCAGTGATGTGTGGTTGACAGTTGAATACTTCGATGGTGGCAGCGATCAATGGGCGTTAAATTATGACAGCGTCAATGATCCCTATGCTTGGACAGAGGCCGTGATATTGCAGAATACCGGTCAATGGAAACGCCACGCATTTCACCTTACTGACGCTTACTTTGGCGGCCGCCAGTCAGATGTGGCTGATCTACGGCTGAGCGATATCTTTTGGGGCGATGGACAGACAAATTACTTTGGCCGCATCTGGATATCCAAGTCGGCCCTTGATAACCAGGCTCCAGACCTGGCTGGATTGAACGATGTAGTGTTGATGGTTGGACAAGTGATCGAGATACCAGTTTCAGCGACTGATCCTGATGGAGACTCAATCCTGCTGACCTTGGATCGAGATAGCGATTTTGCCACGCTAACGGACAACGGGGATGGCACAGGCATTCTGCGATTAGCTCCCACATGGTCTGACCTTCAGCCTTGTCCCTATCTCAACAGGATCATCGCAACTGACACAGGGAATCCTGCCCTGGCTGATACAATATCGCTCCAGGTGGAAATCCTGACATACGATCTATTTCTACCGATGGTGATACGTTAGGAGCAAAGCTAACGAATGAGATGGTCAGCAAATTACGCCTAACAACCGCTTCACCCTGACCGCTTTCGGCGTGGATTGGCGAGCTTCTGTGAGCAAGCCATCGTTCTGTCTCTGAGAGGGTGCTTTACCAGAGTTGGCGGCAGGTGAAGCGGAACGCTTGACGGACATAGTGCCGGGCAAGCACCGAACCGGTGATGGAGGCGCACCCACTCGAAGCATTCGCCCATTCTCTTGGCAGAAGACGTCCCGCTGTGGGTGGATGTCGCGGACAATAGACTTGAGCTGCGCGGTCCAGCCTTGGGCTCGCGGACAGCGAGTTCAAAGTGGGGCGCAAAGGAGGGGACATGACGCTGGTCGATTCACTTTGTGCGCACGAGAATCCTGTCGTAGCCTACCGGGCGCGGCGGCTGCTCGCTGGAGAATCCGAGAGCTCACCGGGCATGCGCAGGCTGCGCCAGGCCATCGGAACGTCGGAGATGGCGCAACGCCTCTTGCTGGCCCTGGAGGGGGAGCGTTTCAACCCGTATCGCAAATGGCAGGG
>JAFGKO010000141.1 GCA_016928525.1 Anaerolineales bacterium | reverse complement strand
GACTTGGGTGTGGTCAAACGGCTTCGCAAGAAGCAGATACCCGCTCTTGCCCTGTCGAGCGCTTAAGTTATGACAGATGGGCGTATCCTTTGTCTCCAGCGCTAAACTTTCGGTGAAATAGTGAATGGCATATTTGCTCGTGCCATAAATGCTCAGCCCGGCGTGTTTGCGTCCGTCGCTACCCATCCCTTCCATGTTATAGATTGCGCCGAAACCCTGTGCCAACATGCCGCGCATTGCCACCTGTGCGCCGAATATTGTCCCTAAAATATTCGTCCGAAGGGGAATTTGCGCTTCATCGGATGATAACTCCCACACCAGCCCTTGTTCCCCGCTTAGACCTGCATTGTTGATCCAGATGTCAATCTTTCCGAACTTTTGGATGGTTTGATCCCATAGCGTTTGGAGTTGTTCCGGGACAGTCACATCGCAGGCCAGCCCGAAAATGCGTTCCGCATTATACTTGGACCTCAAGCCGGCTCCCGCTTTTTCAACAGCTTCCTCCCCTCGGCTGCTAACTGTAATCGAGCACCCCAGACGTAGGAAAGCCTCGGCAAGTCCGTAGCCGATCCCGCGTGTGGAGCCTGTGATAACGATATGTTTTATTGACATATTTATAGCCAAAAATAATTCGCTGCAGATTCGAACTCTAACGACTTTGTAAAAGCAAGCTGGTGTAAAATGTAGTTAAGTAGGATACCCTCGAGCGGAGTGTTTATGTCAAAACAGTGGAATTTTCTAGCCATTTTTGCTTTATTCATTCCTTCCAGTCTTGTTTTATTGTTACATGCTTATTTAGGGAGTTTCAGCCGTTTTATTGCGGATGATTTCTGTTCATACTATTATGCAAAAGAGTTAGGTATATTTCAATCTGCCCTTTATTGGTACCGAACTTGGCATGGTGGCTATTCTGTGAGTTTTATGGATTCTCTCCTTGTTCTCATTGGGCCGTATGGTATACCGTATGTCACACCGATTGTACTATTTATTTGGCTTGCCGCAACTACTGTTGCTATTCATTTATTGTTGAGAAAAGATTGGCAGTTATTTGATATATTGAAATCTATATTGCTTGGGACCGCGGTAGTTTATTCAATACTTTTGATAAGTCCGAAAGTGTCACAATCATTATACTGGTGGGGAGGAATGCGGGCATACGTGATACCGCTTATTATTTTCACATTCTATATTGCACTCTTTCAATGGTTTAGAAAGAAATCTTTGAAAGCAGGACCAATTTTTATTTGGAGTGGGGTGAGTTTCATGATTGTTTTTGCAAGCGGAGGATTTAGTGAAACGTTTACACCTGTTCAATTAGTTATTTTTGTATTTATTATTAGTTATGGTCTCCTCACCTTGAACTTTCGTCCAAAAGATAAAGAGTTTTTTTTCTTGCTAGCTGGGTATTTCGGTGCACTAGCGTCATTGCTAGCCATGGTTAATGCTCCTGGCAACGCAGCTCGACAAGCTCTTTATCCTGAACCTGCTAACCTGTTTACTGTATTTGATATCGCTTTTGCTGGTTTTATTACGTTTCTCCAGGGTGTTTTTAGTACTCCAGAGAGACTGTTTGGTATTCTTGGAATGATCTTGGGTACAGCTTGGTTAGGGATACAGACGTGCGATGAAAGTAAACATAAGTTTTGGACCATATTAATTTGCTTGGTTACTGGCTTGGTTTTTACTTTCCTGTGTTTTTTGCCTGCAGCATATGGACTGTCTGCAAAACCTTATGACCGAACGCTAATAATTCCGGCCTATATTCTAGTTGTTGGTTTCCTTCTAACTGGTTTCCTGTGGGGAAAATGGGTATCTAACAAATTTGAAATTAGACGCTTTATCCACTTGGGATTTTTCCTTACCACAACAACACTCATTGTGTTGTCTGCTGTGATAAAGTCACAGGAGTTATATGCATCTCGACAAGCATATAGTGACTATGCACGAAAATGGGATCAAGTCGACACGCAAATAATCCAGGCCAAGCATTCGGGTGAAGAATTAGTTCTTATACCTAATATGGTAAATTGGGCTGGGTTAGATCGGCCCACAGATAATCCCAAGTTCTGGCTTACAGCTTGTTATAGCCATTACTATGGTATCCAAGTACTCGGCCCTGCGTGGGAGTGGTGAGGCTGATGACTATACGGAAATATGACCGATAGAAAACGTGCATCCCCGTTACAGCATTCCCAAATGTATTTCTTAATCCTGTTCAAATGATTGTTTCGCACGTGCCCTCTTAATCTCGCCCCTGTGTTTTTTCGCTTTCAATCTTTCTTCCCTTGACGACTTCGTTGGCTTTGTTTTCTTGCGGGATTTGGGCATCTCCACTGCCTTTTGCACCAGAGCGCGGAGTCGTGCAAGCGCATCCTCCCGGTTCCCTTCTTGCGTACGAAAGCGCCTGGCTTCGATAACCAGAACACCCTCCTGCGTCATGCGCTTGCCAGCCAATTTGCTCAGCCGCGACTTTACCTCAGCGGGTAGCGATTTAGTGTGCAGAATATCAAATCGCAATTGCACAGCCGTAGCCACTTTGTTGACGTTTTGTCCGCCGGGTCCATCTGCTCTGATAAAGGTGAATTCCAGTTCGTTTTCATCGATTTTCACTTGTGGGGTGATTTCGAACATGTACCCAGTATACCCGAATCAAAACCCCTCTCCGGTCTCCCTGGCCCGCCCAAGTATGAATATGCAGATGCTCTTGGGATGGCCGGGGCGGGCGATACGGCGAAGAACGCGCCTACTCGACCACAGACCGGAGAGGGGCAGAGGTGTAAGTTTTTGCAGACTAGAACATCAGGCCGTTGATCGTGTCAATAGTATCGGGAGCCGGCCGCAGGTCCTTTTCTTTGAGACGGTTGAGCGGTTCGTCCACCAGATTATAAAGTTCTGTCAGTGTTGGTTTGCTAGGGTCAACGTAGATCAATCCGGTAATCAGGCAGTTGCACTGGTTGGCCTCTTCCAGCACGCGCAAGGCATCGGCGCGGTCGGTTGGATCGTAATCACGGTCGAGCTTCTTGAGCACGATTTGCGAGCCGTCATGCAATGTTACTTCCATATCCTCGCCTTCCTCGTATTCCACCATGATTTCCTGCGCGGGCGGTACATAAGATAGTTCGTGCAAGGCCACCTCGTGTTCGCGACCCCACGAGTAGGAATGATAAGCGTTATCCTGGTTGTTGAAGGTCACACATGGGCTGATGATATCGATCACTGCGATGCCTTTGTGGCCAAGCCCGGCTTTGATCAATTCTTTTACCTGCTTGGGGTCACCAGCAAAGGAGCGCGCCACGAAGGTCGCCCCGCCGACCAGAGCCTCCCAAGCAATATCAATCGGCATATAAGGATTGACGCCCTGGTGTTTCAAACGAAGCCCTACTTCGGCGGTGGCCGAGAACTGACCTTTGGTCAGGCCATAGACGCCATTGTTTTCGATGATATACACCATCGGCGCGTTGCGCCGCATGGCATGCTTGAATTGTCCCATGCCAATGCTGGCCGAGTCGCCGTCGCCGGAGACCCCGATACCGCGTAAACGAGTGTCGCCAAACAACGCGCCGGTTGCCACGGAGGGCATGCGCCCGTGCAGACCGTTGAACCCAAAGGAGCGGTTCAGGAAGTACGTGGGGCTCTTGCTTGAGCAGCCAATACCGCTGAATTTGACTACATCTTCGGGGACAATGTTGGCTTCATAGCAGGCGGCAATGATCTGGTTGGAAATGGAATTGTGTCCGCAGCCCTGGCACAACGTGCTGGGGTTACCACGGTAATCAGATTTTTCGAGGCCGGCCAGGTTCAGTTTCACGTTTGCGCCGGCCATAGGGAGAGTTTCAGCCATCAGTTTGTCTCCTTTGAGAGGATGCTATCCTTGACCCACTTGGCGGTGGCGGGCAGGCCATCGTTGAAGGCTGCCGAAGTTAGTTTGCCAGCCAGGTGGGGATATTCGACCAGTAAAAGTTGATACATTTGCCCATCGCGATTCATTTCCACGACGAAATTATGCTCATGGGATTCGATGAATTCAGGTACATCATCTGTAAATGGGATGCCACGAATGCGCATCGAATCGGACTTGAGGCCTGCTTCCGTTTCAAGTTGGTAGCGCGCCTCGCGGATGGCAGGTTCGGTCGAGCCGAAGGCAATGATGCCGATATTTGCGCCATCCTGTCTTTCGATGATGGGGGCAGGTATGAACTTGGCCGCATTGTCATACTTCTTCTTGATACGGTCCATCATGCGTGCCCAGGTGGCGGCGTCTTCGGTGTAGCGGGCGTCTTCGGTGTGGCCAGTGCCACGCAAGAAGTACGAGCTGGCCGGATGTTTGTTGCCCGGTATTGTGCGGTAGGGAATGCCATCGCCATCTACGTCGCGGTAGCGCCCCCAGACGCCTTTGAGTTTCTCCAGGTCTTCTTCCCAGAGCACTTTGCCGCGGTCCATTGGGGTATCAGGATATTTGAAGGGTTCGGTCATCCACTGGTTCATACCCAGTTCTAAATCGCTGAGTACAAAAACCGGGATTTGCATGTGCTCGGCGATATCAAACGCGCGCCAGCCGAACTCGAAACACTCGTTGACTGTACCGGGTAGCAGAATAACTTGCTCCGTGTCGCCATGACCCATGTAGTGCGTAAAGGTCAGGTCGCCCTGTGATGTGCGCGTTGGCAGGCCGGTACTGGGCCCGACGCGTTGCACATCCCAGATCACTACCGGGACTTCAGAATAGTATGCCAGACCAGCGAACTCGGTCATCAAGCTCAACCCGGGCCCTGACGTGGATGTCATCGACCGCAGGCCGGCAAACCCTGCGCCAATCGCCATGCCGATGGCAGCTAACTCGTCTTCAGCCTGTACGACAGCATAGGTGTTTTTACCATCTTCCTGTTTGCGTAGTTGAGGCAAATACTCGATCAATGCTTCCGCCAAAGAAGACGCTGGAGTGATGGGGTACCAGGCCGTAAGCTGGACTCCACCGTATATTGAACCCAATGCTGCCGCAGTATTGCCATCTGACATGATCAGGCCGTCAGTCTTATTCAATGGTTCAATATAATAGGGATCTTTCTTTTCCAGGTTCTCTTTTGCCCAATCGGCTGCAACTTGCACCACGTTGTAGTTCAAATCGATGGGTTTTTGTTTGCCCTTGAAATGAAATTCCAACGCAGCCTTGATTTTCTCAGGATCGATTCCGATCGATTGGGCTAGTATACCAACATAGACCATGTTTGCAACCAGGTCCTTCAGGCTGGATGGCACATCTTTCTGCTCGCGCATGATCTCTTTGACAGGCATCGCATACGCATGGATGTCATTGCGCGTGATGTCTAACCTAATGCTGTCATCGTAGAAAAAAGCGCCGCCGGGTAATACATCCGCCAGGTCCTGGGCGAACGATTGTGGGTTCATGCAAACCACGATCTCATGTTCCTCGCGACGAGCGGTAAAACCGTCTTTGTTGACACGGATGGTATACCATGTCGGTAGTCCCTGGATATTGGATGGAAACAGGTTCTTGCCGGAGACCGGGATGCCCATCTTGAACAGGGAGCGCAAAATGGTGGTATTCGCGGTCTGGCTGCCCGATCCATTTACCGTACCAACGGTGATGGAAAAGTCATTTACGATCTTTCCAGTCATGTAATTGCTCCTTGAAATACTCCTATGTTTATGATGATGTTGATGCTATCAGTTGGTAGATCAGGTCCGTATGTTCGTTCAGGGCTTTGTATCCCGAGTCGAAGTCCTGATTGCGGATACTGTCAACCATTTTTTGATGATAACGCCATACTTCTTCGAGATAATTTAGATCTGTATAGAAGTTAAATCCGACGGCCTCATAGGCTCCCCAATAGGCCTCTAATAGACCTGTCACAAAAGGGTTGTTCAGGCGTCTGTAAATGCCAAGATGTAATTCGCGATGTTCTTCGTGAGGGATTTGAATCGGGTTGCCGCGCAACTTTTCCCAGGCACTGGTGACGAGATTCCGAAGGTTTTCCTGGTCTTCCGGGGTAAGTAATGCGACGGCCTCATACCAATACGCGATTTCTACGTGCTGTCTTAGATCGGCGAAAGCTTCAAAGTTGTTTTTATCGTGTGTAATTGCGTAGCCAAGGCTTTGGCGTACTGCCGGTGTAAAGGAATAGGGCAGACGCTTCATCCCCGTTCTAGGTTTGACTTCAACCAACCCCAGGGCGCGCGCCACCTCAAGCTGCTCGCGTAACGAGGCAATGCTAACATCCAATTCCTGGCTGAGCGCACTGAGGGCGGGCAGTCGTTCTCCATTTGCCTCCTCGTGCCGGGCAAGATAACGCAGGAATTCAGAAAGTGCGTCGGGACCTGTTCGTTCGCGTAACATATCTGCAAACCTATGATTAATCTGATAATTCAGATGATTGTAGTATAATCGTGCTCACTTAACGAGTCAAGAGGTGGTAAGCTGATTTTTGCCTTGCGATTTGGTTAGGGTATAATATTGAATTGTCGGCCCTGTTCTGTGTGCGTCGCAAAAAATCAAAAGAATATACAATTCAAGGCAACCTATGGTAAGCACCCCTCTCAAAATACCTGCCGATTATTGGCAAACATTCCAAGTCAACAAAAAAGATATTGAATATCTGCTCAATCATCTCTTTGAAAGCGAAACACCGATGACAGCCAGAGAACTGGTTGAGATTTTAATCGAAGAGCGTATTCGCTTAGAGCGCATTGCGCAAGCTAAGAAACGACAGGCTGCTGGGAAGACGTACTTTCCTAAAGAACATTATAAGGAAGGCGATCATTTGATCTTCCCGGCGTTGGATTGGGCGAAGGGCACGGTTGCGTCTGTGCGGGCAGGGGTAAACCCCCAATATGGTGATTTTGAAGTTCTGACTGTGGATTTGGAAGATAGTGGAAGCTGCATGTTTGCAGCCGGTTTGGCGAATCATATTCTGAACGATGAGACTGCTCCCGATGTCGGAGAGGACAACCTGGATCCCGAAGCGATACAGACTACTTTTGGGGCCATTATTGAGCAAAGGTTAGTGGCGGCATTTGCAGAGGACGATGGTCTCGTGCGCATTGCCGGGCGCTGGTTCCCGCGAGCATTACTGGTGGATGTAAATCAGGGACATCTCAATTTGGCTGAAGCGGTACTTGACATGGCTGGCGGTGAACCGCTTCCTACGTCAGATTTGTTAAAAGATGTGGAACTGCCGGAAGGCGTCAACCCTAAACTGGCTGAGTTTTCATTGAACCTGGCCTTGCAAGAGGATGATCGTTTTGATGAAGTTGGTCCTGCTGGAGAGGTTTTGTGGTGTTTGCAGCGCCTGGAGCCGGAGAACGTGCGCGAAGTTCCTTTGTTTCTACGTTACACACCCTTTGAGCATGAGCGAACCTTATTAACAGACGAAATGTTATCGCTCGAGGCGCAGTTAGATGACGAATTCGGTGAGGCAGGCAGGGTGTCTGGGGATGAGGCGGCAGAGGTCACGATAAGCCTGATCTACCCACACTGGCGTGCCGGGACCTTGCCAATCACGCACCGGGTTCAGTCCATGTTTCCGACAGCGTACGAATCACCGCGTGTCCGCTTTACGCTGGTGGATGGCAAGACAGGCGACAAAATCCCAGCCTGGGTGGTGCGCAAGAATCGCTATGTGAGCGGCCTGCGGGATTGGTACGAATCCCTTGAATTGATGCCGGGTAGCTTGGTGCGCATACGGCGCAGTCCTAAACCAGGTGAAGCCATTATTGAGGCGAAGACACATCGCACAACGAAAGATTGGGTGCGGACTGTGATCGTAGGCGCAGATGGCGGTGTAGTCTTCGCCCTGCTAAAGCAGACGGTCACGGCAGAGTTTAATGAGCGCATGGCTTTTGCGCTCCCGGCTCTGGATGCAGCCGATCGGCTCTGGGAGGGCGCAGCTCAGAGGAAGCGTCCTTTAGACAAGCTCGTCATCAGCGTTATGCGCGAGTTGACCAAGCTTAACCCGCAAGGACATGTACATGCGCAAGAGTTGTATGCGGCTGTGAATATTTTACGACGCGTTCCATTTGCGCCTTTAATGGCGTTACTGACAAGCCGCCCTGACGATTTTGTGCTTGTTGGCGACTTGCACTATCGTTTAAGCGAGGGGTATCGGGAGGATTAATGGCTGAGGGTAAAATCACAGGCGCGGTCCAGAGCAGGCGCTTTAGCCTGATCAAACCATCATTGCAGACACCCTTTCACATTGATTTTGACTGGTGGCAGAAAAACGAACGCGATTGGCACGTGTATCTGCGTTCATTGTTATGTTCCGAGCATCAGGAAGTATTTGCCAATGTGCAAGAAGGCCAGATGATCGATTGGGTAGATCCTATAACGGCGGAAGTAAAGTTGGTGGACGGTATTCAGCATACCTTGATGTCGCATTGCGCGCGCCGCCCGGAATTCGTGACCGAGCAGACGGCCATCGTGGAAGCAGTTTTTCGCTTGTTTTTGACGAACGACAACCTTCCTATGACGGCAGAGGAATTGGGCGCTCGCTTGAATCGCCCACCGCAAACCATCTTACGGACCTTGAGTGGACCGCGTGTGTATAAAGGTTTGCGTCCGCTGCAATGATTTGTAGATAAATGTTTTGCCCCCGTAGCTCAATGGACAGAGCACCAGCCTTCTAAGCTGTTGGTTGTCCCGCTGAACGCGGGATAATGGGTTAATTGCCCCGTTACTCACTGGAAAGGGTAACGGGCGCTTGTGTTAAGGACGGATAACCAACAGACTACCGTAATCGATGACTACCTGCTAACCTGGCTGGAAGCGTTTTATATTGCCAAAAGAGCGCAGGGGGTGACTAAGGGAACGATAGCCTTTTACCGCGAAAAGCTGAATATCTTTACCCTCTACTGTGAAGGGCAGGCCGTCAAACGGGTGACACAGATAACCCCGCAGCTTATCCGGGAGTATCTTATTTTCCTGGAAAGTGGACACAACCCAGGCGGGATACACGCGTGTTATCGTGTGCTAAAGACGTTCCTGTTTTGGTGGGAAGATGAAACAGAACCGGAAGGATGGCGCAACCCTATCAGGAAAGTAAAAGCCCCCAGGCTGGCAGTACAACCGATAGAGGGCGTGTCACTGGAAACTGTCAAGGCGCTGGCAAAAGGCGCAAGTGATCGGGATACCGCTATCCTGTACGCACTACTGGACACAGGCGCAAGAGCAAGAGAATTTTTGGATCTCAATTTAGACGACGTAAACCAGGCAACCGGAGAAGCCTTGATACGTTCTGGAAAGGGCAGGAAGCCCCGATATGTTTATCTTGGTAGAACTGCAAGGAAAGCACTTAGGCGCTATCTAAAAGGGCGTAGGGACACACACCCGGCCTTGTGGGTGACACGGGAAGGTGATCGACTATCTTACTTCGGACTGAGAGAAATTATCAGGCGCAGAGCGAAGCAGGCGGGCATACAACCGCCCGCACTTCATGACTTTAGGCGCGGCTTTGCGCTTGCCATGTTACGGGCTGGGGAGAACGTGTACACAATAGCGCGGCTTATGGGGCATGAAGGAATACAGGTATTAGAGCGTTATTTGAAATTGACAGACACAGACGGCCAAGAAGCGCACCGAAGAGCAAGCCCCGTTGACAATTTAGGTTAAACTTTCGGCACATTACTGCAAGGTTATTTTTTCAACAATCTTATAAAATGAATATGAGAGTAGTCATGAAAAAATGCCCATACTGCGCCGAAGAAATTCAAGATGAAGCCATTGTTTGCAGGTATTGCGGTAGAAACCTTGCACCCGTTGCGCGTGCCAAAACTAAGACAAAATCTAAAAAGAAAAAAACTCCTCTTTGGTTCAAGGTTGTTGTAGGTGTTTTCTTGTTATGCATGTGTAGTCTCTTGCTTTTACTTCCTAGCATTGCGGGAAACAATAGCGCTTCACCCGTTCTGACAGAAACACCAGAGTTTACATTTACGCCTAGCCTAACGTCTGAACCAACAACAACACCTGAACCAACAGCAACTAAAGACCCCAATAAGTTAGATAGTTACGAGGCGTCGTCATTTGCGTATCTGTCTCAAGAGTATGTTTTGCAATTCCTCAAAGCGCCCTCAACCGCCGAGTTTCCAAGTGTTTTTCTGGGTCGTGGGACCGAGTATCGCTTTCTAAAAAAGGATGGCGTTGTCACGGTGCAATCTTGGGTTGACGCTGAAAATTCATTCGGCGCAATGATAAGAAGCACTTACACAGCACAATTTGATTACAACACTGAGGCTTTACTTTACCTAGAAATTGACGGGGAAAAAATGTATGGAAGTCCACACCCTATAAACTAAATTAGTATATTAAGAAAATGGGCGGGCTTTCCCGCCCTTTTTGTTTTACGGTGTGCGGGATAATGTCCACGTTAACAGGCTTGAAATGGCCTTGACAACCTGCCCTTATTGCATATAATAAGCTGTAACACTGTTTATAGCTTATAGAAAAGGCAGTCAAAAACATGGATAACGCAATCCAAAAGCACACACCCCAGGACTTGCAAGCAGCACCTCAAATCAGCGAGTTTGTTTCAGACTGGCATGACTGGCTAGACTTGCGCGTGAGGGCTGGCGAAATCTCGCAGAATACAGCAGCGGCCTACAAACGCGGTATGAGAAAGTTTACAGGCTTCGCAGAAGAAGCACAGACCGCAGAAGTTATCCGGGAATGGAAAGCGGCGCTTCTGTCTGATGGCTACAAACCCAGGACGGTTAACGCGTGGCTGGCTGGCGTGAAGTCTTTTTTTGCGTGGGCGGCTGAAAGCGGCTATTTGCCATACAACCCAGCGGGCGCTATCAAAGGCGCAACCCGTAAGGGACAGACCAGAAAGCACGTTCGAGACGTTCTGACAGACGCAGAAATAAGGCGCGTGCTGGCTATGCCAGACGATACGCCCGCAGGAAAGCGAGACGCGGCTATACTTGCCCTGTTTGCGTTTACTGGCTTGCGTACAGTGGAAGTACACCGGGCGAACCTGTCCGACCTACAGACCCGTCAAGGGCGTTATGTGCTGATGGTACAAGGCAAGGGACACACAGAAACAGATGACTTTGTGATCTTGAACGAACTTGCAGAGGCGGCGCTTGTACCCTGGCTTGCCATTCGCAGCGACAAACCCGGTCCGCTTTTCACTTCCCTGTCCAACCGCAACCAGGAAGGCCGTTTATCCTTGCCAGCTATCCGGGCGCTAGTGAAACGTTATTTCAGGCTGGCTGGCGTGACCGGCAACAAAACCACCCATAGTTTACGACATACAGCCATTACAAAAATGCTACGGGCTGGACTATCCCCCGTCAAGGTAATGAGCGTGAGCAGGCATAATGATATAAATACGCTGATGATCTACGCCCATGACGTTGACCGGATGGATGATCCGGCAGAAAATCATATCAAGTATGATTGAATAAAAAAATCGCCCGCGACGTGGGAGCGTCCGAGCGGTTGACCAAGCCGAAGTACCCGGCCTGATGTGTAAATTGTAGCACACCCAGGCGGGACAATGCAAAAAGGATGTGCAAAGATGACAGAGAAAATACGCTTAGAGAAAATACGCAAATACCTTGTCAATAAAGATGCGACAGACTTGGAAAATATCGGCCTTTCCCTTCCAGGGATGGCAACCGGGACAGTTATACCAATCGGTGCGTTATTGAACGAATTAGAACGCGAACAAGAAGAAGCACGACACAAAGAACTTGTAGACTTGCAAGAAAAAATACTTACAGAGATTAAGAAAAAGCCGAAAGCCAGAAAAAGGGACTGGAAAGACTTACAGGGCGCTACTCAAGCGGTGTATACCGAAGCATGGAATATTTACCTTGCCATGTGTAAAGAGTATGAAAACGATGTACTAGACAATAGCGCGGATACCTCAAAGGTGACTATATCCGACTGGCGCGCGCGTGTTATTACAGAAGTGTACAAGGGCAAGAAGCCCTGGCAACCAACCGAACGCACGCTAGAAACGGTCAAGGCTTATGGTGTAGCTGGGAATATTCCAATAAAGAAGCCTAAAAATTAGCATTACCGAAATTTCCGAAATTTCGGGTTTTCAATAGTTCAGTTTTATATACTTGCTCTATATAGAGCAAGTTTTTATTTTCGTCACTGCGTCCGCCCATAAAGCCGAACTCCCCGGCGGACAACCAGGGAGCAAGGCGCGGGATGTAGTGACACTGGACGGTGAAAATGTCACTACAACTTAATCATACTAAAAACAATGTGGGGATGCAAGCGAAGCCCAAGCAGGCCAAGCCCGTTTACCAGCCCGTTTGTTGCCTATGCAACGAAACCAAAAGCCTGACATTCGTTAGAACGCCCTCCCCGTTTGGGCGCAATGTGTACGCGTGCCCTCGTCATTTGGGCGCATTGGGGGTGACAGGATGAACGCAACAAAAGCAGGCGAAATTCGAGCAGTATCACGCCCAGGCAAAGTTACATTGCAAGCGTACAACCACGAACGCGGCCAATATCTTGATATTGGCTCTATTCAAGGGAACGTGTACGAAAAGGGCAACGCGTCCATTCTGCAATTACCTGAACCGTCTTTTACCTTGTCACAATCCGAGTATGGCGCGGTATGTGATCTTGGCGCGGAATTTGTCAGGATGGTAACGCGCGAAAAGATAACCTATTCGATAGAGCTATCACGTTTCGACCAGTTCAAACAGCCTTACTTCAATGGCTGGTATGGCCCTCAATGGCGCGTTTCGTTGTCACAGTTTGCCAGTACTGGCAATTCCAAGAAACGCAATAGGGCGCTTGATAACCCCCGTAAACAGTCAGCAGGCTATCACAAGCCCGCACAACTTGACCTGTTTAGCGGTGATCGTGTTTCGTCTCTATTCACCCCTGAAGGTGATCTGATGGTGCGGCGATGAACGCATTGACCACCACCACCCAAGAACAGAAACGCAGGAACGAGCTACGTTCTACATTTGCCCTGTTATTGCAATACAAAAACAAGTATTGGCTAAACCGTCTATTCAACCTATTGGAGAATAAAAAATGAATACCAAAAAGAAAAACATAAAAGTAATAAACGCAAGCGCAGAACACGCGCGACAATTGCGCGAAAAGTGCATAAACGAAATAGAACTAACCCGCCTCAACATTGAAAAAAATACAGAAACGTTGATGTACGCCTCTGATAGTGCATGTGAGAACTACGACCAGGCGATTGGCAACTTGGTAAAAAGCAATGACAGCCAAGAAGCAAAGGCGCTTTGCTGGGATACGTGGAAAGTGTACAGAGACGCTAAGAGCGAATTCGAAAGGGCACTAAAAGAACAGGACAAATTTATAGCCCTGTTTGTTGCAGAAGATGCGCGAATAAGCGAAGATGACGAATTCCCGTTCTAGCACCTCGACACTACGCATTGACGCCCGCACCTTGAGCAAGCGCGGGGGTGAGTTTGTGTTTTGTGGGGGGCTAGTATTGGTCAAGGCCCCGGTTGCCGAATGAGCGGTGACCGGGGCTGGGGGGGGCGCTATGTTGCATAAGGTCGCATGGAAATTCTGGAGTAAATGACCATGACTACTATTCAAATTCTAAGGAGTAAATAACCATGAATACAATCACGCTTGAAGCCACAGGGTGCTTTTTTCGCTGGACTTGTGACGTATGCGGCGAAATGCAAGAAAAAGACGGGATGAAATCCCAGGTTAATTATGACGGTGAAGGTAGTTTTGATGTTTGCCGAAACTGCCTTGAAGCCGGGCCGGAGGGAATGATTAAGCGCGGCGCTGAACATGCAGACCGACTACAAAAATACGTTGACGCTCTGCGAACAGAATTACCCGAGGTTGTCCACAATATTGCAGAATGGAAAACCGGCGCTGATTACGACGCTCAAATTGAAGCCTTCAATGATGCGTTTGTCGAAGAATGCGCCAAAGATGAGGGCTTGACTGTCGAAGAATGGAAAGCCAAGCACAACACCGCGATAGTTGACGGCGGCGATAAGCTGGCGTGGGAGACCGAAGCGGTACAAATCCCCGAAGCCGCCGACCTGGACGAATTCCCGTTCTAACAATGACCTACACCGACCCCCGCCCGAATATGCACCTCCAGCCGTTGATAGTGGTATCAGCGGGCGCGTTCGGGCGGGGGGAATTTCTAGGAAATTATAGACGATGATAACGACTACAGCACACACACAATACCTTGACTTGGGATACTCGCCTATCCCGTTGAAACCGGCGAGTAAGTTACCACTTGTCAAAGGCTGGCAGGTAAAGCCAACTGTCAGACAGTGGTACGGCGCGCCGAAGGATGCGAACATCGGCCTACGGGCTGGGGATGGGCGCGCGTTTCTCGACTGTGACGACAAGAACCAACCGGGCACTTTTGACAACGTTGTAAGCTGGCTGGCTGGATTAGGATACCATCCGGGCAGCTATCCCGTAGTGCAAACAGCGAGCGGAATTGGCCGTCATGTGTACGTTAATTGGGCTGGCCGGATGCTAGGCAGCAAGCGAAACTTTGTTAACCAGTTTGGGGCGGGTGACTTTCGATACGATGCGGGCGCGCAAGTTGCAGCACCCCCGTCAATTGTGGACAGCGGCGCTTATACCCTGATAGGCGGTGATCTGCTACACCTCCCCGTTTTGGATCTGAAAGACATTGCACAGGTAATCAATGTCAACGAAGCGGTAACAGACCACACCCCCCCGTCAATGTCAGGTAAGGCGATAGCACTGGCAAACGGTAACGCTGATGTGATCGGGAAGTACAAGAGCAGAAGCGAAGCCGAATATGCCCTAGTGTTATCCATGATTGACAGCGGCTACGATTTCACGGCCATAAAACGGGTATTCGATACTATGCCATGCGGTGGAAAGTATGCTGAAATGAGAGCAGAGAACAGCGCAAACGCGGGGCGCTGGCTAGGCGGAGTGTATCGGGAAGCAGAGAAGTACTCGCAGAACGAAAGCCCACTACGGCGGCAACTGGCAGAACTGCAAGGACTGGCAGAGCGCGCACCCTGGCAATGGGCTAGTGACAAGAATATCCTGATTGCACACATCGAAACAGCGGCAAAGGCTGGCAGGGTGATCTATAACGCTTCTGTGCGTGATCTTGCGTTGTTTGCTGGCGTTGACGCTGGAACAGCAAGCAGAGCAAACCACCGATTGACAGAGCGTAAACTTCTGAGCGTTGAACACCCTAGCGGCGGAATGCTTGCTACACAATACGCCCTGCAACTGGACAAAGTGCAACATACCCTAAGTACTTCCCTTGTAAGGGTATGTTGCAAGTTGTCCACAGTGCAAGAAGCAGGAACACCAACTTGGAAGGGTGAACGGATAGCGACACACGACGCATTCAGGAACGGCAAGAACAGACTGGGACAGCGGGCGGGACAGGTGTATGAACTGCTACTTACCCACCCCGACGGCATGACCGAGCAGGAACTATCCGAAGCCACCGGCGCACATATTAAGACTATCCGGCGCGCGCTTGATAATTTGAAGGTAACAGACCGTAAGACTGGCGAAGTGATAGAACTGGTAACAAAGAACGGCGATAAGTGGCAAGGCGAGATTGTAGATTTAGACCTGATTGCTGCTATCTTCCATACTTACGCGGCAAGGGAAGAACAGCGAGAACGCTACGAACAAGAACGACGCGACCACCGAAACAGTCTTGAAAAAGGATTGGTGAACCAATGAGCAAACAGACCAACTACCGCAACCAGATAAACACAGGGGTAAAGTGCAAGGCTATCAGAATAGACGGCACTCCCTGCCCTCGTTTCGTGCCCTATGGCAGGCATGATTTTTGTTTGTTACATCAGCGCTATCAGGCAACGGAAAAAGAGCGCATGGAATACGCGCGTGATCTTGAAAAGCTGGAAAGTAAAAAGACAAACGTCAATTCTCTGAACCTGGAATTAATTCCATATTCAGAGAAAGCAAAGGCAGGCAGCGAATGAACTTATCTCCCGAAACGTTCAGGAACGTTGTGCAGCGCATTGCAATATCTTTTGTGATCTTCCTGGCTGGGTGTAGTGATCTGGCGAATTACAACCCGTATGCAAGCCTTACAGCACCGACCCCGGCGGCAAGCGCTACGGCTGAAATTGTCCCTACTTCGGGACAAATACCCACCCCCAGCCCTACAAATACCCCCGTGCCTTTGTGTACTGTGACGGTATCTGAAGCCCTAAATTTACGGGCGGGCGCGGGCACGTCTTACCCCGTGATCGGCTGGCTATATCCGGGGGATGTTTTAGAAGTCACCCAGCAGCGTGACGGCTGGGATTATGTCACAACCCAGAACGGGCGTACCGGCTGGGTAAATTCGGAGTTTTGTCGATGAAGCGTATTACCCATACGCGCGTGGATGAAAAGTGTTATTGGCGGTACTGAATTGGAACCACCAATAAGTATTGCCCATACGCGCGTGGGTGAAAATGAAGATTTTCCCGCCGGCGGGAAAATTCAAATGTATTGCCCATACGCGCGTGGGTGAAAATGTCAACATTCTTTCAACATGTCAAGTTTTGTAAAGTTCAAACTGTCACAGTGTGACAAAAGGAAGGTACGATGGAATTAACAATAGGTATAGTGATCGGCATAATTGTGGGATTGCTTATTTCCCGCTTGATGCACAGGCGCAAAATAAAGGCAATAAACGCCCTATTTCCTAAAGGGTATCGGGTTACGTCAATCGGATATGAAAAAAAATAAAAACTAAAAGGAAGGTGTAACGATGGAAAAAATCTGGAAAGCAGTAAGTAAATACTTCTTCTTCGCTTTCATTGCGGCGCTTCTGTTATGGGCGGCAAACATGACGGTACACGCGGTAGCAACTGCCCTACCGGGTGATAAACTCTCCCCCATTTTGGCGCTTGCCCTGTTCGATGGCGGTGCGCTGGCGTGGCTGGGTGCTTTCCTGTTCGTTGCGCGTGGAACGCACCAACGGGCAACGGCCTTGATAATGACAATCGTTGACGTGATCGGCGTAATTTTCATGACCGCTGGCGGGTTGACGGTGGTATCCCCCGCCCTTGTACGTATTGGTATGGTAGTAGCAACGGCGGCCAGTTATGGCGCGTTGTACTTCTTCCATGCCAGTAGCCCGGAAGCACAAAAGGCAATGGCGGCGCAATCCCTGGAAGATGAATTGCAGGAAGAAGCATTAAGGCAGGCTACCGCCCATATCAAGCAGGAAGCGCGGCGGCTGGGTGCTGTACTCGCCCGTCGTGTTTCAGGTGAAATCAAGTACAACCTTCACTTGCCCATGAGCAAAAAGGAATTGAAGGAATGGCAAGAGGGCGAATATGTGGACGTTCCCGCAGAGGAAATCCCCGCCCTACCAGACCCGGACGCCTCGAGGCGCCTAAGTTTTTGGGATGGCGTGCTAAATTTTTTCGGACTAAGGCAGGCGGCAAATTCAGAATTTACGAGCATGTCGTCTACAACGTCTGGACGTTCCCCCGAGGAAATGGAGAACGAGTAAAGCATGTCCCTACTCACTTATTTACCGGCAAACGTAGACCACCCATTACGCGTCAATGTCTTTGTGGATGTGGTAAGGAATTCACCACTACTCACCCGGATAAATACTACTTCAACCAGGCTTGCGTCAAGCGCGGACAGCGAAAAGGCATAAGCGTATGGAAGAAGAAAGACAGGCAAAACGGGTAATTGTCCACTCACGTGAGTGGACATACCCCCGCCTTTATCCCCCGGAACGTATCGGGAGCATGGATCTGAAAGTGTAAAATAGTTGTACAATAGTTAGACAAAAGGTGAAAGTGTGACAGATACTACGAAACTACCGGCCAATCAACAAAGGGCGCTTGCGGCGTTATTGACCGAAAAGGACGTGAGAAGCGCGGCCAAAAAGTGCGGGCTGGCTGAAAATACCATTTACCGCTATTTGAAGAATGGGCAATTCAGGCAGCTATTACAGGAAGCACACGCGGCCATTTATAGCGAAGTATCGAACCGCTTGACGGTTGACGTTTTGGACGCGTTAGATAAATTATGGGTGATCGTGGATACTGCTACAGACCCGAACGTCAAGCGGCTGGCAATAGGGGACTGGTTGAAACATGCCTTGAAAATTCGAGAGGTTGACGATTTGGAGGCGCGGATAGCGGCATTAGAAGAAAGGCTAAATAATGGGCACGTCGGTTAGCAGGGACGCGCAACTTTCGCGGCTGGCGGCTGATGTTTGCTTGACCGCACTGGAAGAAGCCAAGAGTAACGACCCGATAGCGGCGCTTGACGCGATTTTTTGGTTGACGGGGGATGACTTCCCGTTATGGGCAGAATGGGCAGGTATTCCATTCGCAGACGCGCGGGCGCTGATAACAAGCGGGCGGGCGAGGAGGGTGCGTATCAGGCGGAAGGACAGGGAAAATGAATGACAGCATCTTGACGCTATTCGAGGGCT
Organism: Anaerolineales bacterium; assembly: GCA_016928525.1. Next base: position 24,849 of record JAFGKO010000141.1, on the reverse strand, counting down.
TGACGCCCTCGCAGGCTGATGAATTCAGGCGGCAAATCGTGCCGACCTTAAAACAATTACGAAATCAAATCATATCAGGAGTAAACACAATGAGTACAAAGTCAGAACAAAAGCCGAAGCCACAGCAGCAAGCGCAGCGGGAACAGTTCTTAGGGGAGTGTGTCAAATGAGCATTAAGACGCGTCTACAAAAGTTAGAGCAGGCAGGCAAGCCAACCGCCCAGGCCGAGCAGAGCGCATACACCCCGGCGCAATGGCAAAAAAGTATTGACACGCTGGGAGAGGCGCTGGGGCATACCGGCACGCGCGAGAAACTTTTAGCCATTCTTAAAAAGGCGGTGACGGCATGACTATCAAAACACGTGTAAGAAAACTCGAAGAAAAACACAGCCCGAAAGCCCCGCCCGTGACCTTGGTGTACTTCCATGACCAGGAAAAAGGCTATTCAAAAACGGCGCGGGACGGTGGATATTATCCGACCCTTGAAGCCCTTGCAGCGGCGCAAGGCTGGGATATGAGCAAGGTTAACACAACGATAAAAGTTACATATAAATAGGAGTAAAAATGTCTACATCAAACGAACTAAAGAGGGATTACGAAAAAATTCTCGATATGGGGGACAGCGTTACCAGACTGTCAAACGAATACAGACAGAAACGCAGGGAAATCGAAACAAACGGCGATTTATCACAAGCGGGGCGTCAAAAGGCGCTTGCCAGTCTGGACGCTGAGAAATCGCAGGCATTGCGGAATTTGTCGAAGGACTTGCGGCGGGAAGCCTTGCGGCAGGCGGTATCAGCTTGGGCGGGCGTGAAAGTTGACCCGCTTGTGGATGGAATTGGTTAAGGGTGGTGAGCAATGAACAGTTCACAAAATGCAAGATTGAAGCGGTTAGAAGCTGAGATGAAAACGCGCGGCGCGTCTGGGTGCTGGGTGGATTGGGTAAATAACCGCGTCCGCGTTGACGTTCACTTGAAATCTGGCAGCGTAAAACGGGGGGAAGAAATGACGTTCGATAGCGTGCGGGCTTGTGCTGATTGGGTGGAAGCCCGATTACAGGATAGCGAGAAAGTAACCGGGACATGCTGGATTGAGGATATATCCGAGTTATTCACGGGCGAACACAAACAAGCCCTACAAACGGCCTTTGTCGAGGGGGAGCAAAGATGCGCATTGATGAACCTGAACGGCGTAAACGTGCCCGCAGGAATTGCCCCGTATGCCCTTGCAACCTGGCTTGAAGGTAAGCGGGCAATGGCTGGGAACTATATCGAAAAATCGCCCTGTGATCTTGTTACGCGCGGATTGGAAAAGTTTACCATTCTCGCGCTTTTGGCCGACCAGATGGGCGCACAATTCCCGGAATTGACAGAATGGGACAGCCAATACCTGAACGAAGATTTAGCGCAAGAATTACAGGATGTATAAAATGGACACAAAAGATATTGACATTCTCGAAAGGGTAGAGCGGTACATCAAGTCAACCAATAGCGCGGTAGAGCTTACCCTAAAGGATAACATTTTGACCACCAACCTGGCAGGGAGAAAAGTAAGGGTAACGTTCGATAGTATTTGTCACGCGGCTGAATGGCTGGATGAATACATCAAGATAGCCCCAGGCATTACAGGGACAATCGCACTGACTGACTTCACAGTACTTTTACCGGAATATAAGGACGCGCTAAGGCTGGCACTCTTACCGGGTGAACCTGGCGCTATTGTGATGAACACGGGCAAGGCGCTGCGGTCTGTCTGGAGGGCGGCATTTGCCGAATTCCTGAAATATGCTTACCGGCGCAAAATATCGCTAGTAGATGACAGGAGCGCGTTGATGTGTAGGGATAGGGGTAAATTCCTGTCATTGCATTTGATCGCTGGATTGCTGGGTGTAGAATTCCCGGCGCTTACCCAGGACGATTACAACTACCTGTTTTTCGGGAGCGTGTAAGATGGCTAAAACGTCTGTGAGAATAAACCTTAGTTTAGGCGATGGGGTAGAGGCAAAAGAGGGGTTAACCCCCTCTATTGTTGACGTTGTGAGTAGTTGTGATCTAACAGATTTAGCAACGGGAAGCGGTATAGACAGAAAAATAGCAACGCTAGAGCCCGAAATGTGGCGATTGGATGGCAGTTATAAATTTCTTGACGATACCCCGGCCAGTGAACATATAGGATTGTGGACAGGAACTATTACAGATGGAAGCGGAGATTTTACCGTACCCCCCGAGCTTACAATAACCTTTGACGGTGATTATGATTTAGTAGCTGGGATTACTCTTAAGTTTTCTTCTAATTTAGAAGTTTATTGTACCAACCTGGATATAGAATTTTATGATGTGGGTGATAGTCTATTAGACAGTCAAAATTACACCCCCGATGATTACGAGTATTTTTGCGAATTGCCCGCCTCGCCAATTGAAGATGTGCGCTATGTGGTAATTACCTTCAATAGCACAAACGTACCATTTAGGCGCTTAAGACTGATTGACTTGGATATAGATACTATTGCTTTTTCGGGCGGCGAGGTAAAAGAAGCGAGTGTAACGGAAGATATTGACCCGTTATCTGTTACATTGCCTTTTAATACGCTAGAGGCGAAAGTATTCTCTGGCGACGATGATTTTAACATTGTCAATCCTGCTGGCATTTATGCCAATTTGGAAGAACTGCAAAAAATGGACGTTTACGAAAATATCGACAACGAAAAGGAATATATAGGCCGTTTCTTTCTGGCTGAATGGAGTAGCCCAAGCAAAAACGAAATGGAATTCAGTTCTATTTGCGGTATAGGAGTTTTAGACAGGTTAACTTATTTAGGTGGTGTATGGGTTGACCTGCCTTGGGGGTTGCCTATTAATTCAGAAGATTTAGTTGACGAAATAATGACAGACACAGGGATAGACTATAGCCTTGATGTTTCGCTAGAGGGCATTGAATTAAAAGGATGGTTGCCTATTTGCAGTGTACGAGAAGCGCTACAGCAGGTATGTTTTGCAATTGGCGCGTATGCTACTTTCTCAAGGTCGAACGTTCTAAATATATTGCCTTTTGAATTGGTCAAGGATTTGGATGAATTCGATTACTTTCTCACTGCGGCGGAAAAGGGGCATAGTTCACCTGTTGACCTGTTGCCATTAGTAACAGGGATTGAAATAGTGTCACACGACTTTCATGTGTCAAGCGGAGCCAGTCAAGACGAAATCCTTAACGAAACTTTCGCGAATGGCTCTTATAGATTGCTATTGAAGCGTACCCTTTTTGGTGCTCAAACGGGAGGCACGGCAACTTATAACATAACTACCTTCAAGGCGAATTACATCGATTTTACTGTGACCAACCCCGGAACGGTGATAATCAGTGAAGGCGCATTCCTGATCGATGATAAGAAGCCTAATAGCTACTACAACCCCTCGTTGCCAGAAACGGCGAGGGAAAATGTCAAGAAAATTGAAAATGCCTATCTGATTAGGTCTGAAATTGTAGGCGATGTTATAGAGCGAGTTTACGATTATTATCAGCAAAGGTATTTACAGAAAACGAGGCTATTCGTTCCCGAGGTAACCCCCGGAAGCTCTACGCTAGTTGACACCTCAATTTCTACTCGCAAGATAGCGGGTATAGTGGAGCAAATGGTAACAAACCTTGCGGGGGGGTTTGTGTCAGACGTCAAAATAACTGGTAACGCGGTAACTGTGCTTGGGGCTGGAAAATATGATGATAGAGATTTTATAGATAAATGGATCGGTACAACGGCTGAATGGTCGGTGACCGTTGGGTACATGAATACCCAAACTGCTGTTTATGAGGGCACGGAACTCACTCTGCATTTTTTAGGGACTGGGGCTGACATCGGTGTTTTGGAAGTTATCAACGGCGGCACTCTATACATAGAGATTGACGGAGGCGCTCCGTATGAGTGGGATACGGACAATGACAACGGGTGGGTATCCGAAAAATACTCAATTGCCGGGCTATCCTATGGCGTTCACACGCTTAGGATGTACGGCGGCACTACCCCGGCTGGACCTCCCCCCTATGGCCCTCACATAGACTACCTTGAAGTGTTTGAGTAGTTTATTCAAGGCTCTTGTCTGTTTTGAAAAGGGCGAATGAAACGAATTTTAGTTCTAACCCTGTTTCTCTCGTGGTTGCTTCTGCCTATTCCCTCGCCTGGCAATAAGGGCACTTTCAATCAGATAACCGGTATTCGCTGGTGCAGTGATCTTTATAGTTGTTTGCACGAACAGGCGCACTTTATTGATAAGTCAAATAACTGGATAAGCCAAAGTCAAGAATTCAAAGAAGCATTACAAATTTATCTAATTTCAGAACTGCAATTCAATACAGATAAGAGGGCTTATCAAGTGGCAAAGCTGGCTATAGGCGGCGGAGATGTTAGAGAAATCTATGCTGATTTGTATAGTCTGTTTGGCGGCAATGTTCCTGAGAGTTTGAGAGAATTCTATTTAGTGCCTAATACAAGAGAATGCGAATTCTGGCTACCAGTGGGGAAGGTGGTTATTTCAATACCCAGGAACGCACCAGGCACGCACAGGACGGGCGGGACGGGGGAAATGCACTAGCTGTACCCTGTTTCTTTCCAGTATTATCACTGTTCCTTCACTGTTTTACAGGCGGGCAACCTACACAGACAGCACAGAGCAAGGTACAATGACAACCAACAGACTATTTGAAAAACGTTATAGTAACGGGTGTACCCGTAGGGTAGTTTTGCCCCCGTAGCTCAATGGACAGAGCACCAGCCTTCTAAGCTGTTGGTTGTGGGTTCGAATCCCGCCGGGGGCGCTCAATTTCAATCTTTTCTTTAGGAGTAATGATATATGGCAATAGAACGGACCGGTTTGCTTCAGCTTTCTGGAAAGGATGCTACGATTATTGGTGAGGATGTGAAGGCGGGACAAACTGCGCCGGATTTCAACGCGCAGGCCCTGGATTGGTCTGCGGCACGCGGGCTTGGTGATACGCAAGGCAAGGTGCGAATCATTGCAGCTGTCCCTTCATTGAGCACCGATGTGTGTGACCGTGAAACACGTCGCTTTAATCAAGAAGCCGCAAACTTGAGCAAAGATGTTGTAATTATTGTCATCAGCACGGATCTGCCTTATACCCAAAAGTCTTGGTGTGGTGCCGCGGGAGTCGACCAGGTCATGGTTTTATCTGACCATATGGCTGCTGAGTTTGGTGAGAAATACGGTTGCCTGATCAAAGAGCGCCGCATCTTGCGCCGGGCTGTGTTCGTGGTCGACCGCCAGGATAAGGTTACTTATGTGGCTTACATGCCTGCTTTGGGTGTGGAGCCCAATTACGAAGAAGTGTTGGATGCCGCTCAGGCGGCTTTGGGTTGATCGGTAGCAATTTTGCCTGCGTAGTATCGGTGCAGGCGGGCGAAAGGAGTACGTATGCCCACAACCATACGAAAGTCTCGGTCATCAGCGGGTTCTAACACAGAAACCCGCCGCGAAGTTTTGCATGCGGTTGGCTGGCAGGTACAGGTACGCGCGGGTGTTTGGAGTCCGCCGACTGACGTCTATGAGACGGAGAACGATTATGTAGTGCGCGTGGAAATTGCGGGGATGCGGGAAGAAAATTTCCAGATCACAGTTGAGGACGGTTTCCTGATGATTAGTGGTAGCAGGCCCGATGTCCCCGAGCGACGCGCGTACCAGCAGATGGAAATCCGCTTTGGAAAATTTGAAACAATTGTTGGGATACCGGGTCCGGTTGACCTGGCTTCATCCCGCGCCGACTATTCGGAAGGTTTTCTTACGGTGACCTTGCCCAAGGCCAAACCCAGTCAGGTTCACGTTAAGGAAGAGACATAGCATACATGGTTGCTTCTCGTTGGCATTCCAACATGTTTGATCTGTTCAATTGGATATCAGAGAACAATTCTTCGTTGCTGGATATCTTCATGCCGCCCATCTTTCCGCAATTTGAACAAACGAAGAACGAAGAGCAGTTGCAAGAAGAGCCGTTGAAAGAAGAATTGGCAGGCTATCCAGATGTTTTGCCAATTTTGCCATTGCGCGGCGTAGTCGTATATCCACAAACGGCTGTCCCGCTGACAGTAGGACAACCGCGCTCGATCAGACTCGTGGACGATGTGGTTGCTACCGATAAATTGGTGGGACTCGTAGCTGCGACCAATCCTGAATTAGAAACACCTGGCCCAGCAGATTTGTACCGTGTTGGGACGATTGCCACCGTCCATCGCTTGTTAAAAGCGCCGGACGGTACCGTTCGCTTACTCGTACAGGGTATGGCTCGTTTCCGCCTGGGTGAGTTCCTGGCCGAAGAACCATATCTAAAGGCAAAAGTGCATTTTTCACCTGAGTTGGTAGAGGAAGGCCTGGAAGTTGCTGCCCTGGCGCGCAATGCACGCGATCAGTTCGAACAGATCGCGCAGTTGATCCCCTCGCTGCCTGAAGAATTGATTTCTTCGGTGCTCTCTCTGGAAGACCCGCTACAGACCGTTTATACGATTGCCAATTTTCAGCGTATCGACCTGGCAGATGCGCAGCAACTGCTCGAGTTTGATTCGGTCACTGAAAAGCTGCGTAAACTTGTCGGTTTGCTGGTGGGCGAACTGGAAGTGCTGACTCTCGGCCAGAAAATTCAAAACGAGGCGCGTGAGGAAATCGAGAAAGTTCAACGTGATTACTTCCTGCGCGAGCAGATGAAGGCCATTCAGCGCGAATTGGGTGAGAAAGATGAACAGGCGTTAGAGGCAGAGGAATTCCGTAAAAAGATCGAAGATGCCAAAATGCCCGAAGAGGCCGATAAGCAGGCGCATCGCGAATTGGATCGCCTGTCACGACTGCCAACTGCTGCGGCGGAATACGGAGTCATTCGTACCTATCTTGATTGGTTGGTGTCATTGCCCTGGTCTCAAATGACAGATGACAACCTGGATATTGCCCATGCCCGTAAGATTTTGGATAAAGATCATTATGGGTTGGAGGATGTCAAAGAGCGGATACTGGAATTCCTGGCCATTCGAAAGCTTCGTTTGGAACGGAAAGATGAGATCAGCGGAGTACCCGTAGACAAAATTCGCCGCGAACGCGAAGGTGTAATCCTGTGCTTTGTCGGTCCGCCCGGTGTAGGGAAGACCTCATTGGGACAATCCATTGCGCGTGCGATGGGGCGTAAGTTTGTGCGTATCTCTCTGGGGGGGGTACGTGATGAGGCTGAGATTCGCGGTCATCGCCGCACGTACATCGGCGCCATGCCGGGGCGCATCCTCCAGGCCTTGCGCCGTAATGAGACCCGCAACCCGGTCTTCATGATGGATGAAATTGACAAACTGGTCTTCGATTTTCATGGCGACCCGGCATCCGCCTTATTGGAAGTACTCGACCCGGAACAGAATAGCGAGTTTCGCGACCACTATTTGGAGGTTGCATACGACCTTTCGCAGATATTTTTCATTACCACAGCTAATTCTCTGGAAACGATCCCTGGTCCGTTGCGTGACCGCATGGAAATCATCTTTTTGTCCGGCTATACCGATAAAGAGAAGGTTGCCATTGCAAAGGGGTACCTGATTCCACGTCAGATTCGTGAAAATGGTTTGCGGAAGAAAGAGATAAAATTCTCTGATACTGCCTTGCAGAAGATCATCCGAGGCTATACGCGTGAAGCGGGTGTCCGTAACCTGGAAAGGCGTATTGGCGCTATTTGTCGCAAGGTGGGGACGCGTATTGCTGAAGGCAAAGGCGATGCCTTTGCGATAACCCCCGAGACCGTGGAAGAATTCCTTGAGCATCCCATTTTTCACGGTTCCGAGGAAATCAGTATACGTACTTCTGTGCCGGGTGTTGTGCCTGGGCTGGCATGGACTCCTTACGGTGGAGAAGTATTATTTATCGAATCCTCTCGTATGCCCGGCAGTAAAGGTTTCCAAATCACGGGCTCGGTTGGGAATGTCATGCAAGAGTCGGCCCGAGCGGCTCTATCCTATGTGCGTTCCAGGACAAAGCAACTCAGCTTGAACGAAAATTTCTTTGATAAGACGGATATCCATTTACACATCCCCGCAGGCGCCACGCCAAAGGATGGTCCGTCTGCAGGTGTGACGATGGCAACTTCGCTTGTTTCGCTGGTCTCCGGTCGCAAGGTCAAACGCAACCTGGGGATGACGGGCGAGATCACCTTGCGAGGACATGTCCTGCCAGTGGGCGGGATCAAGGAAAAGGTCTTGGCAGCGCATCGTAATGGTCTGAAAACGGTCATCTTACCCAAGCGAAACGAGTTCGATCTGGATGATGTGCCGGAAGAAATCAAAAAGAAAATCAAATTTGTTTTTGTTGAGACGGTTGATGAAGTTCTTAATGCGGCACTCGAAAAAGGACGTGCGAAAAAACAGCCTGAAACAAAACAACAATCCAAAACTAGGGAGGCTCGCCAAGTAAATGCCTAAAATAATGCTGGCTGAAGATGATCGAACGATGATTACTTTACTCAAAACGCTGCTAGGTATGGAAGGTTACCAGGTTGTCGCTTTGGGTGAGGATGATGATGTTTTCGAAGCGGTCTGCCATGACCGGCCGGACGTATTATTGTTGGATGTTCACTTACCCAACGCCAATGGCCTGGATGTATTGGCTCAGATCCGGGCGAATGCGGAAACCAATGACCTGAGTGTGGTGATGACCTCCGGTCTCAACCTTGAAACCGAGTGTCTCCAAAGCGGTGCAAATGGTTTCTTGCTAAAACCTTATATGCCCGATGATTTGTTGGACATCTTAAAGCGTAACCTCAATCAACCCTGATCGTGCAAATCCGCGAGTTTCACTATCCGGAAGATTATCCTCAAGTAGAGAGTTTGTGGGCATCCATGGAAAAAGGCGTCAACCTGGGACGCTCGGATACCCCGGATGAGCTCCAGAAAAAGATCGCTTATGACCCAGGTCTGTTTCTCGTTGCAGAAGAAAATGGACAAATTATCGGTACGGTGATCGGTGGATTTGACGGACGCCGTGGTTTGCTCTATCATTTGGCCGTCACCGCCTCCTTTCGCGGACAGGGAATTGGCTCCTGCCTAATGGAAGAGATCGAGTCCCGCCTGCGCGCGAAAGGTTGCATCCGTTGCTATTTGCTGGTCACAACTGACAATAACGAAGCCATGCGCTATTACGAGAAGCGCGGCTGGGAGCATATGGATTGGGTGATGCCGTATGGAAAGGATTTGATCTGACCCATTTAGTCCGAAGTTTGGCCAAAGGTCTGTTGAAATGAAAACAATTCGTTTTGCAATACTTACTGTCTCTGACCGCGCCGCCCGCGGCCAACGCACAGATGCTTCTGGCCCGGCGCTGGTTGAATTGGTGGAATCCAAGGGCTACCAGGTGGTGAAGCTGGATATTGTGCCAGATGTGATGGGTGCTATCCAAAACAAGCTGACGGCCTGGTCCGATGCTGACGAGGCGGATGTCATCCTTACCACTGGTGGAACTGGTGTTGCCCCGCGCGATATCACACCCGAGGCTACCCGCGCAGTCGTTGAACGCTTGACCCCGGGCATCGATGAAGTCATGCGTACAGCCAGCTTGAAGGTTACGCCGCATGCCATGCTGTCACGTGCGATTTCGGGCATCCGTAAGCGGACGTTGATTATCAACCTGCCGGGCAGTCCGAAAGGTGCGCTTGAGAATGTGCAAGTGGTGTTGCCCGTGTTGGAGCATGCCGTGAAGCTACTCCGGGATGAAGACGCGGGACATTAGCGCCCCAATTAGCAGCCACAGGTCTTGTCAGCCAGGATAACCTTGCGCTATAATCCGCCCGTTTGCAATTATTTCGGTTCCTGGGAACCATACTCTCAAAGTGAGGCAAGAATGATTGATGTCAATGAACTCCGCAAAGGCGTGACCTTCGAATTCGACGGTCAGCTTTTCAAAGTGCTGGATTACAGCCACAACAAAACCGGTCGTGGGAATGCAAATATCCGTGTGAAAGCCCGTAACATGTTGACAGGTGCAACCATCGATAAAACTTTCAGTTCAGGTCAATCTGTGCAGGATGTGCGCCTGGAATATCACAACGTGCAATATTTGTATTCAGATGGTGAGTTTTATCATTTCATGGATAACGAAACCTTCGAGCAACCTGCCATCAAAGGTGATGTACTGGGCGACGATGCCTTGTATCTGACTGAGGGTCTGGAAGTCAAGCTGACTTTCTATGATGGCGATGCGATTGATATCGAATTGCCTACTTCTGTCGACCTGGAAGTAGTTGAAGCGGACATGGCCATCCGTGGTGATACGGCTACAGGTGTGACCAAAAAAGTGCGTGTGCAGACAGGCTTACAGGTTCAAGTGCCGAATTTTGTCAACGTTGGCGACGTTATTCGGATTGACACCCGCACAGGTGAATACATCACACGTGTGTAAAATTGTGTTGGCTATGTACTAACGGATGATAGGAGGCAACCGTCTCTTGTCATCCGTTAATATTTGTGGGAAGGTAGTATGCGAACCCCTGCAGGAAAAGAATGTAAGTACTTTTATGGTGATTACTATCGTGGGCGAAACCTCGAGGAATGTCGGTTACTACAGGCTTCTGGCGAACGCTGGACACCTGACCTGTGCAAAACCTGTCAGGTACCAGGCATCCAACTGGCAAACGCCTGTGAGTTCCTGCAGTTGCGAGGCAAGGTAATACGCCCATTGAGCGCCGTTTTTCAACGCCGCGTGCAGGTCACAGCCTTTTGTGAAAAGACCAAGCGACATGTTGACGAACCGCATGTTGGTTGCGGTGAGTGTCACCACCTGCCTTTCACGTTCGAAATCAAAGAATGAGCATACTACCGCGCGCTCGAGGGGGAGTACAGGCTTCTACCGGCAAAGATGCAAACATGAACCTGGCATTATCACTATTGCTCGACCTTGATGACACCCTGCTGGATACCAATTTGGATGTCTTTATCCCGGCCTATTTTCAGGCGTTATCGGTTTTTTTGGCAGACCAGGTAAAGCCTGATTTGATGCTAGCTGCTCTTATGGCGGGCACGCGCAAGATGATGGCAAATAATGATCCTTCTCGGACTTTGCGGCAGGTCTTTGATGCAGAATTTTTCCCAAAACTGGGCATCGAACGAGATGTGCTGCAGCCGCGCATCGATCGGTTTTACGAAGAAGTCTTTCCCACCTTGAGCCATCTGACCAAACCCATGCCTGAAGCGGTGGCATTGGTGGAGTGGGCGCTGAGTCAGGATTATCGCTTGGCAATTGCTACCAATCCGCTTTTTCCGCTGGTTGCTATTCACCATCGGTTGCGTTGGGCTGGGTTGCCGCCGGAGCAATTTCCCTTCGGGGTTGTGTCTGCCTACGAGGCATTCCATTTTGCAAAGCCTGATCCGGCCTACTTTGCCGAGGTGTTGGGACGCATGGGCTGGCCGGATGGATCCGTCGTGATGGTAGGGGATGATGTAAAAAGGGATCTGCCTGGTTCCCACGCCCTGGGTTTGCCTACTTACTGGATCAACGCAACGGATGCTCCACCACCCGCTGGAATTGACCTGGCTGGTCGTGGTTCGATCGCAGACTTACGCCCCTGGTTGGAAAGCGCCGATCTTTCCACGCTTGAGCCTGCTGTTTCCACTCCTGAGGCGTTCGTCGCGGTGATGGTCTCCACCCCGGCTGTCGTTTCAGAGTTGGTGAAGCAGGCTTTGGGTCTGGAATTGACGCGCCGTCCTATCCCTACAGAGTGGAGCCTGACCGAGATTGTCTGCCATCTTCGGGACACGGAGTTGGAAGTCAATCTTCCGCGTTTACGTATGTTGCTGGAGTTTGACGAGCCCTTCATCCCTGCCCGTGTTACAGCGGAGTGGGCTAAAGAGCGCAACTACAACAACCAGGATTTTTCCCAGGCTTTAGTGGATTTCACTTCCGCAAGGATGCAAACGGTGAATTTGTTGCGAGGCTTGAGTGTTGAATGGCAGCGCAAGGCCCGGCATGCTATTTTTGGACCTACGGATTTACAAGAGCTGGTCAAGTTCATGGCTGAACATGACAAACTCCATATCCGGCAAATTTGGTCGACTATGGATTATCTCGCAAGATAAGCGGCGCATCGCTTTTCAAAAGCCTGTGTTATAACAGCAAGACCCTTGAGGGACAGGATGTTATCTTGTCCCATTCCCTTTTTAGGATCTACCGACACAAATTTCGGGCCTCAATCCCGGCTTATGCGGAAAACCCCTTTTAATTTAGGAGTATTTATGAGAAAACGCGTTGTAGTGACTGGCCTGGGTTGTATCAGTCCTGTGGGAAATAATGTGAATGAAACCTGGGGTGCGCTGCTTGCGGGTAAATCCGGTGCTGCTCTCATTACCCATTTTGATGCCAGCCAGCATAAGACGAAGTTTGCCGCCGAGGTCAAAGGCTTTGATGGTGTTGCTTTACTGGGTGTGCGCGAAGCCCGTAAGATGGATCGTTTCACACAATTTGCAATGGCTGCCACGTTTGAAGCGCTCGAGCAGGCAGATTTTTCTATTGATGAGTCGAATCGTGACCGGGTTGGGGTTTTGATTGGTTCAGGGATAGGCGGCATTTCTACGTTGCTGGAGCAGGCTGAGGTCATGCGTGAACGCGGCCCAGATAGGATTAGTCCATTTCTTATTCCGATGATGATTTCGGATAGCGCAGCCGGTATGATTGCCATCCGCTTCGGTGTGCGTGGCCCAAACATGGCACTGGCAACAGCTTGCGCTTCAGGCTCCAATGCAATCGGTGAAGCGGCCGAAATGATCCGTCGGGGCACTGTTGATGCAATGATTGCAGGCGCGTCCGAGGCCTCTATAGTGGCCCTGGCAATGGGCGGGATGAATGTGATGGGCGCGCTCTCCACGCGCAATGATGACCCACAGAGGGCCTCACGCCCCTTCGATAAGGATCGCGATGGGTTCTTGATGGCAGAGGGGGCTGGTATTCTCCTCCTTGAGTCGCTGGAACACGCACAGGCGCGCGGCGCGAGAATTCTGTGCGAAGTAGGCGGATATGGCACATCCGATGATGCGTATCACGTGTCTGCCCCGGCTGAGAACGGAGCGGGGGCGGCGCTTTCCATGCAGTATGCGTTGGACAATGCTGGATTAATGCCGGCGGATATCGGTTATATCAATGCGCACGGCACTTCTACTCCCTTGAATGACAAGAGTGAAACGGCAGCCATCAAAACCGTCTTTGGGAAGTATGCCTACAGTATCCCTGTCTCATCTACTAAATCCATGACCGGTCACTTGCTGGGCGCTTCTGGCGCTTTAGAAGCAGTTGTTTGTGTGAAGGTCTTGCAAGATGGCATTTTGCCGGGGACGATCAATTATGAAACCCCTGACCCTGAATGCGACTTAGATTATGTCCCGAACCAAGCGCGCCAGGCCACACCCGAGCATGTCATGTCGAATTCATTTGGGTTCGGCGGTCATAACGCCACACTTATTTTGAGTCGTTTTAAATAATCGAGGAATCTCATGCCATTTGCTCATATTACTGGTTGGGGCATGTCTGTACCTGAGACCATCTTGACCAATGATGATTTGTCAAAAATAGTGGACACAAACGATGCATGGATACGTGATCGTACGGGCATTCGCGAACGGCATATCGTTGATGAAGGCCAGACGACAGCCTCTCTGGCGGTGGAAGCATCCATAAAAGCCTTACAGGTAGCGAACCTGCGACCAACCGATATTGACCTGATCATTTGCTCGACCTCAACGCCAGAGCATATTTTCCCGGCTACGGCTTGCCTGGTGCAGGATCGCATCGGCGCGACCAAAGCGGGCGCATTTGATTTGCTGGCTGCTTGCTCTGGGTTCATTTATGCAATCAATATGGCGGCGCAGTCTATCCGCAGCGGGTCGATCCAAAATGCGCTGATCATTGGCTCAGAGACGCTCTCTCGGTTTGTCAACTGGCAGGATCGCAACACCTGTATCCTGTTTGGAGATGGGGCTGGTGCATTTGTCTTGCAGGCCAGTGAAATGCCTGGGGGCGTGCTTTCAGCCGTTATGCACTCTGACGGTTCTGGCGGCGATTCACTCATCGTGCAGGGTGGTGGCAGTAAACACCCCGCTACTGAAGCCACATTGCAAGCTGGTAAGCATTTTATCGAAATGGACGGCAAGGAAGTGTTTCGCTTTGCTACGCGTGTGATGGCTCAAGCTACGCATGAGGTGCTGGATGATTCTGGCATTAAACTGGATGAATTGAATTGGATTATCCCGCACCAGGCGAACATCCGCATCATAGAGGCGGCAGCACGCGGATTGAAGTTGCCTTTAGAGCGCTTTGTGGTCAATCTTGACCGCTATGGAAATACGTCTACAGCCTCTATCCCGATCGCAACAGTCGAGGCCTTGGAAGATGGCAGGCTCCGACCCGGGCACAAGGTTGTCTTTGTTGGGTTTGGGGCGGGTCTCACCTGGGGTGCGCTCGCGGCTGAATGGACCGGGCCGTTGCCCTCTGAGAGAAAAGTCTATCCTCGACGGTATCGCCTGTGGGCAAGAATCCGATCATTCTTGCGCCGCGTGGTTCGTTTCATCGAAGGTGTGATCTGGGGAAGGGATTCCTAGTGCCGCAACCACATCGGATTATTAGGTTAGATTTGGAGTTTGTTCTTCGATATGTGGCGGCTAACCCTACAGCTTTAAAAATTATTGCGGTACGAGAGATAGTCAAAAGTTCTTGATTGTGGTAGGATAACGGTAATATCATATAAGGAGAAAGTTATGTTTGGTAGGGCCCCAGGTCTTCCAGAATTGCTAATCATTCTTGTCGTTGTCTTACTTCTCTTTGGTCCCGGACGTATTGCGAAAATCGCAGGCGAGCTGGGTAAGGGTATCCGTTCTTTCAGGGACGGTGTTGGTAAGCCCGAGGAAGAAAAAGGCGAGAAGGATGATGAAGCTAAAGCAGAAGAAAAATAATATCAAATTAAGACAAAAAAGGCGCTCTCAGCTTGTGGGAGCGTCTTTTTTGTTGTCAGTTCAGTAATCAAACTCCAGCACATCTTTGTCTGACAACAGAGTCGCGATCAGCTTTTCGTGATTCTTGGGTGTACCCTGCGCTGTCCATGTGCAGATCATATACTCTTTGCTTTTGATGATATGCCGTTTAAAAATGTGCATTGCCAGTGAATTAAATACATCGTCCAGCGCGGTTGCCTTTTCGCTGTCAAGGGGAATATGCACCTTGTAGGTGCGAGATTCGCGAATGTTGTCGATCCAATGCTCGAAGATGGGGAATATCCACAAGACAAACAGGATCACAATCGTTGCAGCGGCGACCAAAAGATATTGGCCACTTCCAATGCCCATACCCAAAGCGGCTGACAGCCAGATGGTGGCCGCAGTGGTTAACCCGGCTACGCGCCCGCCCTCACGCATGATTGCTCCGGCTCCCAGGAAACCAATCCCGGTGACGATATTGGCAGCAACGCGAGCAGGGTCATTTTCGTCCCCGGCCAGGATTGCAGAAAATATTGTGAAAAGCGTTGCTCCCACAGTGATGAAGATGATGGTGCGAAACCCAGCGGCTTTGTCACGGAATTCTCTCTCTGCTCCGATCAGACCGCCTACCAGCAGTGCTGCGCCTAATTTAATCAACAATTCAATTGTTAGTTCCATTGTCACTCCTTTTTCTGCATTTGCAAATGTGCTTGTAATTCAGCAGCACGTATTGTGGGTTGTTTGCACACAAACCCCTCGCACACATAAGCAGACGGGTTTCCGTTCAGCAATGGGCGCTCTGCAAGTAAGGATGGTGCATCTTTTTCAGGTGGATATGAAGACGCAGCTACAATGACGTTTGGCCTGTATTCGCTTCGAAGGACCTGGATCAACTCCAGGAAGTTTTTATCCTGCGCCTCTCCCAGGACTGCAACCTGCTTCACGTTTCCCAAGGCGAAATCCGCCGCGGACAGCCAGCGTGCAAAGGCAGTCGGGTAACGGACGGCTGCCTCGGCAACCGTTTTCAGGGCATTCTCTGCCAGGTCGCGGTAGGAACCATTTTCGGTGAAGGCTGCCAGCTTGAGCAGCGCTTCGCAGGCCAGCGCATTCCCGGAT
This sequence comes from Anaerolineales bacterium, assembly GCA_016928525.1. The sequence continues at coordinate 8,763 of JAFGKO010000141.1, read as the reverse complement.
GGAGTGGCATTGTCCTGCAAATCCTTCGGGCGGATGACCAGCTTCTCGCCATCAGCAGGTGTGTCGAAAAAGCCACCATCGGGGTCGCTGAAACGTTCGATCATCTCCTCCGCCAACTCCAGCGCGGAGGCGAACCAGTGATTATTGAAATCGGTTTGATAGAGTTCCAGCAAGCCCAGGATCAGGGCGGCATAATCTTCGAGGAATACTTCACCCGTGGCTTTGCCATCTCGCCATGAACGCCGCAGGCGTCCATCAGGCCGTAAGGCAGTCAGTAAAAACTCTCCACTGCGCGTAGCCATGGTGTAATAGGTTTCTCCCCTTTCTGTGCCTTCAAGTACCCGCGCCGCCTCGGCCACGGTCGCCAGCATCAAACCGTTCCAAGCGGTGAGCACCTTGTCGTCGGTACCGGGGCGGACGCGTTCGGCGCGGGCGGCGAGCAGTTTGGCATGGCAATCGGCCAGTTTAGTGGCGACAGTTTCAGGGTCCAGGTTGAAGCGGGCAGCCAGGGTAGAGTTGTCCAATGCACGTTGTAAAACGGTCTTGCCCTCCCAATTCCCGCGTTCGGTAATTCCATAGGCCGCTTCAAAAAAATCACTATCCTCTAATAACTGTTCTCTAATCTCTTCTCTCGTCCAAATGTAGAATTTACCTTCTTCACCCTCGGAGTCGGCATCCAGGGATGAGTAGAAGCCGCCATCAGGATGGGTCATCTCACGCGCAACGAAATCGAGCGTTTCTTCGACGCCCCGTTTGAATTCCGGTTCTTTGGTGATTTGCCAGGCGTGCAGATAGGCGCGTGCAAGCAGGGCGTTATCATAGAGCATTTTCTCGAAATGAGGCACTCTCCAGAAATTATCGGTAGAGTAACGTGAGAAGCCTCCACCGACCACATCGTATATGCCACCGCGCGCCATCGCACGCAGCGCATGGACGGCGGATTCCCGCGCTGCGCTGTGACCCACAATGTGGCGGCGAAGTAAAAACTCTATGGACATCGCTTGCGGAAATTTAGGCGCGTCGCCCCAACCGCCATAGCCCCAATCGTAGCTGTCCAGCAGGTTTTTAACGGCCAGGTCCAGGTGATCCTGCTCAAGGGATAGTTCATAGCTGCTCAGTGTTGTATTTGACCGAATATGAGCCGTGATACGCTGCGCTGAGTCGATGGCTTTTTCTCGCTCGCTTTCCCATATCCCGGCTAGCGCCTGCAATACTTCACGGAAGGAGGGCATGTTATAGCGGCGCACCGGAGGAAAGTAGGTGCCCGCGTAGAACGGTTGCAGGTCAGGGGTCAGGAAGACCGACATAGGCCAGCCGCCAGAACCGGTCATCGCCTGGGTGGCGGACATGTAAATGCTGTCCAGGTCGGGACGTTCCTCGCGGTCCACTTTGATGTTGACGAAGCGCTCGTTCATCAGCGCGGCGGTTTCCGGGTCTTCGAAGGATTCGTGCGCCATGACGTGGCACCAATGACAGGCGGCATAGCCGATGCTCAGGAAGATGGGCTTGTTTTCGGCTTTGGCCTTTGCCAGGGCTTCCTCATCCCAGGGATGCCAGTTTACGGGGTTGCCGGCGTGTTGGAGCAGGTAGGGGGAGGTAGAGTTTGATAATCTGTTCATGAGAAGGTACCATTGGGGAGTACTGTTGAACGGGAAGATTATACCGGATGAGGTTAAAATACTGACATTGTTATGGTCATATTTATTTCGGAGGAGAAAAATGAAGCATAACCGATTGTTCCTGACCCTTGTTGTTCTTGTCCTTGCCTCTCTAGCCTGTAGCCTGTTCGGCGGTGGAGGCGGCAGTTCAGGTGTTGGTGACAACCCATCATCGCCAGGCAGTGGTTCCGGGAAGTATGACACCGAATTCCCACTGCCTTCCAATGTCGAAAATTTCATGAAATTCGAAGATGACTCGATCAACTACCAGACGTCGATGAAATTAACTGAGGTCGTGGATTTCTATCGTGACGCCTTCAAAAGCGCCGGTTATACCGAGCGAGACATTACAACTGTCATTAACGACACTACTTTTAGCATTGTCTGGGATGGACATCCCAGCGGTAAAGCCATTGTTGTCCAGGGTGTGGATCTGGACAACGGCAGCGTGAACGTCAATGTTCGCCTGGAAGATGTGTAGAGAAAGCTTTTGATTGAAAAAGCGCTGTCCGAAACGACAGCGCTTTTTGGTTTTCAGGATGGTGCTAATTCAAACAAGTTTCTTCATGAATACCTGTCAATGCGTTCCACAGGGATTCGGCCATCTGTGCGCAGGCAGTCTCCGCCCGGGCCTGTTCCTCCGGCGAGAGCCTTGCCAGCGCTGACAGGATTTTTTCCGATTCGTGCCAATTCGACGAGTGGGCTTCAAAGTAAGGTTCTACTTCAACCGGCAGAGTGTAGTGCGTCTTTAACCCATCCAGTTTGGACTTGGCAGTTGCTGGCTGTTGGGCTTCGAACGCGTACATTGCCCCCAGCGTGGTGGCCGGGGAAGCAAACAGGCTTCGAGATGTTTCGATAAGCTCTTCGGTCTGTGCGATCTGTGGGGCGCTGATTTCAGCCCGCAATGCAATCGCAAACTGCTCCCAGAGTTCAGCGTGTTCGCGCTCTTCTTCGGCGGTTTCGAGATCGCCCAGGGTTGTCCATCCAATTTCCAAGGTGTTGATGAATGTTCCATACTCCGCTGCATAGACTTTGAGCGCATCAACCGGTAAAGTTCCAGCGCTCCAGGCCTGGTAAAACGGATGCTTGAGCAGGTCCCATTTTTCGAGAATGCTGTCGAGGCGTTGTTTGGTAGTCATAGGTATCTCCTTGTTAAAATTAGATAAAATTTATCCGATTTTATCATATGGAGATACTTGTTGTAACAAAAAGCGACGGTTCCTCGTACAGAGCGGTCGCTTTCGGTTTCCTGGCCGGGATCATCTGATCTCTATGGTCATCGTGAAATCTACTTCCTGACCACCTTGCGGGACAACGTTAATGATGTAATCCTGGGTGGAGGGTAATTGCATGTTGAAGGTGGTAGAGCCCATTTGTGCGCGCATGTAAGGTTGCCCATCGCTGAAGCCCCAAATGGTCAGGGCGGCAACGTTGGGATTGGGCATAAGTACGATATTCATGTTTTGCCCACCCTGCGCAGCCACCACATAGGACGCGATGTATCCATCAACGGTTGCGCCGCCGACGGTGGCAGAAATCGCTCCTCGGTCGAATTGAACACGACTGGGAATGCTCACCCAGAGTGAGAAGTCTTCTGCGTTGGCGCCGCCGAAAAGTTGAAAGTAATAATCCTGAGTGGCTGGCAGTGTCCCCTGCCAGTTTGTTGATGCCTGCGATGCCATTAAAAGTGTCGCGCCGTTTTCAGCGATGATGGACATAGTCACATCATTGTTTGGCGAACTGACCGAGGCCAGCATCGGTTGTCCCAATTGGGCTTTCAGCACATAGTGTAATGTCTGCCCGCCTTGAATGGTGCCTGTAGCTGTGCCATAGGTCGTTCCGCGGGCGAAGTTGATCCTGGTTGCGGCTGGCAGGCCAGGGGCCGGAGGGGGAAGCGACGTAGACGCAGTTGTCGGCGGAATCTCCGTTGGCGGGGCTGGTGTGAATGTCGGCAGCGGCGTCAGAGTCGGGCCGGGTTTTGGTGTCATTGTTTTCATTGTTGTTGGGACAACCTGTTCGACGCCCCTCTCAGGTTGGCTTGGCTCACTCGATCCGCTGCAAGCTAAGGTCATGCTTGCCAGTGTCACTAACATGATGATTAGGACGGCATTTCTTGGGATGATCCGGGGTATTCTCATAAATTCTCCTTAGCATTAATCGCGATAAGCATACTACTGCCTGATAAGTTTGACCAGTGCTCGCCTGGGGTAAAATCCGCACATGTCGAGAACGAATTCTTTTATGAAGCGTTGGGGGCCGGCCATAATTTTGATGGCGGTTATCTTTATATTTTCCTCCTTGCCTTCAGCCGAATTGCCGAACTTTAATTGGGCTGATCGCATCGTCAAAAAAGGTGGACATGCGTTGGGGTATGGGCTGTTGGCGTTCGCCTACCTACGCGGATTGAAAGGCGAGAACAGTCGAGTATCCTCGCGTCAGCTTATGGTGGCCTGGCTGATGGCGGTGCTGTATTCAGCGACGGATGAATTCCACCAGTCTTTTACGCCCGGGCGTCATCCTGCTGTGACCGATGTGATGATCGATGCCCTTGGCGCAGGGTTGGCGCTGATATTGGCAGTCAGGTACTATAAACAAAAATGACCAGCCATGCCGACTGGTCACTGAATACTGACAACTGGCTTTACTCGAACTCGATCTCGATCTCCTCGTCAACATCCCAATCATCCATACGCTCGATCTCGATGTCCGAAAAGAGAGCTTCCTGCCTGGCAGAGACGCGATAGCGCTTGACCAGTTCGAGCAAAGCCAGAAAAGTCACCACGATTTCGATGCGGGTTGGGTTTTCCCCCAGTAATTCTCTAAAATGCGCATGTTCCGCAGCACCAAGCCTTTTGGAAATCAATTCGATTTTCTCGCGGATGGTCACCTTGGGTGCGGAGATGACCGTCCCGAGCGCCTGCTTCTCGATCTCTTTGGAATACACTTCCCTGGCTGCATCGATCAGGTCTGCGATGGTGATATTCGAAAGGTCGAGCTTCCCTTCGATTTTCGGAGGTGGAGCCAGACGCAGGTAGGTCCTCAAGTTCTGTGCTTCGCGTTCGCCCAGCAGGTTGGCAATTTCCTTGAAGCGTTTATACAGCTTCAATTGTTCCACCAGCAGCGCACCCAGATCTTCCTCGCCGTGTTCGCGTACGGGCGGGCGCGGCAAGAGCGCCTCCGACTTGATTTGTATCAACTTAGCGGCGATCACCAGGAAAGCCGAGATCTCGTCAGCCTGTGTCTCTTCCAGTTGGTGCAGGTAGCCCAGGTATTGCTCTGTGACGGCAGCCAGCGAAAACGTCGTGATGTCCAGTTCGGCGTGCTCGATCAGGTCGAGCAGCAAGTCGAGTGGCCCTTCATAGACGGCCGTCTGCACGGTGTAACCGCTGGTCTGGCGTCCTAGGATGCTTCCCATAACGCGCCGATTATATCACTCCGCACTGTTATAATTTGCCCATGTCTGACCCAAAACTGACCCATCTCGACGAACATGGCCGCGTCCATATGGTGGATGTGGGTGCCAAGCCCGATACTGAACGGATTGCGATTGCGAAGGGCGAAGTCCATATGAAACCGGAAACGCTGGCCTTGATCCGCGCCGGCGAGGTCAAAAAGGGCGATGTATTGACCGTCGCCCAGATTGCCGGTATCAGCGCCTCCAAGCGGACCTCCGAACTGATCCCGTTATGTCACCCGTTGCCGCTCACCAAGGTGGACGTGGCCTTGGCCCTCGACGACACCTTGCCGGGCGTGACGATCACCGCCACGGCTAAAACCATTGGCAAGACTGGCGTCGAAATGGAAGCCTTGACCGCGGTCTCCGTTGCGGCGTTGACCGTTTATGATATGGCCAAAGCTGCCGAAAAGACCATGCGCATCCAGAATATTCGTCTGGTGGAAAAGCACGGCGGTCGATCTGGAGACGTAATAAACGAATGAACAAAATAAAGGTATTGTTTTTTGCCACCCTACGTGACCGAGCCGGGACAAAATCGCTCGAAATCGAAATACCGGAAGATACCACCGTGCAGACGTTGAAAGACCTGATCGCTCGCGATTATCCCAGTCTGAAACAATCTATGGAAACTATCGTCATCTCCATCAACCGAGAATTTGCCTTCGATGAAAGCGTCGTCCCCGATGGAGCCGAAGTCGCCATGTTCCCGCCCGTGAGTGGAGGGTAATGAGCCACCCAACCATTTACTTCGTCACCGAATCCGAACTCGACCTGGACGACTTGCTGGCGCAGATCACCCTCGCCAGCACAGGCGCAGCCGCCATCTTTACGGGTATGGTGCGCGGCGAGACTCGGCGCGGCAATCCACACGAAACCGTTTATCTTGAGTATGAGGCCTATGTGCCCATGGCTGAATCCAAAATGAAACAGGTCGCCGATGAGATCCGCCAGAAGTGGCCGACCGTGGAAGGCATCGCCATCGTCCAGCGTATCGGCAGGCTGTACCCCAAGACTCCTACGGTGTTGATCGCCTGCACTGCCGCGCATCGCGATACCGGCGTTTTTGAGGCCGCCCGCTATGGCATCGACCGCTTGAAGGAAATCGTCCCGGTCTGGAAGAAGGAAGTTGGGCCAAGCGGCGAAGAGTGGATCGAAGGCGACTACATCCCCAAACCTGGAGAATAACGATGACATTTCTTCTTGAAACGGACCGGTTACACATTCGCCACTTCCAGGATTCCGACCTGGAACCCTTCTGGGCTTACCGGAACGATCCTGACGTCGCCAGATACCAGGGCTGGGACGTGCCCTACCCGCGCGAAAAAGCGCAGGAATTCATTGCCGAGATGAAAGCCAAAGACCCGAGTACGCAAGGCGAATGGTTCCAGGCGGCGATCGAAGAAATGACAAGCGGCGAATTAGTAGGCGATGCAGCTTTCTATCTCAAAAAAGATGATCCGCAGGCTTATATCGGGTGTACGATTGCCCGCCCGTATTGGCGCAAAGGGTATGGTATAGAAGCTACTCGCTGTCTGCTGGATTATCTCTTTGGCGAACTTGGTTTGCACCGTGTCATTGCTATCACAGATGTCGAGAATATTGCTTCATTCGGAGTGCTCGAACGCATGGGCTTCCGCCGCGAAGGTCACTTTGTGGAAAACCTGATGTTCAAGGGGCAATGGGCCAGCGAATATCACTACGCCATGCTCAAACGTGAATGGGAGAAGCTGACATTTTAGTCCGCTTTAGCGGGCTTCGTATAAGTAGCCCGGATGTTTACGTCCGGGCGAGGTTGTCGCGAGAAGACGCTTAGAAACGGTAGCAAGTTTGAGCCCGGGGGGATGCGCGCAGCCGTCCCAAACGCGACGAGTTTGCCTTTGTGGGGTTTTAGGTAAAGACCAGCGTCATTTTTTTGTCTGGTAATTATCATGTTTTTCTTGAAGGAGGCGTAATGCAGGAACGGATTGTCATCACCGGGATGGGAACTGTCAATCCCCTTGGTCTGAGCGTTTCTGAATCATGGAAGAACGTGACGAATGGTGTGTCAGGAGTAGGGCCGATCACACTGTTTGACGATAGCGCTTTACAGGTTCACATTGCATGCGAGGTGAAGGATTTCGTACCGGAGCAGTTCATGGAGGCGAAGGAAACGCGCCGTCGGGACCGTTTTGAGCAACTATCGACGGCGGCTGTACAGGAAGCCATAGAAAATTCAGGGTTGGAAATTACAGAAGCCAACGCAGCTCGGATTGGAGCCATTATTTCTTCGGCGATTGGCGGTTTGAAGTCCTTGCAGGATGCGGTCATTACCAACCATACCGAAGGGCCGCGGCGCGTTAGCCCATTTCTGATCCCCATGCTCATGTCGAACGGCGCTTCGGGTTTGGCCGCCATCGATCATGCTATTACCGGCCCTTGTTTTTCGGTGGCTTCCGCCTGCGCTTCCGGAGCGGACGGGATCGGCATGGCCTGGATGATGCTCAAATCCGGTATGCTGGATGCCTGCTTGGCGGGGGCTTCAGAGTGTACCGTCACGCCAGTGGGTGTGGCGGCCTTTGATCGCGTTGGGGCCATGTCGCGCCGTAACGATGATTATTCGCTGACGCCGCAGCCTTTCGATAAAAACCGCGATGGGTTGGTAATGGGAGAGGGCGCAGCTATATTGGTGCTGGAGCGCGAATCGCATGCGAAAGCGCGTAGCGCGACCATCCTGGCAGAGTTGGCTGGTTATGCCTCGACAGCCGACGCCTTCCACGTCACGGCGCCGCATGTAGACGGGGTTGGTGGGGCAGCAGCCATCCGGCAGGCGCTGGCTAGCGCGGGAGCCAATCTGGAAGATGTGGGGTATATCTCTGCACATGGTACCGCCACGGAATTGAACGACCTATCCGAAACGAAAGCCATCAAAGCCGCATTCGGCGATTTGGCGTACAAGATACCAATCTCTTCGACCAAGTCCATGACCGGTCACATGATGGGAGCGACCGGGGCGCTGGAGGCCATCTTTTGTGTGCAGGCGGTACGCGAAGGGATACTGCCACCGACTATTCATTACGAGACGCCTGATCCCAACTGTGACCTGGATTACATTCCCAATAAAGCCCGTGAGCAGAAGATCGATCTCGCGATCAGTAACGCCTTCGGCTTCGGTGGGCATAATGCGGTGCTGGCGGTGAGGCAGTATCGTTGATTCCAATATAGCAAACCACTACCAATGGTAGTGGTAAGTAACAGAGGTTCTACCATAAAGTTTGAAAATATACATGTTTGCCAGGAACGTAAAGCGAGAATATAAGATGTTGAAGGAATTTCTGTGCAAGGTGGTAAGGAAAACTTGTTTGGAAAAGAACGCTTACAAGAAGGCTAATGCGTTTTACTGGCGATAAGCTATGCTGGCGAAAACTGATGTAGTAAAAGTAGTGATCATGAAGAACAAACAACGAGAAGTAGAAGTGGGTAGTCGGTTAGCAGGCATCAGTAAGGTCGCACCTTCCAGGTGCGATATTCCAAGCCACCACCTTTGGTGGTGGTACTTGACTAAATATCTTTGAAATCCGTGCCTATGGTTTTTGCAAAGTCACTTGACAAAAAGGAAAAAGTAGATCCTTCTCGGTAAAATTGTAAGTGCAACCAGACAAAAAACCGAGG
>JAFGKO010000140.1 GCA_016928525.1 Anaerolineales bacterium | reverse complement strand
TGGGTGCCCCCTTCGGCGATCATCAGGTAGTACGTGTCTCCGATGTGGTACAGGTGGGGCGCTTCGGGATGAATGGCAAATTTGGCCGCACCATCCCATAAGGCGTATTTTTCCCCGATAAGTTGCATGGAGTTCAAATCGAGTTCTTGCAACCAGATTTCGCGATGTCCAGAGTAACTTTCGCCCGCCGGAGGAACGCGGTTGCCGGTATACCAGACACGCCCATCATCATCAAACAGCAACGAGGGGTCGATCCCCGGTGCATCGTCGAGCCAATACGGATCAGACCAGGGGCCTGCCGGATTGGTTGCCGTCACGATGAAATTACCATAGGGTGGCGTCGGATTTTCGAAGTTGGGCACCAACGTGTTGATGACATAAAACGTGCCATCATAATACCGGATAGTGGGTGCATACAAGCCTCTTGAATACTTCAGACCATCCAGACTAAGTTGCGTGGGGCGGTCGATGACGTGTCCCAGTTGCTGCCAATGAACGAGATCGCGGCTGTGGAATATCGGCAGCCCAGGGAAATATTCAAAAGTGGAGGTCACCAGGTAATAATCTTCACCGACCCGACATACGGATGGATCGGGGTAAAAGCCGGGCAAGATTGGGTTTCGAAATGTCACGTCATTTTCCTTTAGTTGGTGAAGGGACTCAAAGGGGAGACAGTTTGAGCTTCTCACTGAAAGCGGAAGAATCATGTATACAGGGATACTTACTCTCACGTTTTTGGCTGATGTCTGAACAAGTTCCTTCTAGACCTCCAGTATAATGGGCATCTGGTTCCACTTGTAGTTGACTTTGAATATGCCAATACTATCCCAACGCCACAGATGCCTGAAATGGTATACGGGCGCTGTCCAGAGTCATCCCCAGAATTTCAATGTCATCAAGGCTATTTGAACCAAGTCCGATATTTGCGGCGAGTTGCAGGTGATTTTCACAATGGTCGAATGGGGTTTCCGCTAGCGATTCACCTTCAGGGTTGAAGTCCATCACCGCCGTGGCAACCGCATCCACGGCGACTGGATTCTTGCCAGCAATCAGCACATTGGGCGTGATCTGACTGATGCTCGGCACCCAGGGACCTTCACCTGCTTGAGCAGTGCGTATCCCGTCGATTAAGGCAAAGTCGATGGAACGCGCTTGGTTGAGATCAACAACTACTCGTGGCAAGCGCATTTGGTAGTCGGTGCCTGTGCCATGCAAAGCAGAACGGCGATTATCATCAGCCTTGATTTTATATTTCGAAATAGGCACCATACCAACCAGATTTTTCATCGAGAGTGTAACCCCACAACCAGAGTGGCATTTCATCTTCGCGGCGGACATAAACACGTCCACGTCGGCCAGTATTCCGTTTACCGTGAACGCCTGGTAAATCAGCCCTTGCTCGCCCACGGGCAGTTCAATAAAATTATCGTACGGAGCGGGCTCATTCAAGTTGATAAGTTGTGCGTCGAGGTCTTTGGCGACATCCGCATACCCCGAACTTTTCCACGATTGTGGATCCCAAATCGCTTCAACCAGATACAATTCACTGGCCCCCGCATCGCGCACAGCTTCCCCTAAGGCACGCACGACGTCAGGATGAGTCAACGTATATTCAGCGGCGGGAACAGGCAGATCTTGCATACTCCAGGTACCGCCGGTCAAGTTGGTTTTGATGGCAACCTTATCGCCCGGACGGACGACATCACTCAGTCCGCCAAGACTGTCTAGCATGGCGAAGATAGTGTTTCGAAGTTCATCATACTCATACGTTGAAGCCTGGGTCAAAGCGACTTCAAAAGATGCTGCACTCTGAGCAGGCCTTGCAATCCATTGAGGAATGACAAAGCCACCGGTCAGGGCACCGGCCACATGCAAAAAATGCCGCCGTGATAGCGAAAAGTTCTGTTTCTTATTTGTCATTGTTAATTTCTACTCCCTTGTTTTCTGTCAAGATAATGTTGTCCGAATGATGTAGCCGACAAGTACCCAGGATTTACGTTGAAGACAAGCTGGATTCTGTCACTCTGTGATAATAATTTGACCAGCCATATCTCCAACTAAGATTGATACCAGAGACACATAGATAGCTGTTATTTGTGAACCGGAGAAATGATCTTTTCGCCATAGACTCCATGTCGCGCCGTCATCTTTGGACTCAAATAGCTGTCCTTGTGTCAGGACAAGGAGTTTATCTGACATAAGAACAATTTTGTCGATGGCTGCGTTTAAGCTATCTTCAGCAAGCTGTCTCCAAGTCACTCCATTGTCCGGCGTTTGCCAGAGGCCATGCTCCTCTGTGCCAACATACAGTACCCCATTAGGTGATACTGCAATACTCAGGACATCCGTATAGCCCATCGGCATGTCAACTTCAAGCCAGGAACATCCTTCACCAGTTTTTTTGAAAATCCCACTCTGGGTGCCGACAAATAACGTTTTGTTCTCCGAGAACTTCGGCGATGCTGTTACACAGAACACGTGATAATCCAACAGACCGAAATTGCAGTGCTGCCATGTCAGGCCCAGGTCAGAAGAGTAGTACAGACCATCATCAAGCGTACCAGCAAACACCAGGCCATCTTTCGCATAATTAGGGGACAACAGTAGGTCTGTGATTGTTGCTGGGGGTGTTGGCAGGAAAACTTTTTCCCACGTATGTCCCCCATCATCAGAGCGCAAAATTCCCCCTGAAATACCCGCCAACACAATCATCCGTCCCTGTGAATCATGCGCTGCCGCTACAGCAAACGTGGGCAATGGTTCAGGCAAATTGAGGGCATCATACATAAACTGCCAGGTATGGCCTGCATCATCAGAACGATATAAACCGGACATCCGTGCGGCAAGACAGGTAAGGTTCGCACTAGATGCTGATGGTGGACAAGCGGCCAGATCGTAGACGAGATTAGCGATCTGTTCGTTATCTGTTGGAACGGTATGGTCCATCATGGCTGTACTGCCTCCGGGGGATTAGCACGGTGAACAACGGTATCAATTGTCAAGGCCAGTGCCGCACTATATACCGCACTACGCAGTGCCGTTTTTATAACTGATACCGAGTCGGCAATTCCCGACTGAATCATATCCACGGCCTCACCACGTATGACATCAAAACCATAATTTTCGGGGTACTGACTCAACCGTGCCAGGACAAAATCCGGCGCATAACCCGCATTCTGTAAAATTGCTCGGAACGGCGCTTCAAGCGCCTGTTGGAGTAGGTGATAGGCCGCGCGTTCATCGGCATCATGAGTCTGCCCGGCTTTGTGCTGCATATCTGCGATGCATCTTAATAAGGCGACCCCGCCGCCGGGAACAACCCCTTCACTCAACGCGGTTCTGACGGTTTCCGCTGTATTTTGAGCCGTGTCCCGCCGATTTTCCACCTCAATGGTTGACAGTGCCCCTATTTGTAGGATAGCCGTCCCGCTAATTAGCTTGTTCAGGCGGTTGTATAGCTGTTGGCGAGTCTCACCATCATCCGCACTCCAGTGCAGTTGCTTGAGTCGGGTGATATGCTGTCGCAGTTGGCATGAATCACCCTGTCCGCCAATTACCCCGAAAGATGTTTTATTGGCCCAAAAACGCCGTGCATAGCCAAGATCACTTAACTGAATGTTTTCCAGGGGCAATCCCCCTTTTTCAATGAAGGGGTTGGCCCCGACCAAAAGCGCCAGATCGTTCAATTCATCGCGGGAGCTAGATTTGAGCGAAATAGGCGCTTTGACGAAGATTAATTCCACCCGCTCCTTATTTTTCGGCGTCGTCAGGGCTGTCAGCGCGGCATCGGATATGTTCGCCACCAACACAATGAGTTGCTTGATACCCGCACGCACCGCCAATACAAAGAGAGGAATCAATTGGTGTGGATTCTCTACGTCAAAATCCGTGACCAGTATTGGCGCATCGGCCAGCGCGATTTCCTGCTGCGGCGAGATGCCAGCGGGCTTCACCAGGCCATGATCCCAATAAGTGCCTTCAAAATACTCTTGCTCGATTTCACGCCCATGTCCGGAGCGGATTTCCAGACGTCCATATACCCCAATTGTTGCGAACGCCTGCGCCAGCGCGCTGGCAACGGGACCATCGTGGCATACGGACAGTGCCAGTCCTTCGATTTGTTCCTGTGTGTCGATACTGACTGCCATCTCATCCAGCGCATCAAGGAGCGGTTGTACTGCGCTTTCAAGATAGCGCCGCAGGCGCATTGCATTGCCCCCGGCGACAAGGTAGCGAACCCCGTGGTTAAAAATTGACCGAAACAAGACGGCGGCGGTTGCGGTACCATCACCCACGAGTTCACTTACTCGCCAGAGCATCTGTCGCAGGTACATTGCGCCGACATCATCGGTCCGATTGGGCAGCATCAAGATACGGCGGGCGATAACAGCCCCATTATCGAGTAATTCCGGACGTTTACTACGATTGATTTTCTCGTTGGCGACCATGCGTGGTAACGGTCCGAGTGTGGGAGCAATGGCATCAACGAGGCTGTCGATCCCATTTCCTATTCCCTGTCGAACTTGTGGCTGAAACACCACTCCCGGGACTTGACGCTGATGGTTATTCTTGGTCATAAGCTTCCTCAAAAAATCTAAGTCATGCTGTTTTGAACAGCTCAACCTGTACTATACCTATCCGAGCTCGACAGTAAGCTAATACATTATCCGGTTTTGGATGATCAAAACTTATTTCATCGCCACTCGCGCCGATAAGGCGCCCCACCGGCTCAACGCCGATTTGCTGGCCGGTGGACACGGACGACCTAGTGCCGCTTATAAGGCACGTTAGTATTTGTCACCCCTAATTATTGGACCGCTTTGGCTCTGGGCAGTCGTGCTCACCAATCGGTGAATGACAAACTCACCAACCTTAGCCTTTGATCGATCCGGCCAGCGCCGAGACGAAGAACTTCTGTGAATACATATAAAACGCCAATGGCACCAATGCGCTCAACAACGCCGCTGCCAGCACAACATGGCGTGCATATGGATCAGCCACCGTAAGCTGATTGATGCGGGCGATGGCGGGCATAATAAGCTGTTTGTTCTCCTCGGTGACGACGATCTGCGGCCATAGGAAAGCGTTCCAACCACCGCGCACGGAGAACGTGACCAGCACCAGGAGGGGGCCCTTCATGTTGGGCAGCACCAACCGCCAGAACAGGCCAAACTCGCTGCATCCATCGACGCGCCCGGCGTCCAACATTTCGTTGGGAATCTGTAGCATGAATTGGCGCATCAAAAAAATGCCGAAAGCGTTACCGCCCACTGCTGGCAAAATCAAACCCCAGTAGGAGTTGATGAGGTTGAGGTCCTTCAGAACGATGAAGCGCGGTACCATCATCGTTTCCAGTGGAAGCAGCATAAAGGCGATCACCACGATGAACAACGCTTGTCGTCCGGGAAAGTTCAGTTTCGCCAGCGCGTAGCCGCTCAACGCCGAAGCAAAAGTGCCCAGTGCGGTGCTCATCAGTACCACATACACTGTGTTCCGAATATGATGGTGCAACTCGTATTCGGTGAATACTTTTTGATACAACTTCAGACTGAATTCTTTCGGCCAGGGGATCAAAGGGTCCATGTAGGTGTCGAGGCTGTTGAGACTCTGTGCAATCAATGTGAAAGCGGGCCACATGAATATGATGGTGAAGACAATCGCGAATGCTGTCGTCAGTATAGTACTGCGGTTTGCAGACGAAAGCATACGTTGGATCGGTGTACGATCACCGCGGATCTGTGCTTGGTCTCTAACAGTCATGATTCACCCTCCCCGAATTTATAGAGCCGAAGCTGGACAATCGCAATGATGAGGGCGATGAAAAAGACCAGCCAGCCAATAGCAGTGGCATAGCCCATACGGAACTGGTCGAACGCCTGCCACTTGATGTAGGGGATAAAGAACCAACCGCTGCCACCCGGACCGCCGCCAGTTGTGCCATCGGCGAACAACAAGATGGGTACGTCGTACATCATCAACGACCCGATGGCGATGTTGATGGTGACAAAAGCCATGACCGGTTTGAGCAGCGGCAATATGACGAAACGGATTCGCCCAAAGTACCCGGCACCGTCAATGGTCGCTGCTTCTAGCAATGTGCGGTCGATAGAGGTGATGCCCGCTAGGAAGAAGACCGCGTGGTTGCCCGTCCACTGCCAGAAAGCCATCGATGTCAACATTGGCATGATGTAACGAGGCAGGGCCATGAACTGAATCCGCTTCTCCCCTCCCAACGCCATCTGAAGCTCATTCGCGATGCCGCGCGACTCGCTAAACGCCCAATAACCGAGGACGCCGATGGTCAATCCCGGCAATACCGACGGTAAAAAATGGGCCACGCGGAAAAATCGCCGTCCGCGCAAAAATGGCGACGCCAATAACATCGCCAGGAAAAAACCGGCTGGCACCTGTGTAACAAGCGAGATACTCGAATACTGCACGAAGTTCATCAGCGCAGTGCGGAAACGCTCGTCGTTGCTGATAATCTCTTTGTAGTGATCGAAGCCGACATCCTCCCATACCGGGTTCCAGAAACCAGAGATCTCTTGAAAGCTCATCTGGATCGAGCGGATCATGGGATAGAGTTGGAACACGGCGAAGGTGATGAAAAACGGCGCGACAAAAACGTATGGCATCCAGTTCTTTTGTTTAGAGAAGAAATGGCCTACTCGTCGAACTGGCGTCAAAATGATTTGTGCTTCCATAGAAAACAATACCTCTCAACTCTCGTGGGGGGATGAGGGCGTAGACGCGAACGGGCGCATATGTCTTGGGACTGGGGGAAGCCGGGGGAATAGATAGTCCCCCCCTACGATGGGCTGCACGGAGGCGATGTGTCCATGTGCCATCCCGGTTTCCCCCAGTTTATGCCAAAATGCATTTATCATTCACGTCGAAAACGTGCGGGGCACGCGTCCCCGCACGATACGCTAACCCACGACTTATGCCTGGCGTTCGATATCCGCTTCGGCCTGTTTGACAGCGGCATCGATCGCTTCGTCAAGGCTGATTTCGTCCGCGAAGAGCAGGGTGGCTTGCTCGCCCCAGGCGGCGGCGATCAACGAGGTCTTCCAGCTTTCATAGTAAGCCGGCAGGTTCTTGGCGGCTTCCTGGAACGCCTGACCGGCAACCTGACCACCCGTATAGGGTTCTTCTGCGTTAAAGATCGGATCGTCCCAGGCGCTGACGACAGGCGGCAGGATGCCGATGTCGACGAAGCGCTGGGCAAGCTGACCTTCGGTATTGTCGAAGTACAGGTACATCAGCAGTTCGAGGGCCGCGTTGGCAACCTTGGACGGTTTGGTGACCGAGGCTGCGGTGCCGCCCCAGCTACCGGTGGCCGGGCCGCTCGGCATCTGACGGATGCGGATCGGTGAGTCCGCCATCCATTCGGCGTCCTCGGCGGTGCCCTGTTTATGGATGCCGTAGAGCCAATCCGGGGTAAGGGCTGTCAGGTACTGACCGTCCTTGAACATCGCGACCTGGTTGCCCCAGTCGATATCAACCCGGTAGGGATCAAGCATCAGCAAGGTCTCGATAGCAGCGCGGAACCCAGGCTCGCCGAGCTGCATATCACCGGCTTCATTGTGCCACCACACGCCGTTCTGAAGCATAAGCGTCAGTAACCCGGCGCAGCCCAGGCAGTCCATGTACGCATAGCGCGGGCGACCGTCTTCCATTTCGGCGGTTTCGCCAACGACTTGACAAGCGGCCAGGAAGTCTTCCCAGGTCTCAACAGTTTCCATATCGATACCGAATTCGGCCCAGGCTTCTTCGTGGTAGAGCATGACGATGGGATGGACGTCGTGGGGAGCACCGTACCGGTTGCCGTCTTTGGTGTAACGTGCCCAGCGGCTTTCCAGAACATCGTTAGCGTAGGGGCCATTGTCAATGGTTTCGTTGAGGGCGATGAACGGGATCGCTCTATCGTCGCCCTTGAGGAATTTGATGATGTCATCGGCGTTCTGCTCGATGATGTCCGGGAAACCCTCGCCCGCCATCAAGGTGGCCGGGAACTTCTCGGTCATGGCTTCGCGGCCCAGAAGTTCATAGGTGATCGCCACGCCGAATTTTTCTTCCAATTCTGCTTTGCGGCGATCATATTCCGGCGCATGGTTTTCAGCCTGGAACCACATCAGGATCGGCGTAGCATCCCGGCGTGCAACCAATGCCATAGCGGGGGTAAGCGGAGCGACCTGGCTGATGGCCAGCCCGGCGGTTGTAGCGCCAGCGAGTTTCAGAAAATCGCGACGACTCAGCGTCTTTTTCATAGTAATGTCTCCTAGTGAACTAAACGGTATATACATATATGTATTGCTTTTAGGATTCTTCGCTGTGGACCAACCTCCTTTCCTCAAAACCTTCCTTCGCCATTTTTGTACTCCGTTTTGTACTGATTTGGCGTTGAAGGTCTCTCTTAGGTTTCCCCTCATTTTGTCCAAGGGATTTTTAAATAGAACAAACCAGAACGAAAGTCGATTTCCGGTGGCGTTGGGCTGAGTTTCATCAGTTTCTGCAGCTACCTGTTCGCCTAATCATCAGGAAAAATGGGGCGGCAAGAGTCGCGCACGATTAATTCTGTGGAAACCACAAGTTGTTCGGTGGGAATATCAGGTTCGTTAATGCGCCGCAATAGCATTTGAATGCCAACCCGCCCCATATATGCTAAAGGTTGTCGAACCGTCGTCAGTCTAGGAATGCCGTATTCAGCCTGTGGGATGTCATCAAAGCCTATTACTGATATGTCGTCGGGAATACGCAACCCGCGATTGCGAATCGCGTCGATTGCACCAAAAGCGGATACATCATTGGAGGAAAAAATAGCCGTGGGTCGCTCGGGTAAATCCAGCAAGTACTCCGCGCCAGCAAACCCATCCGGTTGGAAAAAATCGCCTTCGTAGACCAGACTTGCATCATATTCGATGTTATGGTTGGAAAGAGCATCTTTGTACCCTTCAAGACGCTTGACAGCAGCAGAGACTTCCATTAACCCGGTGATAAACCCGATGCGTGTATGACCAAGCCCGATCAAATAGGCTGTAGCGTCGTATGCCCCTTGCCAGTTTGTGGCTATGACCGATGAAAACCCATTTTCATCGCCGGGGTAATCAATGAGAACGAAAGGGAATCGCTGCTGTTTGAGCTTTTTGACATACGAACCAAGATCGCGCGGTAACAGCACGAGCAGACCGTCAGCCATGCCACCCAAGATCTCTGCGACAAACGTAGACTCACGTGTTTTGTGGCGGCGGGTGGTGTAGAGCATCAGTCTATAGTTGTTGGCGGCTAATTCCTCATCAATGCCACGAATGATCTCCCCAATGTATGGATTGCCAACCTCATGCACAACCAAGCCAACAATTCGCGACCGGCCTCCGCGCAGGCTCCGCGCCTGCTGATTGGCGACATAACCCAGCCGTGCCATCGCACTGAGGACTTTCTCACGGGTTTCAGGTTTAACCCGTTCGCTGTTGTTCACAACCCGGGACACTGTAGAGTTGGAAACACTCGCTTCACGAGCCACGTCAATGATTGTTATAGTAGGATCGGTCTTAGCCATAGGGTTGTCTCTTGCTGACAGTTTGGCAACGTTGCCATTGATCAAGCAAAAAAAAGCGTGGCCATATTCGTGGTACCATTATTTTCCCTTAAGAAATGGGTTGAATGATGGCTCGATCATTATAATCTTATTGCAGACGTTTTCACATTTCTTACATCGTATGACAAGTTCTGAGCATTTGTCAAGTATTTCATGAGAACGCTCACACATTAAGGCGGGGAAAGAAGTCAAATTT
>JAFGKO010000139.1 GCA_016928525.1 Anaerolineales bacterium | reverse complement strand
GTAGGCTTCCATCCCGATGATCGGCTTGATCCCGGCGGCGCCGCAGGCTTTGTAGAAATCCACGCAGCCGTACATCACGCCGTGATCGGTGATCGCCAGCGACTTCATGCCCAACTCGGCGGCGTACTTCGCCAGCGCGGAACACGAACTCAGGCCATCCAGCAGCGAATATTCGGTGTGAGTGTGCAGATGCACAAAATCCGGCATAACGACCTCCAACAATATACGAGGAACCCAAAGTGCTGAGGGTGTGGCTGTGTAAAACGTAAAACGGGAAACGTGATGGCTTTTTGGTAAAGGCATCACGTTTCAAGGGTGATTATATACGATGATGGGGATAGTTCAAATAGGGCGCGTTAGAATTTGGCGTTGACTTGCGGGGGACGCCGACATATAATCGTTTGCTGGGCAATAAAAGTCATTAAGTCATCAGTCTCTCAGATAAAGCGAGGATGTATGCGACTACTCACTAAAGATGATAACTTGCGCAGCAAACTGATTTGGTGGTTAATATTCCTGCGAATCCCCTTCCCGTATATTTCTATGGCGGTATTATTTCTGATCCACCCCTTACGCGGACAAGGCTTGAGCAACGCCATTTACCTGGTTGGCACAAATTGCTTGATAGCGGCCTTGATTTACCTTGAGCGGGAGCGATTGTGCGAGTACCACATTGACCCTATCTTTCTCTGGATGTTTGCACTTGGCAAGCCGCTCGAACTGGCGCTGATGCTGACCGGACTCGTAAAGCGACCCTCTGTCTATGCGCTTATTCTCTATGGAGGATACATCCTTGCCTCATTGGTAACGGTGTGGGTCATCTGGAAACTCTCGACCGCAGCGCGTCTCCAGTATAGACGCAGTCTGCCAGGGATTGTGGCAGGTATAATCGTAGGCCTGGTCTGCGGTGTAGCTAGCGGGTTTATCATAGCCCAACAAGATATGCTTCTGGGGTTAGAGAGGTTGGAGGCCGCCACTTCACTTGGCTCGGTCTTGGTCCTTATACTCCATCAGGCTTCATTTGCCGGTCTGGCCGAGGAGCCGCTATTTCGGGGCTTCCTGTGGGGCTATCTCAAGAAAGCCGGCTGGAATGAAAACAAAATCTTGGTGTATCAAGCGGCGCTTTTCTCGTTAGCCCATCTGCAATACCTTTTCGCAGGCTATTGGGGATCATTGCTCCTGACATTCCTGTTGGGGTTGATTTTGGGATGGCTCGTCAAACGCTCACGAGCCATCAGTGCGACGGTTGTAGGCCATGGCCTGATAAACGGTGTAGGGCAGTTTATCGCTGGACTGATCTGCCAGCGATAGCCAACAACTCGACAACTGCATCCGCCGATTCGCTTCGCTGATGCCAGGTGCTGATGTAGAACATTGGGTCTTTAGGATTTCGCAGGATGGCGTAGCGGAGTCCCGAATTTGTTCGAGTTGGCCGCGCAGACACCCCAACAAGTTGGGGACTCCGCCATCCTGACCCTGCAAAGTCCCAAAGAGCCAAAAATTATGCGTGACGGATTACTAACAGTCTCAACTGAAATGAAACACACTCAAAGAAGTTATGGTAAGTAACGCTATAAGGAGCTATTCAATGACTCAACAAGATACCACCTACGCTGAGGAACGGGCATTGATTGAGGACCTTCAGGCCCGTTATATGTTTGCCCTGGATTTTGGCGACCTTGACAAGTACGTCGCCACGTTTGCGGAAGATGGCGTGCTCGATATCGGGGTGGGCGAATGGCGCGGGCGCGAGACCATCCGTGCCCGTCTCCTGGCGATTCCGCCGCGTGAAGAACCGCCAGCATCCCCGGACGCGCCCAAGCTGCGCCCGTCCAGCGGGCGGCACAACATCACAAACATCGTCCTGAAGATTGAGGGGAACCGGGCCTGGGGCCGGGCCTACTGGTTCCACATGGGGAACGTGAACCCTGAACGCAGCGCGACGCTCAATTCGTATGGGCATTACGAAGATGAGCTGGTCAAGGTGAACGGGGAATGGTTGTTTAGCAAGCGCAGGATCTACAACGAGCAAGAAGCGCGCTGGGCCTGGTCGGGCGGTAATCCGTGTTGGTAGCATAACCTAAATTGCTACCTTACAAACCTGACAGGTTTACACAGGTCTTTGGTAAACAAAAGTGCGTGGTAAACCGTCGTAGATTGGAATCAAGAGCACTTTGGAAAACCTGTCAGGTTTTTCACGACCCAGGTAGTAACTTGGGTTATTATAGAATTAGCCCGTTGAAGCGGGCGGGCGGCTTCACGATTGCAGTTCAAAATCCAACCATAACGAGAGGAATTAACCTATGATCAAAATCTTACCTTACATGTCGTTTTTCTTTTTATGCTTTGCATTCTATTTGATGATGATAGGCGGATGGCTGCTCATTTTTCCCGAAAAAGCCATTGCGAAAAATAGCAAAAAAAAGAAGGAAGCCACCCCAAAAGATATTTTGGGGACGAGAATGGTTGGCGGGGGGTATTTAGTCATCGGCGCCCTGCTGCTGTTCACCTTTAAAATTGATGTGGGGTGGCTCGATAAGCCGGAGTTGGTGGCCTGGGCCGAAAATCAGAATGGTACCCCAGAGTATGAGGCTATCATCAAGAGCTTTCTGGGTGAAAACGCTATTCCGGGCATGGTGGTGAGCATTGTGGATGAGAACGGCTCCCACCTGTTCAGCTATGGCTACCAGGGAATCAATGCGCGCCAAAAGATCACGCCCGACACCCTCTTTGAAATCGGCTCTCTCACCAAAGTGTTTACCGGTTTGCTGCTGGCCGAGGCTGTGGATTCCGGCGCTGCCGCGCTTGACGATCCCCTGCGCACCTGTGTTCCTCAAGAATTCATAACCGGGCAGGCGTTCTATGACCAGATAACGTTGGCCCATCTGACCACCCATACCTCCGGGCTGCCCAGGCTGCCTCAAACCCTGGATTTTATGATACCGAGCGCCATTACCAACTTCACCGGCGGCAATCCCTACGAAAATGTGACCCGCGAGAAAGTATTTTCGTATTTGAGTCGAACGGCGGCCCCCAAGCGTATTGGAACGGATTTCAGCTATTCCAATTACGGCGTCGGCTTGTTGGGCGTCTGTCTTGCCGACAAAAAAGGGTTGACGTATGAAGAAACGCTGCGCCGCGTCATCGCCGACCCTTTGGAAATGACCAATACCACCATCCATCTTAATCAAGCGCAAGAAGCCTTGTATGCGTCGGGGTATCGCGGCTACCTGCGGCTCGGGCGTCTCATGGTGGGCATCGAGAGCCAACCCTGGCTGATGGGGGAAGGGCTGGTGGGCGCCGGCGGCATTCGTTCATCGGGCGCGGATATGCTCAAATTCCTCAAGGCTTGCATTTCTGACGAGCTGGATTTCATCCCCCTTACCAAAAGCCCTATTTTCAAGGTTGACGACGAATCGGACATAGGGATGGGCTGGCTGTTAGACCGCAGCATGGTTGAAAATCAAACCATCATTTGGCATAACGGCCAGACGGGAGGATTCAACAGCTATCTTGCTTTCTCACAAGACAAACCTTACGGGGTCTTTGTCATCGCCAACACCAACGTCAACATTCAGTCTCTTGGGGAAGACATCGTGGCGGCGCTTGGGGATTAATGGGGAGAGAGCTTAACGGCTGATTCGGTTCTATTGACGTTTTTATTACGAATCTATCCGAAAATTCCTTTTTGAATTGTGATTTGCGCCTAAAGGCGCGGTTTGAGGAGGTGTTTTTTCGTGGGCGGGCTACGCCCGCCCACGAAAAAACACCCTCTTGAAAACGGCTTTAGCCGCAAGGTCTGGCGTAGCGTTTCGTATCGCCATAATTTTCGGATAG
>JAFGKO010000013.1 GCA_016928525.1 Anaerolineales bacterium | reverse complement strand
ACAACCCATCAATCCCACAGCACGCATCTACCCGCGCGACATCATTCAGACCGGCATCTCGGCCCTCGACGGGATGAATGCCCTGGTCATGGGGCAAAAGCTGCCCATCTTCTCCGGCAGCGGCCTACCGCACAACCAACTGGCAGCACAGATTGTGCGCCAATCCAACATTCTCTCCATCAGCGGAGGACAACAACAGTTCGCGGTCGTCTTTGCCGCGATGGGCATCAAACACGACGTTGCGGACTTCTTCCGCGAATCGTTCGCCAGCAGCGGCGCGCTGCTGCACGTCACGATGTTTCTCAATCTGGCCGACGATCCCCCTATCGAACGGCTCATTACCCCACGCGCGGCGCTCACACTGGCCGAATACCTGGCCTTCGAGAGAAACCTGCACGTGTTGGTCGTCCTTACCGACATGACCAACTACTGCGAAGCCCTGCGGCAAATCTCCAACATCCGAGGCGAAGTGCCGAGTCGCAAGGGCTACCCCGGCTATCTCTACAGCGACCTGGCTTCGCTCTACGAGCGTACCGGCCGCATCAAGGGAAGTGAAGGCTCGATCACCCAACTGCCGATTCTCACCATGCCCAATGACGACATCACCCACCCCGTCCCCGACCTCACCGGATACATCACCGAAGGGCAAACGGTGCTCAGCCGCGAACTCTTCCAGCAGGATGTGTACCCGCCCATCGCCGTACTGCCGTCTCTCTCACGGCTGATGAAAGATGGCATCGGCGAGGGCCGCACGCGAGCCGACCACGCCCATCTCTCCGCGCAACTCTATGCCGCCTACGCCCACGTGCAAGATGTCCGGTCGCTGGCGTCGGTCATTGGAGAGGAAGAACTAACCTCGGTAGACCAGGATTACCTGAAATTTGGGCGCGCTTTCGAGCATAACTTTGTCGGTCAAGGTCTCTCCGAAAACCGTTCCATCGAAGACACCCTCAACCTGGGCTGGAGGATGTTGGCTTTGCTGCCACGCGAAGAGTTGACTCGCGTTACAGAAGCCGAGATTGAACGTTATTACCGGGAAAGCGCAGCCTGATGCAACAAAAAATAGCCCCCACCCGCAGTAACCTTCTCCGCATGCGCCAGGCGCTCAAGTTAGCGCAGGAAGGGTATGAAATCCTGGACAAAAAACGGGAAGTCCTGACCACCGAGCTCATTCACCAGGCACACAATGCCGCGACACAGCAAACTCAGGTCTGGCAGAAACTGGCCGATGCCTACCACGCACTGGAGGAAGCACGGCTCTCCATGGGACGGGAACATCTTGAGTGGACAGCACTCGCTGTCAACAAAAGCGTCGAAGTCGAAATCAAACTACGCAGCATCATGGGCGTCGTCATTCCCACCGTCGACGCCCATGGCGAGCCACCGGAAATGCCCTACGGTTTAGGCGATACCACCGTGGCTCTCGACGAGGCCGTCGCGCGTTTCCGGCAGGTTCTCGATGAAATTCCTATGCTCTCCGAAGTAATGATCTCTGTATGGCGGCTGGCGCGGGAGTTGCAAAAGACGCAACGCCGTGTCAATGCACTCCAATACATCTTCATCCCTGAATACAAAGAAATCGTCAAATTCATCGAAAGTGCACTCGAAGAACGCGAGCGCGAAGAGGTTTTCCGGCTCAAGCGTCTCAAGTCCAAAACGACGGCCACGCGGGTCGGACCAAAAACACGCGAATACCAACAACCATACCGGGATATAGGGGGTGGGAAACCGACTTCACACGAATTCGGTTAAGCTGTGTAGCATCTGAAAACAGTAGTTACGCAGTCAAGGTGGGACGCACTTAAAATGCCATAAAACGCACGGATTTGCCCGCAAAATACGTCATTATAGGTATAAAGTGCGTCCCACCTTAGCAAACCGCGTAACTACTATGAAAACATAATGTGACAAAGACCTATCGGTTCATCCTAGATGAGTGTTGAAATAGCATACGGAGGTAGCCATGGAAACAGGAAAAAGCCCGTTTTCGCACATCATCGTCCCCACCGACGGCTCCGAAACATCGATCAATGCAGGACAGCTAGCTATCCACATGGCCTCACTGTGTCCGACAAAAATCACGTTCGTCTACGTGATCGATGAAAAAACGGCAGAGGAAGTTTCCAGAACGACGCGAAGAACACTGGATGAGGTGCATGCAGAATTCAGCGACACGGCCAATCGTTATCTGGATTATCTTTCGCATTTGGCCTCTAATCGGGGCATATCCACTGCCCGAACCATCCGTTACGGTACACCGTACATCGAAATCACAGAGTTGGCGCGGGAGGTCAACGCGGACCTCATTGTCATCGGGCGCGCCGGCGGGTTAGGAACGCAACGTCTGGCGCGCATCGGCGCTGTGGCCGAACGGGTTATCGAATACGCTCATTGTCCTGTCTTAACCGTCAGGCATACCCATCACGTATGATCAAACGTGCTTGCGCGCGGCTCCGCGAAGCCATCCTCGCGCTATACATCGCGCCGATAAAGGACGCCTTCATTGATGCTGTGGCTGCTCGCCGCCGACCGCAAGAACGTCGCCGAGGCCCTGGTAGTCTCTTTCGACATCATGACCTTCGTCGCGCTGCCCTGGTGGTTCCTCAACGGTCTGGCCTTGATTCACGCGGCACTCGGTCTGGGCCACTCGCTGACGCCCCTCCTGCGGAGGATCATCCCCAACAGCTTGCTGTGAATTTTCACGCTCTTCGTCGTACTCGTCCACCCCACCGTAATGCTTTTCGCAAACGCAGTTCCCCTGTTGGCGCCGCTCGATAAAGAGTTGGGACGCAAAGCACGGACCGCGCTCACTATTGCCGCGATCCTGCTGGCTATGCTCATCTGTTTTTTGGGATGGTGTGCATCGAACCCCTGCCGCAGGCTTGACACGCGGAGAACCTATCCAGCTTTTTTAACGCTTCAGGCGGACCATAATCCACTGTTGCCGCACCAGCGCGGGATTGTGATCCCGCGCAAGCATGTGCCGGCAGAGTCTTCAGACAGACGCCAGGACACGCTCGCTCCTGCCGCTCTCCATCCTCGATTGACCGACACTGACCCAGAATACGCGGCTGTAACATGCACTTGTCTGCCACTCTTATTTGCGGCTATGACAACCGAATTTGACTTTTGAGCGCAAATAAATATTATTGGGGACAATCACTCATTTTCAAAAGGAGAACACAGGAATGAAACCCGGACCAACCACCCATAATCCCATGCGATTGGCGGGGGAGAGTCTCGCGCTGTTGGATACCATTATGCTGAAGTTTCCACCGGCCATACCGGAGAGGGCAAGACTGGTATTGATCGATAAGATGGTCATGCACGGGGCCGGCATTGCCAGGCAGCGGGAAGATACCACGGTTACGGTCGATGATCTTCTGACGGGAATCCATCAGTTTTTATGGCCGGATCAGTTGAATTTGATTCGTTTTACACTGGGCATCAGTCCGGAAAAGATGGCGGAATACCGTCAGGCGTGCCTGGCGCTGGATTATATTCCCTTGGATGCTTTTTTCGATAATCTCACAGCCATCGCCAAAACATGCGGCGTCGAAATCCAGAAAGAGAAATTGCGCTCTGTCTTCGAGTGTTACAGAGAACCGCTCGAGTACGATACAGTCTACATCAAAACGACGAACAGAGAGCTAATCCCCAGGGAATTCTTCATCCGCCCGGGAAATGCCGGCAAGTGGTTCGATCTGGCAGCCATGGCCAAAAGTCACGGATTAGGAGATTTCTACGATCACCCATTATACAAAGCCTACGTATCCATTAGCCATGCAGTGGGCGCTGTGGGGTCCATGGTGGATATCAGCGTAGACGGTGAGATCAAGAAGTTTTACGCGTATTTCGCTCACAGGGGACTCCCCCTGGCAGCAATTCGACAATGCGAGAACCTCCCCGAATCCATACTCAAGAATTCAGCCCTCCTGGAATCGTTGGGGCTGGCGCGCTTTGTCATTTTCGGCGTCGATTTTCAACACAATTCGTTCAATTTCTACTATCACACCGATGAGTTGGGGCTGAACCGGACCAAATTGGAAGCCATTTTCACGGCCCTGGAGTTCCAGATCCCCTCCGAGGCTGTGCTCAAGGAATTGGAAAGCGCCGCCACCATCTACTTCACGTTCACGTATACCAGCGATCGAATCGAAAGGTTGTGTTTTACACGACTCTATGAAGATGACATGACAAAACCGGTCGAGTTTGTTCCGACGCTCAGAGAATTTATTGAAGAAGCCCCGCTCAAAACGGAGAAACGGAATCTGTTAATGGGCTTTACCTTCGACAAAAAAGGGATGTATCTCAAAGTGGAACTGGACTATAAAGCTTCCCTTTATATTCCCGGATATATGAAGTACAGTGGACTATATCCGCAACCCGGATAAACCCTAGAGTATCATCTCAATAAAAAGGGGAGAAGTGGAGGTTTGGGGGCGGGCTGCGCCCGCCCCCAAACCTCCACCCCCAGATTTTTGAGAAGATACATCCTGGAAGTGTTTCATTAGCGAAAGGAAGGTACCATGCAACGGAAATTGGCTAGTATACTGCTGTTGGTAGTATTGGGAGGGACGCTGGCTTGTGCGACAGTGTCCATGTCGGAGACGGTCACGCCGACTCCAATAGTTGTGGATAGTGTTGCGGTCACGGAAATACCCCCAACGCCTGAAGCGTTGCCTACGGAAACGCCGCCGCCTACCCCCGGTTGCACCTTTGGTGTAGCGTATGTGGCCGATGTGACTGTACCTGATGATACAGTTTTT
>JAFGKO010000138.1 GCA_016928525.1 Anaerolineales bacterium | reverse complement strand
GTGGAATTTGTTCGCAAAACAAGATTACCACGTCTTGCATACCATTACCTTCCTTTTTACCCATACCTCTTAGCGGAAACTAAAGTTTATGCAACTTGAGGAATTCATCCCGGTTAGCAAAATAAAAATCCGTGTTCCTCACAGACGTCGTGAGTTGATCAGCAGAACACGCTTGATCGAATCCATTTACGAGCAACTGGAAAAACAACTTTTGTTGGTTGTGGCTCCTGCCGGGTACGGGAAAACCTCGTTATTGGTGGACTTGGCTCATGATAGCGAACTTCCAGTTTGCTGGTTATCCCTGGATGCGCTGGATCAGGAACCGCAGCGCTTCCTGGCATACCTGATCTCTGCGATTGCGGAAAAATTCCCGGACTTTGGCCGCGATTCTATTAACGCCTTGAAGAGTATGACCTCTTTCGAACAAGATGGGGAACGCGTGTTGGTCACGCTCACAAATGACATCGCGTTACATATCGATGAGCACTTTATCCTGATTCTGGATGATTATCATCTCGTCGGGGATATCTTGATCGTTCGCCAATTGATCAATCGTTTTCTGCAATTGGTTGGCGAGAATGCCCACTTGATTTTGGCCGCCCGGCATCTGCCCGATTTTCCCGACATGCCCTTGCTGACGGTTCGCAATCAGATTGGTGGGTTGAGTTTTGAAGAACTGGCTTTCCTTCCCGATGAGATCCAACAGCTTTTCTCGCAAAATAATAATTTAACACTTTCTCCGCAGGATGCCACAAAAATCGTGGAAGAAACAGAAGGCTGGATTGCAGCCATCAGCCTGACAGGCGGACAACCGGGTAGCCTGCCGCAAATGCATCCTCTGCGCTCTACGCGCGAATTGTTCGATTTTTTCTCGCGAGAGGTGCTGGCTCGCCAGGGGGACCAGTTGCGGCGTTTTTTATTGATGACCTCCCTGTTCGACGCATTTGATATTGCCTTATGTGAGGAAGTGCTCGACCCTTTGATGGAAGGAGAAAAGTTCGATTGGTCGTCTCTATTTAGCGAAGTCCAAACCGGAAGTCTCTTCAGTGTACCCTTGGATGATGAGGGGCGCTGGATGCGTTATCACCATCTCTTCGGTCACTTTCTGAAATCTCAACTTCAATTCGAACAACCAGCCTTGGCCTGGCATATCCAGCAAAACCTTGCCCGCACGTATGAAAATAGAGGGGCGTGGGAGGAAGTTCTTTATGTATATTCCACCCTTGAGGACCAGGCAAATGCTGCCCGTGTGCTGGTGAAAGCTGGCCCAAGCTTAATTCGGCAGGGTCGTATCTTAACGCTTGCCAGTTGGTTGGATCATTTACCTAGAGATCTGGTGGATTCCCAGCCGGCGTTATTATCGCTTCATGGTGTAATTCAAGATACAAAAGGAGACAATCGGTTTGCTATCGAACTATACGATCGAGCTGAAAAGCTATTGCGCGCGAAAAATAATACAGATGAACTGGCATCGTTATTGAATCGACGGGCTGCTGCTTATCGTCAGCTTGGGAATTATGATCAAGCTTTGTTGGATGCAGAGGAAGCATTAAGTTTGACCTCTATGCGGGAAGATGCAATCATGCATGATATCAACGCCGAAGCGCAACGCCTGAAGGGCCAATCTTTATTCGGCCTAGGCCGCTTGCACGAATCTATTAAATGGTTGGAAAGTGCTCTTAGTTCGTTTCAAGCCCTGGGGACAAACGATAATATCCTTTTTGGTATAAAAGACAGTATCCCTATTCTGGAAACAGAGTTGGGCGTGGCCTATCGAAGGTTGGGAAAGTTGGATGTAGCTGCGAATTACTATACTCGTGCCTTGAGATCTTGGGAGCATTCCGGAAATTCGGGATGGAAAGCCCATGTGCTCAATAATTTGGCCATCCTGCATCAAACGACTGGAAAAATAGAAGAGGCTTTTACCTGTCTTGATCAGGCCTTGCAAATTGCTGAACAGACTGGTTACTCGCGTATTCAGGCACTTGTGCTCATTAGTATTGGGGATATATTGACCGAAGTAAATGACCTTGATTCTGCGCAAACGTACTACGAAAGGGCGTTAACGATTGCAACACACCTGGGACATTCTGCCTATATCTTATATGCATCTCTGGGTGAAGCGCGTCTGGTACGCTTGGGAGGAGACCCGGTTCGGGCGCTTCACGATCTTGAGATGGTTAAAATCTCGCAAAGCCATCTTGGGCCCTATGAACGTGCCCTATTAAGCTTAGAAAAGGGCCGTTGTTTGTTGGAGTCTGGTCAGCTTAAACTCGCCTTGGATGCTTTGCAAGATGCTTCTGGTTTACTGCTCCAAGGGGAATATCATATCGAGCAAAGGGTTGCTGAATTATGGCTGATAGCTGCAATAGCACAGAGAGAGCCCGTAGAGGCGAATAAAAAATTAAATGAGATTATCCAGGATGAAAGAAACTGGCTAACTCCTACGCCCTTCATGCTAAATGCCGGGCACGCTTTAAAATGGTTGAAAAACATCAAGTTATCTTCCCAATCCGATCCGGCTATGGAACAGTTTCTTGAGGGCGCCGGGCAAATCAAACGCAGAATCCCAATTTGGCGCAATGCCATCCGGCAATCAGCACAGCATGTGGCATTGTCGCTGCCGGAATTGGGAATCGTTACTTTTGGTGATGTAAAGGTTTATTGCAATAACAAGATGCTCCTTCTTTCTGATTGGCAGACGCGCGAGGCGCGAGACCTGTTTTTCTTTTTGTTGCACTCTCCTCCCCTGACCAAGGAACAGATCGCCCTGGAATTGTGGCCTGATATTTCTCCGGCGCGCTTGAAAATGCGTTTCAAGATCAATATTCATCGTATCAGGCGCGCGGTTGGGCAGGACGCGGTGATCTTTGAGGGGGAACGCTACCGCTTCAACCGGGAGATCAACTATAGTTGGGATCGTGAAAAACTCGATGAAGTACTGCAGTCTGCGCGCCGGGGCATCTCGCTCCCTGAGAAAAAGACATTGCTGGAACGAGCAATCGAAATTGCGAACGGCCCATACCTGGCTGATATAGATGGGGATTGGGCAGTACCTGAACAGCTTAAATACCAGGATATTTGCCAACAAATGTTATTGGAATTGGGGGAGATCTATCTGGCAGAGGGGCAGGTGCAGGCGGGATTGAATGTCGCCCGGCGAATTCTGCAGTCCGATGCTCTGCTTGAGGCGGCCCACCGTTTGATCATCCAGGCTTATGCGGCTTTGCACGATCCCGCAGGGATGGCGCGTCAGTACCAACAATACCAAAAAGCCTTGGCCGACCAGTTGGGATTGCAGCCATCTTCGGAAATTGTCTCTCTGTATGAACAATTATTGAACGAAATTTGAGGCCACCTTTGTAACCGGGGGTCTGGTAAATTAAACGAAATTCTTCTAACTCCCGAAAGGTAACCCATGAAAAACACAATCGCTCGTTTCAGCCTGTCCATCTCAAAGATCAACAAGAACCACTTGCAGATTGCCTTTACGGTGTTGGCGTTGGCTATGCTCGTTATCGGCGCAGGTGCGCCAGATGATATGGGTGGTGTCGGCCGGTAGTGATACTTTTGACATCTGTTGCGGCCGGTATACTGACCGGCTGGGCATGCGCCAGGTGGCAAGGAAGATCCTGGCGCCCCCCTCTTTTTCAGGCCACCTGGTTGGTGGTCTTGGGTTTTTTACCTCAAATGTTTGCTTTTTATCTGCCTTTCACACGCCGCTTATATCCAGATTGGTTGGCCTCCGCAAGCCTGGTTCTTTCACAGTTAATGTTGCTGGTTTTTGCTCTGTTGAACTGGCGCTTGCCCTTCATGGCCCTGTTAGCGTTCGGGCTAGGCTGTAACTTGGCCGTCATTCTTGCCAATGGCGGGTTCATGCCTCTGCCTGTCGAAACGGCCAGCCGTCTGGTTTCGAAGAGCGTCTTGGACGGTCTGGAGATCGGAGGCCGGATCGGTAGCGCCAGCAAAGACATCTTGCTGCCAGAGGCGCAGATCCTTCTGCCCTTATTAGCCGACCGTTTTATTCCTCCCTCTTTTTTTCTATACCACTTCGCTTTTAGCCTTGGAGATGTGTTTATTGGTTTAGGCGCATTCGGGTTGCTTGCGCGGGGAGGACCCGCCATATCACAACCTGGTTAGGAGACCACCTATGTTTACAAAACCTCTTGTTCAACCATCTATTGCGATCACAGATTCATCGAAGGATTTGGCTTCGATCAACCGCCTGCTGGCTGCTGCTGCCATTAGTCCGCGGTTTCGTTCCAGGCTTCTGGCTGATCCGGGACAAACCCTCAGAGCTGGGTTTGGCGGCGAACATTTTCCTCTTTCTCAACCCGTCCGGGAAGCGCTGATTTCGATCCGGGCTTCTACAATGCCGGACTTTGTCTGCAAATTGGATGAAAAATTGTCCCATCGCTTGCATGTTTCTTAAAGGTAATTCGTAAGAAGGTTGCATGCCATTCGAGCTTGAAGATTCCACGGTTGATCTGCGGTTAAATAAAAATCAGCCTGCGATAGAAATATCGGCAGACATTTTGGCTTTGGGGAATAAATTGGCTCGAACCTGCGTAGAACTAGGTGGAGCAACACAAGCGTGGTTTTCCAAGGTCGATGAAAAACAGACCGTTCATTGGATTGCGGGTTGGCCGGTCAATACGTTGCCAGTTCAATTCTCTCCCCAAGCACTGCGTGAAGTAATTCGGCTTGGAAAGGAATTCACTTTTCATGATCATGCAGATTTGATGAGCGGGGGACTTTTTCCAGTGCTAAAAGATGGTCAGGCTATTGGTCTGCTGGCTTTACTTAGCGATCAGACAAATTACTTCTGTCCGCCTACGATTGCCTGGATACAGGTATTGACCGAGACATTGTCCTATAGTGTTCTTCAAGTGGAAAACCAAACCAAAAAGATACAGGCGGAATACTCGTTAAACCGGATTTTGCAATCCGGCTCGAACTTCCGAGAAACCTTCCAGGCTGTCTTTGAGCTTCTGTCAGATCTTGTCGCTGTGGATGCCGCTATTGTTTTGAAACACAATCCCGCTTCGCAGCAATTTGATCTGCTCGCAACACATGGTATTGACGCAAAAGGTTTGGCGAAAATTCACCTCTATATCGAGAATGGTTTGACAAGGCGAGCCGTTGGGGAACGTCGGTCTATTCAGTTAGAAAATATGTTGGTATCGGAGCCAGGTGAAAATCATATTAATCTATTTTCACAGGAAGGCTTCCAGGCGCACATTACCATCCCTTTGATAGGTCAGCGGGACTTGCTCGGTGTGATAGAAATTTTCTGGCGCGAATCGCAATATGTGGACACCTGGAAATTGGAAATTCTCCAAATGGTCGGGGAAGCAGTCACCTTTGCAATGGAGCATATAACTGTTGTTGAAGCTTTGAAGCATCGTAATGATGAACTCACTTCTACATACACCGCTACGATTGAGGGTTTATCGCGCGCTCTTGAACTTCGCGATATTGAAACAGACGGCCATACTCGCAGGGTGAGTGCGTTGACCGTACGCCTTACAGAGCATATGCACATTCCGATTGATCAGCGCGCCTCCATCCAACAGGGAGCGCTCTTGCACGATATTGGGAAGTTGGGCATTCCCGATGCCGTCCTGCTGAAACCGGGGAGTTTAACCCCTCGGGAATGGAAGGTGATGCAACAGCACCCGTTGTACGCATACAATATCCTGGCGCCCATTATCAGTTTGCGAGAAGCGTTGGATATTCCTCTCTATCACCACGAACGCTGGAACGGCTCTGGCTATCCATACGGGCTTGCGGGTGAGCAAATACCCCTTTCTGCACGTTTGTTTGCAGTGGTGGATGTGTATGATGCACTTACTTCTGATCGTCCATATCGATCCGCTTGGTCACGATCTCAGGCGCTTGAATACTTGCGCGAACAGGCGGGGCAACAGTTTGATCCGCAAGTAGTTGCCCACTTCTTGGAATTGATAAGCGAAACCTAGGGATTCTTTTGGTTTGGCTCCGTAATCCTGGATTCGGATAGTCAAGTCCTACCAAAAATACAACCCTGACAGGCACCGGAAACCTGTCAGGGTTGTATCTAAAAATGATGCTATATTTAAGATATGGCAGGTTCTCGCCTGACCCGCTGTTAGAAAAGTCAATCATACTTCCTGAACCCTGAGGAGATGCCCAATGCAAATCTCACGTATTGATGTGACTCCTGCGCAATTGAAGTTGCATACGCCCTTCCGTACGGCGGCGCACCCGGAGCCGGTCATGCAGATAGAGACCGTCTTCATCCGCGCCGAACTGGTGCGCGATTTCGGGAATGCCTGGGGTTGCGCAGTCCTGAATCCCGCTGGTGGAGAAACGCTCGAGGGGGTGATGCGCGCCTGCCAGGCTTGCGCTGATAAACTTCGCGACCTCAACCCGCTCAACACACAACGCGCCCTGGCCGACCTGTCCGAACTGACAAACGGTTATCCCGCAGTACAATGTGCTTTTGATGTACTGCTGTACGACCTGCTGGGATTATGGTCCGGCTTGCCGCTCTTTCGGTTGTTAGGTGGTTACCGTGACCGTATACCGACTTCCATCACGCTCGGACTCGACGATTTACCTGCCACCGTTGAGATGGCTAAAATGCGTGCCCAGGGTGGTTTTCGTATCCTCAAGCTCAAAGGCGGCCTCGACCCGGAAGGGGATGTCCGCCGGGTACGGGCAGTCCATCGTGCGCTTCCCGATCTGACCCTGCGGCTGGATGCCGATCAGGGCTATAGCGTCCAGGTGGCGCTGGATGTGGCGCGTGCATTGGAAGGGAAACTTGAATTCCTGGAACAGCCCACCCCGGCTGACGACCTTGTTGCGCTGCGCCAGGTGACCGAGAACAGCCCGGTGCCTATCCTGGCGGACGAGAGTCTGCGCGGGCCAGCTTCCGTGCTGGAGATCGTCAACCAGCGGGCGGCGCATGGGGTCAGTACCAAGCTGGCCGCCTGTGGTGGACTGGACTGCGCCCGTCAAATTGACACCATCGCGCGCGCCGGGCGTCTCTCCACCATGGTCGGTTGCCTGAA
The DNA here is from genome assembly GCA_016928525.1 of Anaerolineales bacterium. The sequence goes on along the minus strand of JAFGKO010000138.1, from coordinate 4,196 downwards.
CGAACCCGCTTTGCTTATCGCCGCAGGACTGGCGTTTGCGTTGAGCAGCCCCAACGTCCATTATGGTGACCTGGACGGCCACTTTGACCTGGAGAACGATCCATCTGTGCCCGGTTTCCAGTTCGTAGATGGTTGGTTGATTGCCAGCATGATGCCGGGGTTGGGGTGTACGCTTGATTTGTGAGAAGATTGTAAAGGATGCCGAAAACGTGAGGAACGTTTAACGAAAGGAGAAAAACATGGCTGACGTAATCGATTATCAAATCTTTGGGGATGATCTGCAACTGGTAGAAGTCGAGTTGGATTATGGCGAAGGCGTGCGCGCGGAAGCCGGGACGATGACCTACATGGAAGATGGCATCGAGATGCAGACCGGCATGGGCAGCGACCTGTTCTCCGGGTTCAAGCGCATGTTCACGGGTGAGAGTTTCTTCATCACCACGTTCATGAATAACGCGCGCGAGAAGCGTCGGGTGGCTTTTGCTGCTCCCTACCCCGGAAAAATCGTGCCTTTCGACCTGGATCAATTCAATGGGCAGGTGCTGTGCCAGAAGGATTCATTCCTGTGTGCAGCGCGCGGGACCGAGATTGAAATTGCTTTTACCAAGCGCCTGGGCGCTGGGTTTTTTGGCGGCGAGGGTTTCATCTTACAGCGCCTGACCGGCGATGGCATGGTCTTTGTGCATGCCGGGGGCACGATCATCGAGAAGGATCTGGCCGCGGGTGAAACGTTGCGTGTGGATACGGGTTGCCTGGTGGCCTTTGCAACTACTGTGGATTATGACATCCAGTTCGTGGGCGGCTTCAAGAACGCGCTCTTTGGCGGCGAGGGGTTGTTCCTGGCTAAGATGACTGGCCCGGGCAAGGTCTATTTACAGAGCCTGCCCTTCTCCCGCCTGGTGGACCGCATCAAGCGTGGGATCACCTTCACGCAATCCGGTGGGGAGCAGAAAGGCGTTGCTGGTATCGGCGGCGATATCCTCAAGAATATTATCAGCGGGAGTTAGTGGTATTAGAATTTTTTGAACGTGGAGAGGTAAGGGACTTTGCTACCTCTCCTTATTAACCATTTAGTGCCGATGAATTTTATGTGAAGATGCCGACCCAATCGGCAAAAGTATGTAATATGGCGGGGGCAACAACGTTCTCGGTGCGTAGCATGATATAGCCCATCAGCAAACTGATCGGGATTAGCATAGCTGAACTTAACAGGGCAGTGAGTGCGTTGTGCCCGCTTACCAACACGAGTCCAGAAATGTGGAGAATGGCCATCAGGAATGATGCCAGCAGCCATCCTTGCCAGCGTCCCAACCAGGCAATCAGGCGAGTTTGCAAATATCCCCGATATCCGAACTCCTCGCCAAAGCCGACGATGCTAAACTGCAAAAACGCCCAAATGTGGCTGACGTTTAGTCCAGCGGCAATGCCATGCAAACATTCTGTGCAAGTAACGATTGCAATCAGACCTAACAGACTTCCAAGCAAGAGAGATTTGCCCAGGTTAGTTTTAGTGACCCCTGAGCTTTTCCAAGGCTCGTTCCTTACTTTCATGGCGATCAGAACGGGACTAAAAAGAATGAGATAGGTGATCAATTGGTTGATAACACTGCTCAGTGAATGTTTACGTTCTACGTCGACTTCAGTTGCTCCTCCCTTAGAGGCCATCATAATTGCAATGATGATGATAAAGAGCATCGGCAATGCAGTGACCGACAGGGCCACCAGTGCGGATTGTCGCGGATTTGGGGATGTCCATGGCTCTCGTTTAAAGCTTAACCAGCGAGTAAGGAAGTAGACAATAACGCCAATAACGAATAGTCCGCCCGTCTGGGTCAACAACTGCTGAATAGAGGGTCCAGAATCCATGAGGAACACTCCTTTGATTGTATAAATCCACAACAACGATTCATATTGTTGATTAATTTAGGGGTGAAACATAGTGAAGGCTGTCATTATAATTTGTGATTATTGTCAGCTTTGGAGATATTACGCATCAAAGCAATCCAAGCATGTGGCTGTCAGGGCCGGTGTACTTATATGCCTATGGCTCCCATTGCGGCTGCCAGTCGGGTTCGGGGTGATTCGTTAGCTGGCGTTCGTCGGTCCCGTCTGCGCGGATGAGGTAGATGTCGGCTTGCCCGCCGTTGCGCAGGGAGTTGTAGGCGACATATTCTCCGTCAGGAGAAAAAGAGGGGGAGTTGTTGTTACCGCCGTAGGTCAGGCGCGTAATCACGTTGGCCTGCAAATCCAGGCGGAAAATGTCCTTATCGCCCGGCGGCCCGGCAGAAATGAGCAGGGAACGTCCGTCAGGGGACCAATCCAGGCTGCCGGTAATGCCGAGCAGGCCGGTGTTCAGTTGTTGAGGCGGCTCGGTGCCGTCCGCATTGATCAAGAAGATTTCGTATTCGTATAATTGCGTGGTACTCATCGCAAAAGCAATGGTTCTCCCGTCTGGCGACCAGGCCGCGCCTACGATGCTGGTCGGCCCACTATAGTTGGGGCCTTCGAATAACAGTCGCAAGTTTTCACCGGTACGGTCGACAATGTAGAGCGAAGTCTGCCCGTTTTCATCGCTATTGGCGAAAACAACGCGCTCGCCTTCAGGGGAAAAGTCGGGGGAGAAGGCGTTGCCAATCTCGTCGGTCAGTTGGATGAGTGAAGAAGTGCTGAGCACCATGAAGTACAGGTCAAAGGTGCCTCGGCTCCGGTTGGAGGCAAAAGAGATCGCGCCGCCCAGCGGAGAGAAGGCCGGATAATAATCGTTGGCAAAATCATCGGTGAGACGCAGCAGTCCGGAGCCATCCTGGTTGACCATGCACAGATGGTTGTAATCGCCTCGCGTACAGGTGAAAATAACGCGCCCGCCGTGAAATCCGGTGGGCAGGGGGGCAGGCGTGTAGGTAGGCGGTGGAGCAGGGGATGTGGTGGGAGAGGGGCTGGGCTGCGGGGTAAAGCTGGCCGGGGGCACGATTTCTTCCGGTGTGTAGGTCGGGACAAGGAAAAGGAGCAGTGCCAGCAGGCCAATGATGATCAAACTGATCGGCAGGCGTCGACCTGGTTTTTTGCTGAAAATCTTTTTGGGTTGCCTGCGTTGGAACATTTCCCTGTAAACCTTTCGAAGGTTTTAAACCTTCGAAAGGTTATAGCGCCCAAGCCAGCATCAGGCCGAAGATGGCGACCACTATGCCCAGGTGCAAGAATAAATTGGATGCGGCCAGCCAGTGCGGGTAGATCAGCCATTGCAGGAGATAGTTCAAGATCACCAACACAATTCCTGTCAGGGGCAACAATCCCTTGCGGTGCGCCAGGAAATTGGATAGCCAGTCGAGTAACTTTGAGATCATAGGTCTGCCTCTTCTTGTGGCGATTCTTCATTCAGGGAAGCCAGCCAGGGTGAAAACTGAGCAAGCAGACGGCCTGGAATGCGTCCCTGTATGTGGACTCCGCCTCGTTCGTGTTCGATGAATTCTACTTGTCCCATTTCATGGAACATAGAGATAAGCGCGCCTTGTTGGTACGGAAGATGGACTTCGATCGATGTGTATGTTTCGTACAATTCCTGTTGGATCAGACGTAATAGATCGGGCAAGCCGCTTCCTTTCAAACCCGAAATTGCCACCGCTCTTGGATAGTTTTGCAATATCTCCTTTGCCTGTTCCGGTTGCTTCAACCGATCAATCTTATTCAGCGCAGTGATAGTGGGTATGTGACCCGCGCCAATCTCGTCAAGTGTCTGATGCACAGCTTCGAACTGATTAAGCGCATTTGGATGTGAAATATCGACCAGATGTAACAACAAGTCGGCTTCGGCGATTTCTTCCAGTGTGGCATGGAAAGCCGCTACCAGTGTGGTAGGTAGCTTTTGGATGAAGCCAACCGTATCAGTGAACAGCGCCTGGTAACCGCCGGGCAATTCCACGCGCCGGGTGGTCGGATCGAGGGTAGCGAAGAGCTGGTCTGCCACGTAGACATCAGCCTTGGCCAATCGGTTGAGCAACGTGGATTTGCCAGCATTGGTATAGCCCACCAGCGCCACGGTTGGCAGGCGCGCTCGCTTGCGTTGGGCACGGTAGCGTTCACGGTGGGCGCGCACTTTTTCGATTTGTTTCTTCAGGTTGGCAATGCGATTGCGGATCTGACGGCGATCTACCTCAAGCTGGGTTTCGCCGGGACCGCGCAGCCCAACTCCGCCGGTC
>JAFGKO010000137.1 GCA_016928525.1 Anaerolineales bacterium | reverse complement strand
TATAACAACAAGGATGACAAGGAGCACGTTGCCATCGTGCGCGGGGATGTATGCGGCGAGGAGGACGTACCGGTGCGCGTGCATTCGGAATGTCTGACCGGTGACGTGATCGGCTCGCTGAGGTGTGACTGCCGCGACCAGCTAGAAAGCGCGCTGCGCATGATCGGAGAAATGGACAAAGGCATCCTTTTGTACATGCGCCAGGAGGGGCGAGGCATCGGGTTGATCAACAAGATACGCGCCTATGGCTTGCAAGAGCACGGCTATGATACAGTGGAGGCTAACTTGCTGCTGGGCTTCCGCGACGACGAGCGCGACTACAGCGTGGCTGCTCATATGCTCGAGTCACTGCACGTGAAGTCCATCCGGCTGATCACCAACAATCCAAACAAGATTGAGGAACTGACCAAGAATGGAGTGGTGGTGACGGGGAGGATTCCGCACGTCATGCCGGCGAATGAGTACAACCGCTTCTACCTGGAAACCAAGGCGATTAAGTCTGGGCATTTGATCGACACGTTTGGGAAGGAGCACCTGCCGGAACAGAGTGATTTCCCGGTGGTCGAAGGGATGGACGAAGAAGTATTGGAAGCGATACAACAGCTACACAAATAAATCAGTCTGAGTAAATGATGTAGGAGGTCGTATGTCTCTTGAAAACCGAACTGTGGTAATCAGTGGAGCGACAGGTGAACTGGGGGCAGTCCTGAGCCGCGATCTGGCAGCCTGGCGTGTAAACTTGGCTTTGCTGGGCAGGGACGCAGAGAAATTGGACGAGCTTTCCAAAAGCTTGTCACTGCCAGAAGGACAGGTGATGACGGTGACGGTTGACTTGCTCGACCCAAAGCAGACAAAAGCCGCGGCAGGGGCAGTGGTCGATAAATTTGCCCATGTAGATGTTTTACTGCACCTGGCGGGTGGGTGGACGGGTGGCAAGAGCCTGGTTGAAACCCCCGTCGCGGACCTGACGTTCATGCTCAGCCAGCATGTGTGGTCATCCTTCAACGTGATCCAGGCTTTTGTGCCATCCCTGGTCGAGAATGGCTGGGGACGTGTGGTGATGATCAGCTCGCCGTCTGCGAGCCAACCGTCTGCCAAAGGTGGAGCTTACGCAGCTGGTAAGGCGGGACAGGAAGCGATGATGCTGGCGCTTGCGGAAGAGCTCAAGGGGACTGGCGTTACAGCCAACCTGCTACTGGTGAAGACGATCGATACCCAACGGAAGAAAGTGTCTGAGCCAGGGGTGGGGAACGCGGCCTGGACCACACCTGAAGAAATATCCGCGGCGATGCTGTACCTGTTATCGGAGCAGGCCGGGACGATCAATGGGGCGAAAATCCCAATGTATGGAGGCTAAGGCCAGGGATTGATTCTGTATATAAACAGCCCGTTTTATGGCGTCATGGGATGATTTCAAATTAGCCGAGTGGTACAAGTATGACACTTCATGGAAAGACGGTACTGATCACCGGCGCGGCAAAGAGAATCGGCCGCGCGCTGGCACTGGCGGTGGCGCGCGCCGGTGGCGACGTGGTCATCCACTACGGCAGCTCAGAAGATGAGGCAAAAAGCGCCAGAGCGGAAATCGAGGCTCTAGGAAGAAAAGCCATTTTATTGCAGGCTGACCTGGCCGATGCGGACCAGGTGACCAGATTGATGGCGCTTGCCAGCGAACAAGGTCCCTTGTTTGCCTTGGTCAACAACGCGGCCATTTTCGAGCCCTTGCGGTGGGATAACACCAGCCTGGAAGACTGGAATCGCCACATGATGATCAATCTGACTGCTCCATTCCTGCTCTCCCAGGCCTTTGCACGCACATTAAGTGGCGAAGATCGTGGACGAATTGTTAACTTATTGGATTGGCGGGCGCTGCGTCCGGGGACAGACCATCTGCCATATACGATCAGCAAATCTGGACTTGCCGCGCTTACACAATCCATGGCGGTTGCGCTGGCAGCGCGCGTGACCGTGAATGGGTTAGCATTAGGCGCTATCCTGCCTCCCAGCGATGGGGGGGCGGCAAAGCATGTCCTGGATAGGGTGCCTGCCGGGCGTTGGGCCAATTTGTGGGAAGTGGAACAGGCTTTGCTTTTTCTGTTGGAAGGGCCGGATTACATAACGGGAGAAATCATCCACGTGGACGGCGGCAGGCATTTAGTGTAGGAGAGTATTCTATGGATCAAATCATCATCTCTGATCTGGTGGCACGCGGTATTATCGGCGTCAACGATTGGGAACGAGAAAAACGCCAGGAAATCCTGATCAATATCACCCTGTACACAGACCTGCATAAAGCAGGCGAGAGTGATGACATCCGGGATACGGTCAATTACAGTAGCGTAGCTAAGAAAGTGCTGGCGCAGGCCGAATCTGCCCGGCGCCTCACCGTCGAAGCCCTGGCGGCTGACCTGGCGCGTTTATGCCTGGGGGAAGCGGGTGTCCAGAAGGTCAGGATACGGGTCGAAAAACCCGGGGCGGTGCGATTCTCACGCTCTGTGGGCGTGGAAATCGAGCGCGAAAAAGGGGCGATGGTATGATGGGGTTGAAACATCAAGCCTGCCTGCTGGTAGGGTCGAACGTGCAGCCCGAGAAAAACCTGGTGTTGGGAATCGAGCTGCTGCGCAGGAGGGTCAAGATCGTGCGAGTCTCGTCCGTGTGGGAAACGCCCGCCGTAGGTTCCAGCGGGCCGGATTTCCTCAATGCTGCCGTGTTGGTAGACACACCCATGGACGCTGACGAGCTTAAAAATCGGGTTCTGGGCCCTTTGGAGGCCCAGCTCGGGCGCGTACGCAGTGAGGACAAAAATGCCCCGCGACCCATTGATATCGATATCATTATATATGACAAGCGCCTGTTGGACCCAACACTATGGCAGCACGCCTATCGGGCGGTTCCGGTGGCGGAGGTGCTACCCGATTATCGCTCCAACGAGGGCAAACTTCTTAGCGAGGTAGCCTCTCAGCTGGCTGAAAAGACTCCCGTACGCTTGAGATCAGAAGTATCCATCCTCTGACGCCTGTTGGCTACTGCGAATCCGCGGCATAACCAGCCCAGGCATGATTTACTCATTTCCCTTGGGAGAATATGGCATTTAAGTATCCAACCACCAGCGCAGGATGGTCATAAAAGAACCAGCCATGAAATGAGCGGTCACCAAGATCGGCAATGCGGGGGATTGACCCTCTGGTAGCCTGACCTGCAGTTCGGCAGTGATCTTTCGACTCAAGCAATCTTGCCCTTTCTTGAAGAACAGCTACAGGCCGCGCTCCCGCCCTATCCGGTTAAACAAATGCAGGTTTGGCTGCACGTGCTCGAAAAGTACATGTGTAAGCAGCAGGCTCAAACCTCCATCATGTGCATCAGCAGGCCAGCCGCTTAAGCCAGCCCAAGATGAATCCAACCTTCAGTCGAAACGGTGCAGTCCAGTACGGCGCGCAGCTTGCAGCGCCTGGTTGAATTCTGCGTGCGTGATTCTACGATTAATCTCATTAAACGCAGTGCTGCTCACCTTGCCAGCCGGATGATACTGCGCCATCAGGTTCACGTAGGTGTCGGGTGACAGCTCATTGGCGAGAAACCCCGCCACCGACTCCGTCCCGGCGATGCCTTCGGGCATGACCAGGTGGCGTACGAGAACGCCGCGCCTCGCCAGCCCACGCTCATCTAATTTCAACACACCAACCTGACGATGCATCTCGCGCAGAGCCTGCCGTGCCACTTGGGGATAGTCTTTGGCATGCAGGTATTTTGCAGCATGCTGCTCATCCCACATTTTGAAATCGGGCATGTAGATATCCACCACGCCATCCAGCCGGCGCAGCGTTTCAACGGTGTCGTAGCCGGAGGTGTTGTAGACCAGTGGCAGTCGTAAGCCCGCTGCGACCGCCACCAGCAGGGCTTCCAGGATGTGCGGGACGACGTGCGAGGGGGTGACCAGGTTGATGTTGTGGCAGCCCATGGCTTGCAACTCGAGCATCATCTCTGCCAGGCGCAGGGGAGAGGTCTCGGGAAAATTCCCGCTCTGGCTGATGTCGTAGTTCTGGCAGAAAACGCAGCGCAGGTTGCATTGGGCGAAGAAGAGCGTGCCACTGCCGTTCCAGCCGCGCAGGGGATCTTCCTCGCCGAAATGGGGAAAGTAGCTGGTGAGGCGGGCGTAGCGGCCGATCTGGCAGGTGCCCAACTCTCCACCGGCGCGGTCCGCCTGGCAAGCGCGAGGGCAGAGGGTGCAGTGTGACAGCTCTGCCAGGGCGTCCCGGGCGCGCTGCTGCAGCTCGCCAGACTGGTAGAGAGACAGGTAGGCGGGCTGGAAAGTGGGTGAAGCGTTGAAAGACTCCCTATACATCCTATCTCAACGGGCAACTACTTTGGAGAACAGGTTCATCACGATAACACCAAGGATGATCAGCGCCATCCCAATAAAAGCCGGCAGATCGAGCCGCTGATCATAGGCAACCCGGGCGATCAGTGTGATTAGAATTATACCCACCCCAGACCATACGGCGTAAGCAACGCCGACGCGTATAGAATGCAGGGCAAGTGCCATAAAGTAAAACGACAAACCGTAACCCACCACGACTACCAGCGAAGGCCACAATTTGCTAATGCCATTGCTTGCCTTCAAGGCAGAGGTGGCGATGACTTCTGTTACAATCGCAATCGAGAGAAATAACCAGTTCTTCATAACTTTTTTCCAAAAATATTTGCTTGACGGGTGCAGCGGACTATCAAACTTAGGCGCGGCTATGACTGATTTTACTGCAACTTTCTCCGCCTGGCGTCGTGCAATTCCTCCAATAGTTTTGGGTTAGAGTGAAGCCCGTTCCCTCATAGTAAGCCTGGTACAAGAGATTTGTTAAAAAATATGAATCGATGTCGGGGCTGATTTAGCTTGCGTTAGTTGGCTTTTTTGATGTACAATCTTTTCAGATGAGCACCCAAAAAAGATGTTTTGCCTTGGTTGTGCGCCTAAAATATCAAATAGCCCGGTACATTTCCTAAGGTGGCTTAGTTCAACTCGGATTGATGTGGCGGCGCGCTGAACTATGCTTCGATGTTGGCTCTGACCACCACTTCAATCCTTAATCGTTGGGCGGCATCAAGTTCTCAAGTTTTATGAATCTCATGGGTTGTTTCAAATGGATGATAACGAAAAAACCAAGAACCTAGTCTCCCGCGGGGCAGAACTTGTTGGAGCAGCGGTTGGCGGCGCAATAGGCTTCTATGCAGGTGGCCCCATCGGTGCTGTTATTGGCGGTGTAGCGGGCCCAGTAATAGCCTGGAGCCTGCAGAAAATAGGAGTAGAGTTCTCAAGCAGGTGGCTTTCACCGAGAGAAGAGGTAAGAGTCGGTGCAGGACTCGTTTTTGCCTATAACAAGATTACACAGCTTCTTGAGGAGGGCTGCATACTTAGAAATGACAACTTCTTCAAACAAGACGCGACCGGAAGATCAGCAAGTGAAGAAATCCTTGAGGGCGTTATACTAAAATGCAAGAATGAACCCGAGGAGAAGAAGTGCAAATACATTGCCTACATTTATGCTAACGTTGCCTTCCGGCCGGACATCTCCGCGCAAAGTGCCAATTACTTATTGCACCTGGCCGAGCAATTGACATATCGCCAACTTTGTTTGATTGCACTAGCTAAAAGAGCCAAAGAGATTTCCCTCGAATTTGCTTGGGGAAAATATCTGACTTCTACGCGCCTCCGCGAGCATCCCGATCCGTCTTTTGTGGCTGAACAGAGACATCTACCCTCTGGACTTGTGCATGCTATGGGCAATACTGAGGAACCCCCATTCTTAGAAAGCCTAGGGCAGCTATGTTATGAAACCATGAGCCTCGAAGAAATACCGATTGAGGATTTAAGGGAGGTTGTGGACTTGATAAAAGGCGAAAAAATATGACAGACTCATCCGATTCAATGTACCTACCGCCCAACGCCCGTTTGCACCTGACCGCCTTCGGCGCGGGTATGCGCGCCGTTAGGCAGTAGTCAGATAAAGGATGGGTCAAAGGTGAAAAGAATAGAGATTGTGGTTTGGCTCATTGTGACTCTGTTCCTTGCAGCCTGCCAATCTTTAACACAGGTTTCTATTTCAACTGATACCTTCTTGACAGGAACGCCTTTTCATACTTCAACATCTTTACTTTCTGATACACCCCTGCCAACGGCAACTGTGTTAATAACGCCTAAAATTACTGCTACTCCTATTCTTGCAACTATCAACACAGACGATGATTTGATTCGTCTAATTGAGCAGATATATCTATTGCCTTGCATTGGCTTTAATTTCGCTGAATCGCCACCACCCGATGTGTTACACGTATCTAAGCTTAATTTCATTGAAGTTGATGTTCAACCTGATCCAAATATATATTGGATTTCGGAAATTGCCGATAATGCAGATGGAAGTCGTCAAGCGTTCGTAGCATGTGAACCAGAGTTTTGCCAGGACAAATTATATATTCAAGATGATAAAACTGAAAAGGTTTATGAAATTGATTGGGAATCACGAATGCCATGGCGCCCAATTCAATGGGTAACTTGGATTAATAATGACATTTTGGCATTTCTTCAAACATCAAATCCTGACCATGCTTTACTTGTTGCTGTCAATTTTGATAAGAGAGAAGTGTTATATGAGGCAGTTGTTTTTCCCGACTATTATTGTGCAACATCTACACCAACCCCTTAGGTGAGGTGTCTTTTCAATGTCCTGCTCAACACAGCTTGCAGCAGACGGACGGGATTCTGCGCGTTTGATCGTACAGCCAGGTCAAGACCAGTGCGAAGGGTAACAGGTTGCTACGGCTTGCTCCACACGATATCCGTCCAATGTACCGGATGGTCGGTGGCAGATTCGGGCGGCAGGACATACTTTGGGTCGAGGGCGGTCAGGTTGGGGGAGAGGAAGATGTGGTCGATGCGGTTCTCGCCGGACAAGTCCACGCCGTCAGCGCCGATCTCGGAGGGATAGACGCTCACCCAGGCATTGGTCAGGGAGCGGTCGATAAGCTGGTAGGCTTCCTCATAGTCACGCAGGTTGTAATCACCCAACGCAATGGCATAGGGCTGGTCTCCGGCGCGGTCTACGAGCACCCTGGCAAAAGCCAGCATGGCGGCGTCTGAGCTGTCGGGGTGGACATCGTAAATGGTGAAGCGCATGCCGTTCACTTCGATCTCGGCTTCGGCGACGCCGGTCTCGTCCTTGTCGCTGTAAATGAAGACCGAGCGGGTGTTCAACAGCGGATATTTCGACAGGATGGCAGTGCCGAAGGTACCGGTCAAAGGAGTGGGTCCGTAGTAAGAGTGATAGCCGAGTTTTTCAGCAAAGTAGCGCACATAATCGTTGTTGTTGAGCGAGATGCGCGCTGAATCCGACTCCTGCAAGGCGAGGATATCGGGCGAAACGCGGCGGATGAGCGCAAGCTGTTCTTCGAATGATTTCTCGCCAAAATCGTCGTTGGACTGCTGGGTGTTGAAGGTCATGAGG
>JAFGKO010000136.1 GCA_016928525.1 Anaerolineales bacterium | reverse complement strand
TCATACATCTTGCTGCATAGGATAGCATTTCCATGCCATTTTGCCCACCCCTTTCTTGAACAGAATTCCCATATTGAGAATTGCTGTTTCCCTGTTCGTATTTTGCCTATGTTATAATTTTCTCCACCTCGGGGGCGCGACAGACAACGCAAGTAAGGTCATCGTTGTACGTCTGACTCACCCCGATTTGTTGTATAGTAGCCCCTCTTGGGTGCCATTGAATCGAATCGTTATGCTAACTACCTGATAAAGGAGGTTTTATCATGGCAGGTATTGCAGGCATTGCCCTGCCCGGGCGGCAGCAGGATGTCGTCCGCATGCTCACAAAGATTTCCCATCGCGGTAAAGACCGCGCCAAAATGCTCGAAAAACGAGATGTAACCATGCAGGCAATCTGGCCCGAAGTCCAGGCGCGCCCTACGCCTCTCTCGCTCCAAATGAACGCTGTCTGGGATGGCGTCTCTGCGCCCGCCCCCGAACCGGGTTCGCTCTCCAAACGGACGGAACCTTTTGCGTTGGCCGCCGTCTCTGCGAACGGGTTGTTCCTGGCGCGCGACATGCTGGGGGTCAAGCCGCTCTATTACGGAGAACTGGACGGTTCGCTGGCCTTTGCGTCCGAAGTCAAGGCCTTGCTGACTGTAACAAAAGATGTGCACGAATTCCCACCGGGGACATGGTACACACCGGAGGACGGTTTCAAAAGCTTCGGGAAGGTCAAATCCGGGAAACTGCCCTATACCGATGTGGACAAGATCGCCTCGGAACTACGCCTGAAACTGGAGCAGGCCATCATCCGCCGCGCTGCCTCGGACGAAATGGGCACCTGGCTCTCCGGCGGCGTGGACTCGTCAGCGATCGCTGCATTGGCGCGGCCGCATGTGCGCGTGCTGCATTCCTTCGTTAGTGGCGTGGAAGGCGCGCCTGACGTGGATTACGGCGGCCAGATGGCCGAATTCTTGGGGACAGAACACCACGTGTTGATCGTCACCCTGGAAGATTTGTTAGCTGCGTTGCCGGAGGTGATTTACCATCTCGAATCATTCGATGCCTTGCTGGTGCGTTCCTCCATCACCAACTATCTGACCTCGAAGATGGTCTCGGATTACGTCGGCGTGGTCTACTCCGGTGAAGGCGGCGACGAACTCTTTGCCGGGTATGACTACATCAAGGATCTGCCAACCAAAAAAATCCCAGAAGAGTGTGAAGACATCGTCATGCGCTTGCATAATACCGCCCTGCAGCGCGTGGACCGCAGCGCGCAGGCGCACGGGGTGGTTCCCTTCATCCCCTTCACCGACAGGGAAGTAGTGGATTATGCGCTCAACATCCCGCCCGAATTCAAAGTCTATCGCAATGGCGGTGCTCCGGTCGAGAAGTGGATTTTGCGCAAGGCCGTGGAAGATATCGTTCCTGAATCCGTGCTCTGGCGACCAAAGGCCAAGTTCTGGCAGGGCGCCGGCGTGCAGGAGTTATTATCCGAGTACGCTGAATCAACCGTCAGCGATGCGGATTTCCAGCGTGAACGCATCCTTCCAAATGGATGGAAACTGAATAGCAAAGAAGAGTTGATGTATTACCGCATCTTCAAAGAACACTTTGGCGAACTGTCCCAGTTGGATTGGATGGGCCGCACCAAAGGCGCTCCGGTTCATTAGAAAATATCTGGAAACCTGACCACCAGGACACGAAGACTCGAAGTCACCAGTTTTTTCTTTGAGTCTCTGTGGCTTAGTGACTTAGCGCCTTCGTGGTGAGACTGGCTCTGCAAGTATAAGTTTGGGTTAAAGCCTGCGATACTTATTGAGATATTTTGCCATATCTGATAATTTAGAATTGAAGGTAGAAAGGATAGAAATGAAAACAGTCATCGCTGGCGCATTGGGCGAGTGTGTCCACGTGGCCGGTGTTTCGAAATTTTTACGTCTGGCTGAGCAGGCTGGCTGGAAGACGGTCTTCCTCGGCCCGGCTGTTGCTCCCAAGAAGATGCTGGACGCCGTCCGGCAGGCGCAGGCTGAAGCGAACGGCGACCAGGTTTTGGTGGGCGTCTCATATCGCCTGACGCCCGAAACCGGGGAACGTCTGCTGGGCCAATTTGCGGAGGAAGCATCTGAGTTGCATGAGAGCGGCGTCCGCTTCGTGTTTGGCGGTACGCCGCCGGTTGTGGAACGCGCCGAAAAGATCGGCTTTTTCGAGCGCTCTTTCGATGGCACGGAACCGGTTGAGGAAGTGCTGGCCTATCTCAAGGGGCAGACGCACGAGATGAGCGCGGATGATTTCCCGGGTACGATGGTCGAACGTATCCATTGGAAGTCCCCATACCCGATCCTGCGTCACCATTTTGGATTGCCTACGATGGGAGCCACGCTCCAGGGCATTGAGCAGATTGCCGATGCCAAAGTGCTGGATGTGATCTCGCTTGGCATCGACCAGGACGCGCAGGCGAACTTCTTCCACCCCGAGCGCCAGGACGCCCGTCGCACGGGCGCGGGCGGCGTGCCTGTGCGCAGCGCAGACGATTATCGCGCGCTCTACCAGGCCAGCCGCAGGGGTAACTTTCCTTTGCTGCGTACCTATTCTGGTACAGACGATTTCATCGAACTGGCCGAGATGTATGTGAATACCATCAACATCGCCTGGTGCGCCATCCCGCTCTTCTGGTTCAATGCGATGGACGGGCGCGGCCCCTGGGATTTGGAAGGTTCCATCCGCGAGCACCAGAAGGTGATGGCATTTTATGGCGAACGCGGTATTCCCGTTGAACTGAACGAGCCGCATCACTGGGGTATGCGCGATGCGCCGGATGTGGTTTTCGTCGTTTCAGCCTTTCTTTCGGCCTATAATGCCCGCGCCTTTGGCGTGAAAGATTACATTGCCCAGCTGATGTTCAACAGCCCGGCGGAGCTTTCAGACAAAATGGACCTGGCCAAGATGCTGGCGGTGTTGGAGATGATAGCTCCCCTGACCCAACCCCCCGCTCCCCCCTTCCCTGCCAGGGAAGGGGGGCTGGGGGGGATAGGTCGATTCAACATCTACAAACAAACCCGCACTGGCCTGCTCAGCTACCCGGTCGAGGTCAACGCGGCGCGGGCGCATCTCTCGGCCAGTATCTATCTGCAAATGGCGCTGCGCCCGGACATCATCCATATCGTCGGGCACACCGAAGCCGACCACGCGGCAACGGGGGATGACGTGATCGAAGCCGCGCGTATGGCAAGACGAGCCATCGAGAACGGGATGGGACAGCCAGACTTGACGGCAGACCCGGACGTGATGGCGCGTAAAGACGAATTGGTGGAGCAGGCTCAGGTC
>JAFGKO010000135.1 GCA_016928525.1 Anaerolineales bacterium | reverse complement strand
TGAATTCTGGTGGCTCATTTTGCCAAGCCCCGTTTCCCCTTTTCGCCTGCTGACATCCCTACTTCTCCCATATTGAGAATTGCTGATCTTATGGATGCCATCTTCGATTGGTGCGTTGAAGTTCTGGTCTACTTTGCGAGCGTATTCGGGATTACCTACAAGGAGATCAACTTCTGGGTATTTGTTATTATCTGGCCGGTTTTCACGCTAGCTTTGATAGTCCTGGTTATCATCCAGCGGATCCGCATCCGGCGTTTGCAAAAGATGCTGCAAGAAGGGAAAGGCAGCGGCAATGAATAGGACATGTCCTCCCAAGTAGGCGATTGTCCATTAAATTTGGTTATACAATTGCGAAGAGACCGACCGACATGGAGTCAGTAAAACCAGCCTCTCAAGAATTATATGCTCAACTTTATGATGTCGTTGTCCCCGGTTGGCCCGGCGAGATCGATTTCTATCGCGAACTGGTGCAGGCGACCAGAGCCATATCCGGAAATGTGCTCGAAATAGCCTGCGGGACCGGGCGTGTTGCCCTGCAGCTTGCAAAAACGGGCGTGGAGGTTATCGGTCTCGATCTCTCAGTGGAGTTGCTGAAGGTTGCCCGCGAAAAGAGCGCTGGCATCCAAAACGTCCATTGGGAAACCGGGGATATGCGCTCATTTAATCTTGGCCAAGCCTTTGGGTTTGCGATCATACCCGGCCACTCCTTCCAATTTATGCTTACACCAGACGACCAAGTGTCATGCCTGGATTGTATCAAACGGCACCTGAGTCCTGATGGGCTGCTGGTCGTACACTTGGACCACCAGGACATCGACTGGCTGGGAAGCCTGCCCCACCAGGCGACAGGCAAGTTTTCGGAGTGGCGCGAACTGAAACATCCGCTGACCGGCCATACGATCCGCACAGCCCACGAATGGACGTTCAAACGCTCGACGCAAACCGCTACTGTGACAACTGTCTGGGAAGAACTCGGTCCCACGGGGGCTACGGTCCAGCGCTGGCAACGGGAGCCCATGCCCTTGCACTGCGTTTTCCGTTTCGAGATGGAGCACCTGTTGAAGCGCACAGGTTATAAAATCAAAGCTGTTTATGGCGATTTCTACAAGGCAGCGCTAACGGATGAATCCGACCAGATGATATGGGTTGCAAAGAAGGCCTAATATGACCTTTTACATCATACGTCATGCCGACAAGGAAAAGGGGGATTTCTTCAACCCCAAATTGCGCCACCAGGATGAGCCCATCAGCCAGAAGGGGCAGGAGCAGGCCGAAAAGTTGGTCTCGTACTTTGCAGACAAAGAGATTTCAAAAATTTACGTCAGCGCCTACTTGCGGACAGGGCAGACCATCGCACCTGTTGCCAAACACTTCAACCTGCACCCGATAGTCGACGAGCGTCTGAACGAAATCGACAATGGCCTGTTCGACGGAGCCTCCGATGCAGAGATACGGCAGAGATTCCCGGCAGAATGGCAGGCCTTTCGCGAGAGAGCGACCGACTTCCGCTTTCCCGCGGGCGAGACCGGGGAAGAAGCGCGCAAGCGCATCGCTGGCTTCCTGAACGAAAAACGGGAGTTGCACGAGGATGAAAACACGGTCATCGTCTGCCACGAGGGCCTGATCCGCATTCTGATGTGTCAGCTCACAAACAACCCCGTCTACAACCGCTGGGACTTCTACGTGGATTTTTGCGGCATCACAGAAATCAGCTATCAGCCGGAATACGGGAAGTGGAAGTTGATCCGCTTCAATCAAATCTGCGCGTAAAAGGTGGTTATGATGAAAACAAAAGATGAAATTGTAGCCAACTGGCTGCCACGCTATACCGATACCCCGCTGGAAGAATTCGGCAAATACATCCTGCTGGTCAACTTCGAAGATTACCTGCAAGTGTTTGCGGAGTGGTACAACGTCCCTATCCGCGGACGTGAAAAGCCCATGCCCAACCTCACCGCCGAGGGCATCACGCTGATAAACTTTGGCATGGGCAGCGCCAACGCTGCTACAGTGATGGATTTGCTGAGTGCTATCCAACCCAAAGCCGCGCTCTTTCTGGGTAAATGCGGCGGGCTCAAGAAAAAGAACAAGATTGGCGACCTGATCCTACCGATTGCCGCCATCCGCGGCGAGGGAACCTCCAACGACTATTTCCCGCCCGAAGTCCCGGCCTTACCGGCCTTCAACCTGCAAAAGGCCATCTCGACCACCATCCGCAACCACGACCAGGACTACTGGACGGGTACGGTCTACACCACCAACCGGCGTGTATGGGAGCACGATGAAACATTCAAGAAATATTTACGCCAGATCCGCGTCATGGCGGTTGATATGGAAACGGCTACGCTATTCAGCACCGGCTTTTACAACGAAATCCCCACCGGCGCGCTGCTACTTGTCTCAGACCAGCCGATGATCCCGGAAGGCATCAAGACCGCCGCAAGCGACAAGAAGGTCACGCAAGAATATCTGGATATGCACCTAAAAATCGGCATCGATGCGCTCAAAGAACTAATCAATAATGGCCTTACAGTCAAACATTTATATTTCTAACTGTCATTGCGAGGAGCACTTCGGCAGGCTCAGTATAAACTCTGCGACGAAGCAATCTCCTGCTGGGAGGAGATTGCCACGCTCCCAATAGTCGCTCGCAATGACAGCAAACAATGGAGAATCATATGAAACTCGCCATCACCCGTCAGGTCAGCCCGGCCATCAATCAGTGTGAACTTACCCACATCGCACGTGAACCAATCGCCTACGAACGCGCTTGCGCGCAGCACGAACAATATGAGAATGCCTTGCGCGCATTGGGATTGAATGTCATTTCTCTGGAGGCAGAACCGGACTTGCCGGATTCGGTCTTCGTGGAAGACGCGGCGCTGGTGCTGGACGAATGCGCTATTATGCTGAATCCCGGCGCAGCCTCCCGACGCCCTGAAGTTGCTTCCGTTGAAAAAGCTCTGGCTCCCTACCGGGAAATCTTCCGCATCCAGCCGCCCGGCAGCGTGGACGGGGGGGACATCTTGACTGTGGGTCGGACAGTGTACGTTGGCATCTCGAGCCGTAGTACGGAAAATGCCATCGAGCAGATAAAGGCCATTCTTGAGCCTCGCGGCTACCAGGTCCGCGCAGTGAACGTGACGGGCTGTCTGCATCTCAAGTCTGCGGTCACACAAGTCAGCAAAGATACGTTGCTGATCAATCCTGAGTGGGTTTCAAGGGATGATTTCCCCGGCATGCAGTTCATCGAAGTCGATCCGTCCGAATCATACGCGGCCAATGCAATACTGGTGGGCGATACGATCATCTATCCATCATCATTCCCGAAGACGAAAGCAAAATTGGAAAAAGCGGGGATTAATTTGCTGATAGTGGATGCCGATGAACTTGCAAAAGCTGAAGGTGCAGTAACGTGCTGCTCGTTGATTTTTAATGTATAGAAAACTTATTTTCCCAATACAACGCGATTGCGCCCCCTGTGTTTGGCAACATACAGAGCCTGGTCGGCGCGGGCAACCAGGGTTTCAAGGTTAGGGTTGTGTTCGTTATACTCGGCCACCCCCAAACTGACCGTAAACCCGATTACATTTTCTTCAAACCGAAAAGGGGTTGTTTCGATCGTCTCCCGAAATCTTTCAGCCAATTTCATTGCGGCAGCGCCATCTGAATCCGACAGAAAAATGGCGAACTCTTCGCCACCATAGCGTCCCACAATGTCGGCGTCACGGACTGCGTTACGCAGATCAGCAGCTATGAACTGCAACACTTGATCGCCGGCAAGATGTCCAAACTGGTCATTAATACGCTTGAAACGATCGATGTCAATCATGATGACAGAAAAAGGTCTTTCCAGGCGGCGCGTTCGTGTGAATTCGATTTGACCGATTTCGAACAGCCCGCGCCGGTTATAGAGACCGGTGAGCGCATCCGTTAGAGCCAGGTTCTGCACTTCTTCGAACAAACGCGCGTTTTCGAGGGCGATGGCAACTTGATCTGCAAAGGTGTTCGCCATTTTGAGATGTTCGTTTGTAAAGTAATTGAGTTCTGTGCTGTCGATGGTCAGTAGTCCTATGATTTGTCCACGGACGATCATGGGCACACCCAGCCAGGAGCGGATATGGTTATGCGGGCCATCTTCCCTGAAGCTGGAATGGGCATTGACAGCATCACGAAGGATATAAGGTCTACCTGTTTGTAACACAACAGTGTTAGGATTGTCGCCAGGTACGGGAAAACGCAAGCCCAGCACTTTCGTTGGGATGTCCCAGCCACGGCCACCGACAATCTCCAGTTCATTGCCTCGAAGCAGTTGCACGGAAGCGCTATCATAGGGGATCACCAGGGAAAGCTGCTCGAGGATGCGATCGATGGCTTCCTCCGAGTGCAAGGTAGCTGCCACGGTTGCGCCGGCTTTGCGCAGAATTTCAGCTTCTTCGGCTCGTTTGCTGGCATCCTCTACGGCATAGAATTTTTCCAATGTCAGAGCAATCAGGCTGGCCGCCTGCTCGCCAATGGAGATTTCCTCAGGTTGAAAACGATGCAAATCTGCATATGCAAGCAGGATAGCGCCTAACTTTTTTTGCCCCGCTGTGAGCGGCAAGACCATGACTGAACGGAAGGGGAGCATGGCAGCGATGCGGCGACTCAAATAGGAAGTATTTGAAATATCATCAACGATCAGGGTGTGGCCTGCTGCCAGCGCTGATGCCGTCAATGTCGGTTCGCCTGGCTTTGTGGTCAGGGACAGATATACCTTGCTATATGGACCGTACGCCGCCAAAGGGGTAAATTTCTCGTTGGCCTCCTCCCATAGAGAAAGAAAACAGCCGTCGGCATTGACCATGTTTCCTAAGTTGTTCACGATGGTTTGAGCCATAGATTTACGGTCAGTAGTTTGAAGGGCAGAGGCGACGATTTCGTGAAGCAGGTTCAGGCTCCGCTGGCGGCGGTGCAGGACATTTTCGTTGCGCGCGCGGATTTCGGAAGCGCTGAAGATATCGGCGGCAGTTTGCAACGCATCCAATTCTGCTTTGCTCCATTTGCGTTCGTTGACATAATCTTCAAGTCCAAGAAAACCCCACCAACGCCTTTCCACAAAGATCGGCACGACGACGGTTGAACGTACACCTCTTTCAACGAAAGAAGCTTTATCATCTTCAGGGAGTTCCCAGATTCGAGTTGTGACCATCCTTTCCTGACTGAGTTCTTGGTGCCAACCGGCAGGGCCGATGTCTTGAATGGGAATATGCTGATAGGCCGGATTATCGATTTGTGGTTCTACGCCGGGGGCAGTCCATTCATAGCATTGACTGGTATAAAACCGGCTCTCCGGCCCTTCATAATTTTGGAATACGTATGCCCTGCCGACTTCAGCCGCCTGACCGATGCGCTCCAGGAAGACCGGGATATTTGCTTCCCAGGCAGAGGCGCGCAAGAATTGTTGCGAAGCCAGGGTAAGCGCTTCCATAATGGCTTCACGGCGTTGCAAGTTCAATTCGAGTTGTTTTCTCTGGTGAATATCCCTGAAGATAATCAGGTGACTGGCATCTGTGGCGTTCGTACCCCATCCTTTTGCCGATAAAGGCGAGACTCGAACATCAAAAAACCTTTTTTGACCATCTAATCTGAACTCTTTTTCCACAAATGGTTCTTTTTGTTCGATCAGGCGTTGTAATGTTTCCAGGCAAGGAACTTGCACGGATTCTATCGGTTGTCCTACGGCTTCTTCCGAGGTGGTTTGAAGAATCTGTTCAGCAAGGGTATTAAGGTAAAGTATACGTTTGCGATTATCTATGACAACGACGCCATCTTGCAACTCATGCAATATCATGGCTGGCGCCATCGGCAAAACGCCAAGCAAACGATAACGCAGGATTCCCCATGTCATCAGGACTACAGTGGGAACAAATGCAAAAGGAGTAATATCGATACCGGGGAGGAGTGTGCCACTCAGATAAAGAAAACTTCCCACCCATGGGAATAAAGCGCCCAATAGGACAACCCCTGCCTGAAGGTTATATGGCCTTGGGGAGCGGACCACCTCCAAAATCAGGAAGACAGAAGCAAGTATAGTAAGCGTGTACGAATAGGCTGTTTGTAACCAGAACCAATTTCCAAAATCAGCTGCCAGGAATGAAAGCGCCCCGGCATTTCCAACGGTTGTTGTTCTCCAGATCAAAGAGTGATATTGGTTTGTCCAGGCCAACAAGATGGTAACAGAGGGAATAATCCAGAGAAACGTCTGATTTCGCCTGGTCAACAGATGGCTATAACCTGTATAGGCTGCGCTGAAAGAAAACAAAAAGACGGAAACATTGGCAATGCCGAAAATCTCTACCTTTGCCCAGAACAATTTCCCACTCAAACCCGGCGATAGAAGTTCGAGACCGTATCCCAGGGACCATACGACAATGCTGAACATCATCCAGGCAAAAGGCGTAATTGCCAGGCCGGGACGTCGCCCCCAAATGAGCAAACCTGCCCCTGCGTAGAAAGCCGAAAGAAAGATGAGGCTGATTGGAATAAGGTTTATAGTCATATTTGCCAGTACTTATAACTATTCTAACTTGAGTTTAGAGTTCAAAATGTAATTGGACCTTAACAAAAAGTGGAACTTGCTGATAATTGTTTTTTGTGACAAAAACACACCTCAGCGAGTTCCGAGAAGCAGTATACCAAAAAGTGGTCTGGCGACCAGCCGCAATTCTGGATTTGGTCGATGCCCTGGTAATTGCCGGGCATGTCAATTCGCCGGTGGCTCTAAGAGAGTGTTTCTTAAGTGGTCGAGTAAGATTGGAGAATGACCAAATTCAGCCAAACTTACCCGACCGACCTCAAGTATACCG
>JAFGKO010000134.1 GCA_016928525.1 Anaerolineales bacterium | reverse complement strand
TGGCGCTCCAGTGACCGCCAGTTTTTTTGCCTTTTGCTTTTTCTGCCCCCTTTTACCCTTTTTTCTCACCCTTTTTGGACAACCCCAAGCCCCAACGGGGCTGCTTAAAAGTAGCCGGGGACCTGAGTCCCCGGCGATAGTAGGCGTCACGATTTCGCCCATTGACGAGCGGCTTCCATTTCCTGCAATTCCTGGCGCATCTGTCGAATCCCGCTCAGTTCGCTCTCGTACTGGTCGATCCAATTCTTGTGGATCATATCCCACAGATATTTCTCGCGTGGAGTCCGCTCGGGCATATTTGGCCTTTCGTCAGCTTGCACTCGCAAGAAGAATAGCTTTTCACCCACAGCGTTCAGGTAGGCTTCGAGCAGCGCGTCCATTTCTTGGGCGTTGAGCCCCTCTGCCCACATGAGCTGGTGCAGGAATGGCTTCTTTGTTTGTGGCGCTTCAGGCTCGCTTACAACCCATTCCCTCAGCGCCTGGCGGCCTGCATCCGTGATGGTGTACACATGCCGGTTGGGTGTGCCGATCTGCTCTTCGATGCTTTTGGTGACCCAGCCGTCGTTGTGCAGATCAACCAGTGCCTGGTAGATCTGGTTGTTGCTGGCTGTCCAGGGCAGGATTTCCGAATCTGCGATCAGCTTCTTGACATCGTAGCCGGTCATAGGTTGCCAGCTCAAGTATCCCAGAACGACGTATTTGATTGACATAGGGGACCTCCTTGTTGGTTAGATGTATCATATGTTACTATTAACATATGATATTGTCAACTTATATTCAACCGTCCGTAACTGCTCGCGGTAGGTTTGGATGGCAATTCGACTACTCTCTTTTCCCTACTCTCTACTCTCCCCGTCCCCCAAAGCATTTATAATAAGCCAGGCCCAATTCCGTATTCACTACTCTCTATTCACCATTCTCTAATGCCCATGCTCCTCGCTGTTGACAAATGAAGATTTTCCACGCCATTATCGCTTTTTTGATCGGACTTGTCACGAGTTATTTCCTTGTGGCGACCTTCTTCACCCATTCGGATTATACGTCGACCACTGACCGCCTCTTTCTGACCCTCATGCCTGCTCTGGCAATCGGCCTGCTCCTGTTCGAGTCCTTTTCCCCGGTTTCAAAATGGATCAAGCGCGTTGTGGCGGGTTATTCACTCCTGCGTTACCTGCTGGGTTTTTTGTTAAGTCTGAGCCTGGCCTACGGCGCGGTCGGTTTCTTGAGCGGACCGCTTCGAACTTCCTTTAGCTTGGTCTTGTTTACTACCGTGTTCATGACCATTGGCAATGTATTTGGGTATTATCTCCTCCGCCGCGCGGGAAGGGCATTTCGAGATGGTTTTCTCAGCGGGCCGTTGAACGTCATCCTTGCGCTTTCCCTGCCGTTGTTCCTCTTTGCGATCGTTTATGTGTGTGTACAGTTCCCCGCCATGTTTGTATGGGATTACATCCGCGTCCCTCAAGAATGGATTGCCCTGTTTCTGGTCACTGCGTTGGCGGCAGGCGTGTGGAGTCTCCGCATCCTGGAGAAATTTGAATTAAGCGGTTATCACAAGCGTTTCAGGCAAACCAATTTCTTCCACTTCATCTCTAAAAACCTGCCCGGACTATATGCGGGCGGGATGTTTTTCCTGGTCAATCTTATCCTTGCACGGACATTGAATCAGCCTGCCCTGAGTTACAACAGTGTGCTTTTCGAAGCAGACGCAGGGCCCTGGATGGAAATTCTCGCCGGCCCTGAAGTCACGGAAGGCTTGCGGTCTGTGCATCCGCTGAGCCTGATTATCATCCGTCCGCTCATGCGCACGCTGGCGGTATTGATGGGTGAGCACTGGGACCTTGCGGGGATGCTTGTCGTTGCCGCCATGAGCGGATTATGTGTTTTCATGGCATGGCTCTACCTCAAACGTGCCATAGAGTCCAGTACCTATGCTTTTATTTTTGCGATCCTGCTTGGCTCCACGGCAACGCACCTGGTCTTTGGATCGCTGACCGAGAACTATATTTTCGGCGCAGCTGCCTTGATCTTTTTCTTCCTCTTGATCCAGGCTGGTGAAAAAAGATTTTCGGTCCTGTTGCCTTCGGGCTTGCTCCTTCTTGGAATAACGATTTCGAATATTGCCCAAGGCGTGATCGCTTTGTTCTTCAACAAATTCGGTTTTTATCGGCTGGTCCGCTATTGCCTGCTTGTGCTTGGGGCGGGTGTCATCCTGACCTTCTTTACCGGCATCCTGTACCCAAACATAGCGAGATTATTCTTTGTTCCTTCTGATATTGCCTTTGAATTCAATTTTGTCAAGTTCGATGACCGGCCCCTTGGAGAGCACCTGCTCGAAAAATTCCAGGTGGTGAGCCGCACGATGTTTCTGTACGATGTGGCCGGCCCCAGCCTGGTCGAGGCGATTTCGAACAAACCTCCCTATCCAACCATTGATATCTTTACATTTGATCAACGCACGCACAGTATAGCATCGTATAAAGGGCTTGCGGACATTCCTCTCATCTTATGGTTGATATTGCTTGGGGGTGCGTTTCTCGTTTTTATAAAAAATATCAGGTCATCAGAACACAGGCTATTGATATTTGGGTTGCTTGGCGCGCTTGGTTTCAATTTCCTTTTGCACATGGCGTATGGTACGGAACTCTTCCTTTACACACCTTACTGGGTCTATGCGCTGGTATTCTTCGTTGCGTTGGCGTGGGCAGAGTTTGCGCAGCGCAAATGGTTTGACATCTTGTTGACGATTATATTGTTCACGTTAATGGTAAATAATATAGGGTTCGTTTTCTCCCTCCTGCGCAGTCTGGCGCCATTCTATGCGGCAGTTTGAAAAAAGGCTTCAATCGGTCATTTCACGGATGGGGCGGATATGTACAACATGGTCCATAGTAATTGCGAGTTGTTGATAAGTAAAAGTGTTATGAAAACCAGCAATGCGATCTGGAACCAGCGTTGCCCTGCGAATTCCCGCCAGGCCAGGGCCAGGAAGAGCACGATGGCGTAGGTCCAGTTGGTGGCATACAGGAAAACATCCTTTCCATATTGCAGGTAAAGCGCAAAGTTGAATAAAATCGTGAAGATAAAGGTGAGAAAGTAGCGGTTGTCCTGTCTCAACAGGTTTTTCAGAAAAAGCACACCGCCAAACAATAATAAGCCAAACCAGGCATAGGCCACAGATGTACTGAACCACGTTTCATAGGAGGCCAGGTACATAGGGTCTTTTTGGATAGACGCCCGAGACATCCATGTTTTCGGGAACGGGAATCCATCCCGAATGACCAACGGTTCGGGCGCAACAAAGCTGCTCAGGAACATCACTCGCGCCATATAGTGGGCACGCTGAAAGGTTGCGGGGAAGGAATTATGCCCTTCCGCTTCGAGGGTGGAAATCTGCCAGAAATATGGCTGTGATTCTGGATAGATTGCATTGTTCAGCAAACTCAAAGGTACAACCAGTGCCCCGATGATCGCTCCGTAAACAATCAGTTGTTTGAAATTGCGCTTGATAAAGAAATGGGCGATGAAAGTCTGTGCTACGTTCGAGATGGTAATGCCAAATGCAACCAGGCCGGTGATCACCAGCGCGAAAAGAGGCTTATCTTTGAGAAGCAGGACGAGGAAGATCAACGCCACCGCTGAAAGGAAGATATAGGTTTCAATGATCGAACCAAACCCAAGTTGTGTAGTCGACGCGCCGAATAAGGAGGCGATCGAAAGCGCGTACAAGGAGTTCCTCACGGTCGCTTTTACAAAATACCAAACCAGGAAAATACAAAGTGCCCCCGTGAGCGCGTTCAGGGTGAATGCAGCGAAGAGACTGTTCCCTTTGAATAGAACGGCGAGCACCGCAACCAGGGGTCGGATGATGATCAGCACATACGGATGAGCAGGACGCCAATAGTAGTCGAAATAATACTCGGTGGCGAAACGCACGCGCCAAAGATTGCCGTCTGCGTCGAAGAAAATATCATCTGCGTCATAGGCAGGCTGGTTGAAAATGGAGGCGAAGATCAAATACACGGAGAAGAATAGAAATGAAATGATCAGCCCATCCAGGTTTTCGTCCACAAATTCATAAAAACGGGTCTCGCTCAGTCGCTTTTCACGAGCAACGGACAATATCCAGGTCGAAATTGGAAATGCCGAGATGAGTGCGATTAAGTAGGCTATCCGGAACCCTGATTTGACAAGATGAAATAAAGATGGATCAAACTGGTAGGAAAATGGCTTTGCCATATAGTACATGGCAGGCACAAAAGCTGTTACAACACAGAGCAGGGCAAGAGTGATCCAAGTTTCAGCAGGGTTGGATTGTAAATCTTTCTTGACTCGGTTAAAAAGGTGATAAACGAACAGGCTCACTAGGGAATGAACGAGAACTGCAAGCGCAAAGATCCCGATGGGGGACTCATAAAAATGTCCCAGGAAACTGGTCACAAAATAACTGAGAGGGATGCCTAGAATCCAGGCGGAGACAAGACGTTTATTAATGCTGGACATACTATTGCTGTAACTCGGTCAAGATTTCCTCGAATTCTTTTTCGTTTAGCCAGTCATCCTGACTAAGATTTCTGCTCCATATACGCCAAAGGGTTAAATCCGAGCTGACATACATTTCCCCGGTATTGAAATCATAGATAAGAAGCATCGGATGAATTGTATCCAGGGACGAATGGTCGATGATTCTGAGCTTCAGAAAAATTGCGCCATCCGATTTAATCCAGTCTTCCCTTAATACTTCATCGATGGAAAACTTTGGCAATTCATAAACCGACTTCATGACAGTGCTTAAGCCCAATTTAGTC
This sequence comes from Anaerolineales bacterium, assembly GCA_016928525.1. The sequence continues at coordinate 4,635 of JAFGKO010000134.1, read as the reverse complement.
CAAATTGTGATCCTCATTCCATGTGCATATCGGTAATTTTCGATCTCATATCCATATGTAGCACCGAGACCGTTAATCTTTTCTCCCTTTGCAACGGTGTAAGTCTGGCTGTCTTTCCACAACCCCACGGCAACCAGGCTCATGACAAGAATTGCAGCGGTCACCACTGCAAATTTTTTAGCAGGTAACTTCTTGAGAATATCTGTCATGAGATTATTTGTCCTAAAATCTGCCCTATTATATACTGAGATGAGTCCCTGCCATGTCTCGAAGTAGACGAACCGGAGTACGGCTGGGCCGAGATTCGGGGTGCGTATGAGAAAGGTATCATGTCGCTACTGCATTATCTGAGTGCCGGAATTATCAAGATGATATAATCGACAACCACAATGCAGCTGATAAAGAAAATCATCCCGGTTTTAAAAATTGGATTGATTTGCGTGTTGGTCGCCGGCAATTTTTTGTCTGTTGCACAGCAAATCCCCCAGGTCAGGCAGCTTGTCGACACCGATGGCCCGTTTTTTATCAAGTGGGAAACAGCTTTCGAACCAGTCAAGGAAAACTTGCCTTTTACCCGTGGTGTCATTGGCTATGCAGCCGATTGGGATATCCCTGGCTCGAATTATGATCCGGCAAATTCTGAAGCCGAGCATATCCTCAGTCAGTTCACCTTAGCTCCAATTATTGTTGCCAGGGATACAAACCGCGAATGGATTCTTGTCAATATGAGCCCTGAGGAATTCGAGCAATGGTTCCCACTGCAGGATGGGGAATTTGAAGTGAAAAAGTTCAAAATGAATTTGTATTTGCTTCACAGAATCAAATGACGATCCGCAGCCTTTTCATTTTATTGCCCATCGTACTTTCAGGGGGGATACTGGTTCACCTCATCTGGCCCGACAAAGGATTTAAATCGATCCTGTTGAAAATATTTCTGGGGGTGGGTATCGGTCTAGGGCTAAATTCACTGCTCTATTTTATTTACTTGTCGGTTTCCAAGCGCCAAGTGGGATTTATCGTATTTCAAATTCTAGGATTGATAATTCTCATTTCGATTCTCTTGGTTAGAGAAAAAACGCATCGTATCTCGTTGCGTGGACTCGTGCTTCCCGGGCGTATGCACATATTTATCCTGCTCGTTACAGGCATCATGGTCGTCCTTGCAGCGATCATCTATGCGACCGTATCCCTGCGCAAACCGCAAGGCGCCTGGGATTCCTGGATGATCTATAACCGCGCTGCGCGATTTATTCATCGGAGTGGAACCCAGTGGACCGATGCTTTTTCACCCGATTTGTACTGGTACTTTCACGCAGATTACCCGCCAATGCTCTCTTTAAATATTGCTGCTGGTTGGGATACTCTCGGCGAAGAAACCGTTCGTGTTCCTATGGTGATCGGTGGGGCCTTTTTGTTTGGGAGCACAGGATTGATGTTTGCGGGCATGAATGCTTACAAGACGTTAGGCCAGGCTTCCCTGGCGATGATCGTGCTCTTTGGGATTTCAGACTACATCGATCAGGGTTCAAAACAAGTTGCTGATGTGCCTCTCTCCTTTTTTATCCTTGCGACCGGCATTTTGATCTTCCTTTATGCGCTCAGACCACAGCGGGAATTGTTGATCCTGGCGGGTTTGTCCGCTGGGTTGGCTGCATGGACCAAGAACGAGGGCATCGTTTTTATGTTGGTCAGCCTGTTTGCCCTGGGAGTTGCGTACTGGAACAAGCTAAAACAGGTATTCCCCTGGTATTTGCTGGGACTGGTCATACCATTGTCAATGCTCATCTATTTTAAAATTGTTTTGGCCCCGCCGGGCGATTTGTTCACTGATTTTGCCAGCCAAGTTGCCCAAATAAGCGATGCCAACCGCCACCGGGAATTACTGAACCAGATGGGCATCGACCTGATGTCGCTGCTTAATTGGAAGTTGCTGCTGGTATATGGGTTGGTTTTAGGCGTTGAAAAACCTGGAAAGAATCTACCTGCTTATCTGGCAATTCTGATTGCCATCCTGTTACAATTAGCAGGCTACTATAGCATCTTCATTGTCAGCCCTCACTTCTTGGCTTGGCATATATCGGCTCTCTATCGCTTGCTACTCCAGATTGGCCCATTGATTGTTTTCTTTTATTTCTGTGTGGTTCGCCCACCGGAAACTGCTTTCCAATACGAGTAAATTTTCATGCTCCTCACGATTGACGTTGGCAACACAAACCTGACCCTCGGCCTGTACGAGGGCGATCAACTTGGTCGCCACTGGCGGCTGGCTACGGACCATGCCCGCATGCCGGACGAATACGGTTTGCAATTTCTCGGTTTACTCCAAAACGCCGGGAAGACGGTCGCGGACCTGACCGGTGTCGTGCTGGCCTCCGTTGTCCCGAATTTGACCGGTCGCGTGATCCAGGCCTGCCGGGAATATCTCAAGCAGGAACCGCTGGTGGTGGATACGGGCGTCAAGACTGGCATCCGCATCCGCTACGAGGACCCCCGGCAGGTGGGTGCAGACCGCGTAGCCGACGCCGTGGCCGTGCTCAAACTCTATGGCGGGCCGGCCTGCGTGATCGATTTTGGCACCGCCACCACGTTCAACGCTGTCACGAAAGCAGGCGATTATCTGGGTGGCGCCATTACCGCTGGGGTCAACCTGGCGGCCGAAGCACTCTATACGCGCGCTGCCAAACTGCCGCACATGGATTTGCAACGCCCGCCCTCCGTCATTGGGCGCAACACCGTCCACGCCATGCAATCGGGGTTGCTGTTCGGGTACGTGAGCATGGTCGAGGGAATGGTAGCAAGATTTCGGTCCGAGTTGGGAAGCGATATGAAAGTCATCGCAACGGGCGGATTGGCCGAGGTCGTCGCCAAAGAAACCGATGTGATCGACATCATCTCGCCCTGGCTTACGCTGGAAGGTCTGCGCATTATCTGGGAACTCAATCAATAATCCGTTGCGCGAGATACTATCTCGCGTTACCATGAGAAACCAATCATTTATGAAAAGATCATTATTTTTTTTCTTGGGGATGACTTTAATATTGACAGCTTGTGGCGAGAGCGTGGAGGCCGCCCCGGAATTGACGGTTACCGTCACAGCGCCTCCATCTCCAACCGCAACTGCCACCCTTACCCCAACGGCCACCATCACCCCGACATTCACCATTTCACCCACCCCCACGTCGACCCGGGTCATGCAGGGACCGGATGCGGTCGTTGTCCCCATTTTGCTGTACCACCGCATCGCGGTTTCTCCCATAGACAGCCAATACTACGTTCCGCCTGAGAAATTCGAAGACCAGATGAAACTGCTGCACGATTGGGAATACACTGTCATTCCAATTGAGTTGTTGGTCAAAGCCATCCAGGAGGGCGCCGAGTTGCCGCCGCGCCCGATCATCATCACCTTCGATGATGGCGATATCAGCGTCTACGAGACAGCCTTTCCCATCATGCAGAAATATGGTTTGACTGGCGTGGCCTACATTGTGGGTAATTACATGGACACCGAGGGCTACATGACGGCCGAGCAGATCAAAGAACTGGCCGCTGCGGGTTGGGAGATCGGTAGCCACAGTCGCAGTCACCGTGACCTGAGGAAGCTGAGGGTCCCGATCCAGCGCCAGGAGATCTATCAGGCCAAAAGAGACCTGGAACAGGCAACTGGTGTGCAGGCCTCTACTTTTGCCTATCCCTTTGGGTTCATGAATGACAGTGTCGGCAGCCAGGTTCACGCAGCGGGTTACATTGCTGCGATGGGGCTGGGCTTCACTTCTGACCAGGGCAAGAGCAACCTGTTCTGGTTGCAGCGCCGCGACGTTCAAGGCACGTACGATATCAAGCAGTTTGCGCTCTTCCTGCCCTGGCAGGGCGACCCGGCCTACATGCCCACCGATACGCCCACGCCCACGCCGACCGCCTCGCGTACCCCTATTCCAACATACACACAATATCCGACCAGCACATCGCAGCCTTAGGGAGTTTTTGTTCGTATTCGGGCGTATTTGGGTAGCTGGAAATCTAATTGGGGATGAATAGAGGTGAACATCAGCCGGTTTGATGAACAGGCCAAACTTAGCCTTTTCGAGTTGATGGATATCTGGAGGACCACGTTTATCGAGAACATCTTTGTTTATCCTCGTTCATCTCAGCAATTCTCATTTTGAAGGACGTGTCGTGCTTTTGCTGGCTCGGATTGTCAAATCCGAAGCCATGCTTGCTGGATTCCCTGGCACCCCCGCGCACCCCGCACAAACGAACTGTGCGGGGCAGGTGGCAGGTGTGGCAATCCAGCAAAGCCATATTGAGAATTGCTGCGTTCATCTGTGGTTTATTGACACTCCTTCCCTTTAGGGTATAATACCCCCCGCACCACTGGCCGACTAGCTCAATGGTAGAGCAACTGACTCTTAATCAGTGGGTTCAGGGTTCGAGCCCCTGGTCGGTCACCTACTTATGGGTAGAAATCACCTTATATCCCCCACCTGTAGGGGTGAAAAAGAGCCTCCATACGCCGGGGGCTCTTTTTTACTGCAACCTTACTGCAACCGGATTTATTAGCGTGTAAAACCACTGCCTATGGCAGTGAGTAGAGTGAAAAGGTTCTACCGTGAAGAGTAATTGAAAATGTGGGTATGA